>NZ_JBXWMG010000005.1:0-302233 GCF_059609705.1 Ruegeria sp. YTSC192
TGGTAGCCCGTAGGGGAATCGAACCCCTCTTTCCAGGTTGAAAACCTGGCGTCCTAACCGATAGACGAACGGGCCACGCTAGCTTGTGGAGGGCCTTTTACGGTTTCACCCCGACCCCCGCAAGCCGAAAAACGCAGGGATGCGAAAGTTTTTTGACCTGTCCCGCCATGGCCCAGAACCCTGTCATTTCGCGTCGGCTGCGTCCTCAAGACGAAGCTGTACGTTTTGGCGACCACCCCAGGTATTCACCTCAAGCCGTCCAGCGAAATGAAAGCGAGCGCCGCCGTGATTTGAGAGCTTTTCGCCCATCGGTCCGTCGAAGGCTCCGAATGCGATCGCGTCCAGTCCGTTGCCCAGGCCGTCCGCGAGCGAGAGCTTCAGATGCGACTCTCCCACCCGTTTGGCAAACCGCACCTGCAGGTCGGGCAGGGCGTAGCGCGGGGCGGGGGCGCTGGCCCCAAAAGGCCCGGCTTTTTCGATCTGTTCGATCAGATCCACTGTCGCTGCGCCGGGCATCAACGCCCCGTCCAGCTTCATATCCGCGGGGCCACCTTGCCCAGCGCCCTGCTTCTCAAGCAGTTCTGAAAGGCGTTTCATGGCCGGTTCCAACTGATCGCGCATGACGGTCAGCCCGGCCGCCATCTTGTGGCCGCCGCCTTTAACCAACAACCCCTCGGCCGCCAACCGCTGGATCGAGGCCCCCAGATCAACACCCGAGACCGACCGCCCCGATCCTTTGCCCTCATCCCCGTCAAAGCCGATCACGATGGCCGGTCGGTTGGCGTTTTCCTTCAAGCGCGAGGCGACGATGCCGACGACGCCCGGATGCCACCCCTCGCCAGCGGCCCAGACCAAGGGCGCGTCCAGACCGCGCTCCGCTGCCTGTTCCAGCGCAGCGGTCCGTACGGCGTTTTCGATATCGCGCCGTTCAGAGTTCAGCGCGTCTAGCCGCTCGGAGAGAGCCTGTGCTTCGTGCAAAGAATCCGTGCTGAGCAGCCGCGCGCCCAGATCGGCCTGCCCGATACGCCCGCCCGCGTTCACCCTCGGTCCCAACAGAAACCCGAGGTGATAACTGTTTGGCGCGGCATCCATACGTGCGACATCCGACAAAGCGACCAGGCCGGGACGCTGACGGCCCGCCATGACTTTCAGCCCTTGTCGGACCAATGCGCGGTTTGCGCTAATCAGCGGGGCAACATCGGCTACAGTCGCGAGGGCGACCAGATCAAGCAGAGGCACCAGCTCCGGCCCCTTGGCCCCGGCCTCACGCATTTGCCGCCCGGCCTCGACCAGCATCAAAAACACCACGCCTGCCGCACAGAGATAGCCCAGATCGCCGCTTTCATCCTGCCGATTGGGGTTCACCACGGCCACGCAGTCCGGCAGGGTCTCACCGCCCAGATGGTGGTCCAGCACGATCACATCCGCGTCTGTGGCCGCCGCAATCGGCTCATGGCTCAAAGTGCCGCAATCCACGCAGATGATCAGGTCATGCGCCGCTGCCAGCGATTGCATCGCTGTCACGTTTGGCCCATAGCCTTCGTCGATACGGTCCGGCACATAAAGCGTCGCCTGCAACCCCATCTGACGCAGCCAGATCAGCAGCAACGCCGCTGAGCTACCTCCATCCACGTCATAGTCTGCAAAGACCGCGATTCGCTGCTTTTCGCGCACCGCTTTCAAGAACCGGGCGGCAGCGGTTTCCATATCCTTCATGCTGCGCGGGTCAGGCAAGAGTTCTTTCAGCTTGGGGTCCAGAAAACTGGCCGCTTCCATTGCGGGCACCCCACGACGCGCCAGCACCTGACAGAGCGCGCGCGGCAAACCGGCTTGCTGCACCAGCATTTCAGTCGCGCGCTCGACCTCGGGTGTGGGCCCCACCCAACGGCGACCGGTCAAAGATTGCTCAACCCCAAGAAAACTCATCGCGCCCCTCATATGCCAAGGCCGGACCCATTCGGACCCGGCCTCTTCATCTTATTATAAATACTCTTGCCAAAGGCATCGGCGCAAGCCGATTAGGCGTCGTCGTGCGACCACATTGGCGTGCGGTAAGACATGCGACGAACCGATCCGGTTTTCGAGCGCATCAGCAAGGTGGTGGTTTCAACCCAGCCCGGCTCACGCTTGATGCGCGGCAGCAGAGAGCCGCCGGTTACGCCTGTTGCGGCAAAGATCACATCCGCCGTCACCATCTCGTCACGGCCATAGACACGGTCCAGATCGGTGATGCCTGCCTTAGCGGCGCGGCCCCGTTCGTCATCGTTGCGGAACAGCAGGCGGCCGAAAATCTGACCGCCCATACATTTCAGAGCAGCGGCGGCCAGAACGCCCTCAGGCGCTCCACCCTGGCCCATATACATGTCGATGCCGGTGGTTTCGCTTTCGGCACAGTGCATGACACCGGCCACGTCGCCATCAGTGATCAGACGGATCGAGGCACCGGTTTCGCGCACCTCGGCGATCATCGCCTCATGACGCGGACGTTCCAGGATGCAGACGGTAATATCGGCCGGCTCACATCCCTTGGCCTTGGCCAGCGCCTCAACACGCTCACGCGGGGTCATATCGAGCGAAACGACGCCCTCGGGGTAACCGGGGCCAACGGCCAGCTTGTCCATATACACATCCGGCGCATGCAGCATCGAACCCCGCGGGCCCATGGCAATCACGGTCAGCGCGTTGGGCATGTCCTTGGCAGTCAGCGTAGTGCCTTCCAGCGGGTCCAGAGCGATATCCACGCCGGGGCCTTCGCCGGTGCCGACCTCTTCGCCGATATACAGCATCGGCGCTTCATCCCGCTCGCCTTCGCCGATGACTACGACACCCGCGATATCCAGCAGGTTCAACTGTTCACGCATCGCGTTCACAGCGGCCTGATCGGCGGCTTTCTCGTCACCACGCCCCACCAGCGAGGCAGAGGCAAGCGCGGCCTGTTCCGCAACCCGCGCAAGCCCCAGGGACAGCAGGCGGTCGTTAAAGTCGATTTTGGCAGCGTTCATGCGTTGTATTCCTTCGGCAGGCAATGGCGTTTCGTCTGGCATAGCCTGCGGATGGCGCAGGCTGCAAGGGCTCAGACCTGTTCGATGCGCAGTGCGACAGGCTCACCGGCGACAACATCGGTCGCGCGGAACCCGTCCAATGCCACATCCAGAGTGGCCCGAGTGGTCTTGTGTGTCACAATCAGAACAGGGGCTGTGCTGTCGTTGTGACCATATTGGCGCATCCGGTCAATCGACACGCCCGCATCGCCCAGAATGGCCGCGACTTTGGCCAGGGCACCGGGTTTGTCCAGCAAACCCAATCGCAGGTAATAAGGCGCAGGCAGGCCGGTGATGGCAGGGGTAGCATCTTCAAGGCTGGCCGCAGGGCGCCCAAAAGTCGAGATTTTCAGACCGCGCGCCAGATCGCAAACATCGCCCATTACTGCGCTTGCGGTCGGGCCTTCGCCCGCACCGGGGCCGCGCAGCACCACCTGTTCCACCGCGTCGCCTTCGATCACCACCATATTGGTGCCGCCTTCGAGCTGACCCAGCGGCGAGTCGCTGGGCACGAGGCAGGGCTGCATACGCTGTTCCAGACCGCGTGCGGTGCGTTGGGCCAGACCCAACAGCTTGATCCGATAACCCATGTCATGGGCCTGATGGATATCGTCGAGGCTGATTTGCTGGATGCCTTCAATCTCGATCCCGTCGAAATTCGGTTTCGTGCCAAACGCGATCGAGGACAACAGGGCCAGTTTATGCGCTGCATCAATCCCGCCGACATCCAGGTTCGGATCCGCTTCGAGGTAACCCAGCTCTGCACATTCATCGAACAACGCGTTGTAGCCCTTTTCCTGAGACTGCATGCGGGTCAGGATGTAGTTGCAGGTGCCGTTCATCACGCCCATCACGCGGGTGATCTCGTTTCCGGCCAGACCTTCGGTCAAGGATTTGATCACCGGGATGCCGCCAGCGACGGCGGCCTCGAACCGGATCACGCGGCCTGCGGCTTCGGCCTTCTCGGCCAGTTCCTGACCATGGATGGCCAGCAGAGCCTTGTTGGCCGTGACAACATCCTTGCCACTGGCCAGCGCCGCCTCGACCGAGGCTTTGGCCGGGCCGTTTTCGCCGCCCATCAACTCGACAAATACGTCCACGTCATCGCGTTTTGCCAGGGCCACGGGGTCGGTTTCCCACGCATAGTCCGACAGGTTCACGCCGCGGTCCTTGCTTGAATCACGCGCCGACACAGCGACGATTTCAATCGGGCGTCCGGTGCGCACCTGCAGCATTTCGGCATGACGCCGGACAATCCGGACAACACCCACGCCAACAGTTCCCAAGCCCGCAATTCCAAGCCGCAGCGCCTGTGTCATCCCGTGGGTTCCTTTCGCTCGTACCAGTCTGATTTCGGGCCTTTTGCCCGTTCAGCGCTGCCTTAGCTGGTTCAGGGCACGGGCGCAATCCGTCACGCGTTGGCCAAGGCTGGGAAAAGCCGATCTTTATAGCGTTTCGGGTTAAACCTGAGACACGAATACCGTGTCACGCTTTCAGCGTTCTCGGGACATTTGTGTCACTTGGCGATTCAGGTAAAACCCGAAACGCTTTAGTTGATCTGCGCGTTTTGCAGCGCTTCGGCTTTCTTTGCCAAAGCCTCGCTCCGGGCTGTCAGGTCCTGCTCAACGATTGAGGCTTCGCTGACCGGATCGGCGGGCGCGCCCAGAACGTTCGGCAAGGGCAAAAGCTTGGGGAAAGCCGCCGTCTTGACCGCGCGGGATTCGCTGTCTTCCAGCTCGGGGAAGTTGGTGCATCCGGCAAGGGTCAGGATCAGGACCAAAACGGGCAGGGGCTTCATAACGGGCGCTTTCACAAGGGACTGATCTTGTGATGCCTCTTTTACCCGATCTGTTCAAGCGGGGTTCTATCTGAACGTGCGTTCAGATAGTGTCGGTCCATGGCTCGTACACAGGGATCACATTCGGACATCACCGGCCCGCGCATCCGCAAGGCAGCGTTGGGCCTATTTGCGCGCCATGGCTATGCCGCAGTTTCGATGCGCCAGATCGCAAGTGAGGTCGGCGTTCAGGCCGGGGCGCTGTACAACTACACGCCCGACAAGCAAAGCCTGCTGTTTCGCCTGATGCGCGACCACATGCAGGAGTTGCAGCAAGCCTATGATGCCCTTGGAGAAACCGGCGATGCGCAAGAGGCCTTGCGCCGCTTTGTCGGGTTCCACATCCGGTTTCATCTGGAACGCCCCGACGAGGTTTTCATCGCCTATATGGAGCTGCGCAATCTGACGCCAGACAACTTCACCGAGATTGAGGACCTTCGCCGCGCGTACGAGGATTCTCTGGAGCGGATATTGAGTGAGGGCCAGAAAGCCGGTCACTTCGCGATCTCGGACACCAAGGTCGCCACGCTGGCGGTGATTGCGATGCTGAATGGTGTGATGACCTGGTATCGCTCGGGTGGACGCTTGTCGTTGGACGAGGTCGAGCAGATCTATTGGGACATGGTTCGCCGCGCAGTGACTGCCTGACCCATAATCGGGTCAGGCTTGACCTTAGTGGGCGGGGCGAATGAAGGTTCCATTGCGCAACTCACGAAACGCTTGCTTCAGTTCGGCACGCGTGTTCATGACGATGGGTCCGTGCCACGCCACAGGCTCATCAATCGGCGCGCCCGAGATCAGCAGAAAGCGAACACCTTCAGGCCCGGCCTGAACGGTGATCTCATCCCCGGTGCCGAACCGAACCAGAGTGCGGTCTCCTGACATGTCGCGGATATTGACCTCTTGCCCGGCAATTTCCTTTTCCAGCAAAACCCCAGTCGGTTGGGACGCATCGGCAAAAGCCGCCTGACCCTGAAACACATAGGCAAAGGCGCGGCGATAGGTGTCGATCTTGAAGGTCTTTTTGACACCGGCCGGAATTTGCACGTCCAGATACTGGGGATCTGAGGCAATACCGTCCACCGGGCCGGTTTTACCCCAGAACTCACCCACGATGACACGCACGGTGGTGCCGTCATCGTCGATGATCTCGGGGATCTCTTTGGCTTGAACGTCCTGATAGCGCGGAGCGGTCATTTTCTGATCCGAGGGCAGGTTGCCCCAGAGCTGAAAACCATGCATCTGGCCCGAGGTATTCCCGTGCGGCATTTCCTGATGCAGAATGCCGGACCCCGCCGTCATCCATTGCACATCACCCGCGCCGAGCGTCCCGCTGTTGCCCAGCGAATCCGAATGCTCGACCGTACCGGACAGCACATAGGTGATCGTCTCGATCCCGCGATGAGGATGCCAGGGAAAACCGGCCTTGTAGTCCTGCGGGCGCTCATTGCGAAAGTCGTCGAACAACAGAAACGGGTCCAATTCGGACGGGTCTTGAAACCCGAAGGCGCGATGCAGCTTGACGCCCGCACCTTCCATTGTCGGTACGGCCTTGCGAGTTTCCAATGTGGGTCTGAGGGACATGGCATCCTCCTTGATCTGTCTGCAGGATGTATGCCCGGCCTGGAACTGGTCAATTCGCGCAGGGGCACCATGAATGTGCGCAAATGTAGGGCAGGGGAGGGTCTGTTTATTTCTGCGCAAAGCGGATACACGAAACTGCAGACAGACAGGAGGCAGTCATGCAGGACGAAGTGCTGGCAACGATCGAGGCATCATCCCCAAGACGGGTGGCCGGTGTTGCTATGCTGGGCAGCGTAGGTGCTTTGGTGATCTACGTTGCGCTGGCTTCTCCGCCTGAACTTGTCTGGCAGGTGTTTTTGTTGGCGGTTGGTGCGGCGTCCTTTTGGTTGGCGTATCGCGTTTGGATGTCCACTCAGGATAAGATCGAGCTGACCGAAACAGAACTGCGCACAGCATCGGGGCAGGTGATTGCGCGGGTTGAAGAAATTGAAGCCGTGGATCGCGGTGTTTTTGCGTTCAAGCCGTCCAATGGGTTTCTGGTTCGAACTCGCGAAAAGGCCAGCAACGTCTGGGCCCCCGGCCTGTGGTGGCGGCTGGGCCGCCGGGTTGGCGTCGGCGGCATGACAGCGTCCGCCGAGGCCAAGTTCATGTCCGAGATTCTGTCGGCTATGGTATTACAACGTTGACCGGCGGCGGTCCGGAATTATCTTCCGGAGTACTGTCGTCGTGTCCTGTAGAAGCCCCGCCGTCATCAATGTTGTTGGCGTCCTTGCACGAGTCCGGCCCCTCGATGAATGTATATCCACGGGGTTGTGTAAAGATAAACTTGTCGATGAAGAAATCGTTGCTGCCGATCCCGAGTTTGAACGGACGCACGTAATGATGCCTTGTCTCGACCAAAATCATCGTGGCGTTGTCCGCCATGATCGGAATTCGATTCGAGACCTGATCAACTGTAGCGTTGGACCACCGCTTTAGGCCTTCACCGCGTGTGCAGGACCATTCCACGTAGTGCCGATCGTCAGATTCAGTATTTTCGTCGCCAGTGTCCCAACGCACGAAAGAAATCCGCAACGACAATCCGTTGCCTTCCTCGATCATGTATTTCTGCAGATCGTACATGGATGTGATGTACTGATCCGTCACCGTGTCCTTCTCTCGAGACAGGATATCGGCAACGGCGTAGGCTGCCTTCAGGTTACTGGCACCCTGACGATATCCGTCGAAATAGGAATATGTCGTCCAGACGGACCAGAAGAGCAGGGGGAACGTCATGATCGCTTCGATGCTGACGACACCATCTTCTTTCTTCAGAAAGCGTGCTGTTACACCGGCTAAGTGTTTTTTGATGAAAGATCTAAGGTTCATGGACAAACACCGTGGTTGCATGCAGTTCATATTGGCCATCGGGATCTTTGCGAACTAAGTAGCCAAACGTTGTGCCAATGAACAAAGGCGATACCTCTACACAAGCACGTATGATCATCAACTCATTTGCTGTTCCGGGAGAAAAGATCCGGTCATCTTTGCCGCGAATCTCTTCCGGGGTATCAACGCAGAACGGTCTGTCAAAATCACCAGTAAGGACCAAGCTACTGTTGAATTGATCGACCGCCGTCATCTCAACCGAGAGGTTTTCCTGGCAGTCTGGAATGGCCCCGGCCTTTTCACAAATGATCCGTTTAATCAGATCGTGGTGCCAGTGTGTTTCATCTTCATACAGATCAATCCGGTTCATGCGCACATCCTGGATTGTGGAATCCAGGGCGCGCTCCAGATTGGCATGGTTCCACGCCAGAATCCCGTATTCGATGCCGGTATAGGTGGTCATGAGGAAGATCGGGAACCACATCACAAATTCAATTGTGGCCATCCCCTTTTCTTCGCGCCGGAACTTTCGCAGCACGTTTCTTAGGTGTCGGATCATTGGGTCAGCCTCAGATTCTGGATGCTCGCAGCGATATCGTCGAAGACTTCGCCAATCTCGGATCCTCTCGGGGCAAAGTAAGCGTTGTCATCAGATTTGCAGTACCATAGGAGGTTTCGACCGTTGCTGGTGGCCTCATAAGCGACCGAAAAGATCAGGATGTTTCTTGCGCCGGATTTCGCATAGTCACACATCGCTTCGACCTGATCGTCTTTTGTAGAACGGTTTTCGGTCTCAGTCGCATCATAGTACCAGTTGTAGGCGTAGTTCGAGCCGACGGAATCATACAACAACCGATAGATTTCGTACCGCGAGGTGCGCTCCCATAAGGCGGGCCATGTCAGAGACAAGGCAGTCCCATCTTCATCGAGCTGGCGAACTTCGCTTCTGTCGAGGTTGCTGCAATAGCCGCTGCTGTAGTAGGTTCCCCTGCAAAGGTAGACGTTGAAATCGCCGTTTCCAAAAGCGTGGTCCTGAAACTCGTCGCGCACCCAGTATCTGCCGCGGCTCCTGTCCCAATATGCCCTGTCCACGCCCAGCCACGCATATCGGAAGCTATCCTCGTTCTCGTCATAGTGGTTTACATTTACGGAATAGACGTCTTCATCTCCGTTCCACCAAATACCTGACTGACCATCATTATATGGCGGTTTGACCCAAGTACGAGAAGTGTTCTCGCCATCGGTCATCAGAACGATGACTTTCATCGTGTCACTGCCGACGCTGTCGGCGGGGCGGCCCGCGAAAGCGGCCGGAATCTGGCCAGCTGTGATCATGTTGCTAACAGCAGGGCGGAAGTTTTCATCCAGCACCGTCAGAGCCCATTTCATACCGACATTGATCGACGTGTTGTCGCGCGCGTAAAACGAGTCGATGTAGGTGTGCAGATTTGCCTCGTTGTTCTGGTGTACAACAAGCTGACGGCTGGCTTCGGAACGACACCGTTCGTCAATTCGCGGCGAGCTGTATCCGCCGGACGGGCGCTGATCTCCGCCGTAGCGAGAATAGTACAGCGATTGGTTGTAGGTTTTCGTCAGATCGAACGTCCCTGCGGCCAGATCCGAGGCTTCAAAGTCGATGCAGTTGGCAAAACGGTTGGAGCCGGCGGTCGTAAGCTGGTTCATGACGGCAGACGGAACGCCCACCTGCGTCGCATAGGGAATGATCGAGATCGAGAGCTTGTCAGTGCTCGTGTTCTCATACATTTTGGTCACAAAGCTCTTGGCTGCACCTTTGAGGTTGGTCAGGCGCGACCCTTGCATTGAACCCGAAACATCCAGAACCATGGCAATTTCGACGTTGCCGATGGATTCCTCGGCGACGCTGACGACGTTCACGTCGATGGAATCGACATCCCACCACTGCATGAAGTGCATTCCGACCGGCATTGTTGCGCTTGCCTCAACGCGGCGTTTGCCGACGATCAGCTTGTTGCCGTCATCATCGCAGGATTTCGGTGTAACTTTGACCTCGCCGTCCAGAAACGCGTCCAGATTTTCTTTGACCAGATAATCCACGACAACTTCTTTGGGGCAGAGGTTCTGCTGAAGGTCTGCGGCGGCCAGAACGGCACGGTCCAGTGAATACTGAAGACGCGCTCTTTCGTGGTCGTAGCGCATCATGTCGACAGCAAATCCGCCCACAGTGAAGATGACAAGGATCAAGCCCAGCGTCAAAATCGTCATGGTCCCGCGCTCAGATCGCAGGAACAGCGCAGCAGCTTTGTCAGAGCGGCTGGATTGCTCGAGTTTTCTGGATTCAGAATTCCTAAACAGTATTCTCATATCTAATCCCTGCATGTGATCAGGCGAACGGAAAGCGGGTCTTGCCAACTTTAATAATTTATTGGTGGATCGTGGCGAGATTTAGGCGACGTCATCACTATGCTGCAGGGATTGAATGGAAAACTGCCGCATTTCGCAGGAAGGCGGCAGTTTTGTTTCTGCTGTGGCGACAATTGTCGCCGCGAAATTTTCAAAGGCGACTCAGCAAGGGTGACCACTACCCGTTCACAAAGTGATGAAAAATTCATCATAAATGATTGCAGCTTCGCGCCAGTGGTGCAACAAAACTGCATAACGTTCGTCATTCACCGGTACGGAGGGATTAATGACCAGCACCAAGGAACCGAGTTTTCGCGAAAGTGTGGATCTGATGTTCAACAGGGCGGCTTCCCTGATGGATCTGCCGCCCGGTCTGGAGCAGAAGATCCGGGTCTGCAATGCCACCTACACGGTTCGTTTCGGGGTGCGTCTGCGCGGTGAGATACATACGTTCACCGGCTACCGTTCCGTTCATTCCGAGCATATGGAGCCGGTCAAGGGCGGCATCCGCTACGCCTTGGCGGTGAACCAGGATGAGGTTGAGGCGCTTGCGGCGCTGATGACCTACAAATGCGCCTTGGTTGAGACACCGTTTGGCGGCTCGAAAGGCGGGCTGTGCATTGATCCGCGCAAATACGAAGAGCACGAGTTGGAGCAGATCACTCGACGCTTTGCATACGAGCTGGCCAAGCGCGACCTGATCAACCCATCGCAAAACGTACCGGCCCCAGACATGGGCACCGGTGAGCGTGAGATGGCCTGGATGGCTGACCAATACGCGCGGATGAACACAACCGACATCAATGCACGCGCGTGTGTGACGGGCAAACCGTTGAACGCAGGCGGCATCGCCGGTCGGGTCGAAGCGACGGGGCGTGGCATCCAATATGCGCTGCGTGAGTTTTTCCGCCACCCCGAAGATATTGCCAAGGCCGGTTTGTCCGGCAAGCTGGATGGCAAACGCGTCATTGTGCAGGGCTTGGGCAATGTGGGCTACCATGCGGCCAAGTTTCTGGCCGAGGAAGACGGCTCCATCGTTGTCGGGATCATCGAATGGGACGGTGCGTTGTATAACCCCGACGGTATCGATGTCGAAGCGGTGCGCAACTGGATCGTCAAACATGGTGGCGTAAAGGATTACCCGGACGCGACCCATTCAGCCGATGGTACCTCGGTGCTTGAGGCGGACTGCGACATCCTGATTCCGGCGGCTCTGGAAGGTGTCATCAATCTGGACAATGCTGACAGGATCAAGGCCCCTCTGATCATCGAGGCGGCGAATGGTCCGGTAACGGCGGGCGCAGATGAAGTTCTGCGCAAGAAGGGCACCGTTATCATTCCTGACATGTATGCCAATGCGGGCGGTGTAACGGTTTCATATTTCGAGTGGGTGAAGAACCTCAGCCACATTCGATTTGGCCGCATGCAGCGCCGTCAGGAAGAGGCCCGGCACGAGCTGATCGTCAGCGAGCTTGAACGGCTGGATCGTTACCTCGGTGATGCCTGGTCGATGTCGCCCGACTTCAAGGCCAAGTACCTCAAAGGCGCGGATGAGCTGGAGCTGGTGCGCTCGGGTCTCGATGACACGATGCGGATTGCCTACCAGTCCATGCGAGAGGTCTGGCACAGCCGTGACGATGTCGAGGACCTGCGCACAGCGGCCTATATCGTTGCGATTGATCGCGTGGCCAAAAGCTACCGGGCCAAAGGGCTGTAGCTATCCCATCGTGCTTGTCTCGCAAATTAAAGGGAGCTTTGATTGGCTCCCTTTTTCATTAGCGCATTGCACAATATTGGTCCGCGAAATTGGAAGGCGCTTCTTGTCTGAGAACCGCTGTTTGAGCCATTTTTCCATTGTTTGATTTGATCGGATGGGACATATGGGGATGAGGTTTTCGACACAATTTGGCCAAGCCAGTCCTGCTAAATCCCATCTGGTCAATTGGATCACGACGGCATAGTGCATCGCGACGGACAATCATCTGGTTCAGAAGGGCAAAGCTTGCATAAGTTGGCCTCAATCACGCTGGTGCTGGCACTGGTAGCGACTACAACCAGTCTGGCAGATGACGCGCTCTGTCCGAGCTCACACAACCGTTCAACGGGTTTTGTGCTTCTGACCAGAGATGGTGAAAACCAAGTCAATGTGCGCGAGACAGCTCCAAACAAGGTTTGGATCGCGTTGTCTCTGGACGGGCGCGCGCCTTCGCCGGGTGGCGATCTGTTTGTCAGATACTCCAACTTTGGGTTGCTGAACTTCGATTCCTCCAAAGGTTGGGACAAGTGGAAGCCTATGGAAGACCTGTCAGTCGTACCAGACATGGAGGTTGGGCAAATAGTTGAGATTGACGGCCGTGTTTCCGACAGAGTTTCCAGTACCCCTAAAAAGGCAATCGCAACCTTCCGTCTGCTCTACGAAACAGAAGTTGAGTTGGGCGAATGTCTCTATGACGGATTGGCCTTTGGCGCGAAAACGGAGATATTCAATGACGATGGGACGTCGAAAAAACTGCCGGGCCATTTTGTCTACATACCCGACCTGATGATCTCGTTGGCCGGTATGTGGGATGGTGGTGTGCGTTCCGTCACAGGAATTCGAATGGCGCGTGAAACGGACTGGTTCGGCGAGTAGCCCTTTCCGGAAATAGCAGGTGATGGTGCAGAAACAATCGTCCCCTTGTTTCCTGGGCAATGACAACGGGGTGCTTTCTACCCACGCTGCCGCTAAGTCTTTCAATCCGACGTGGAAGAGCGAAGGGCATGTATGTAAGCTGCCACTAGACAAACGAATCCGGGAGACCTCAATGTTGCGTATCGCCATCGCTGCAGCCTTTCTTGCAACGCCACTGGCTGCAGCCGAAACCAAGGAACAAAGCTGCCAGCATCAAGCCGATGTCGTGGCTGCGATCCAGAAAGCACGTCTGGACAAGGTGAAAGAGCGCGATGTTGTGCAGGCCGTAGCTGAAACCAGCCCTACATGGCCCAAGAACTATAACGCGGCAATCCCGCTCATCACGCCCTGGGTCTATGAACAAAAGATGCGCGACGTGCGCAAAAAAGACCTGGGTGCGGCATGGCTTGAGCTGTGTCTGCAACAATAATCCACAGCTCCGCAAATTCCCTGTGGACAACCGCGCGTCATCCCCTTGGCGCGCGTTTTCATTTCTGGCAGGTTTGAACCATGTCTTTACCCCCCGGATTTCTTGATGAGCTGCGCACCCGGCTGAGTCTGTCTCAGGTTGTTGGGCGCAAGGTCATGTGGGATCAGCGGAAATCCAATCAGGGCAAGGGAGACATGTGGGCGCCATGTCCGTTTCATCACGAAAAAACCGCGTCTTTTCATGTAGATGATCAAAAGGGATTCTACTACTGCTTTGGCTGTCATGCCAAAGGGGACGCGATCACCTTCGTGAAAGAGACCGAGAACGTCTCGTTCATCGAGGCCGTTGAAATTCTGGCGCGCGAAGCTGGCATGCCGATGCCCGCGCGCGACCCGAAAGCGCAGGAAAAACAGGATCGCCGCACGCAATTGGCCGAGGTGATGGAGCAGGCGGTTCAGTTCTATCGCCTGCAACTCAAGACCGGGGCAGGCAGCGCCGCGCGGGACTATCTGGCCCGCCGGGGTTTGGACGTCCAGGCGTTGGAGCGATGGGAGATCGGTTTTGCACCCGATGGCTGGCAGGCTTTGTGGGATCATCTGACCGGCAAGAACGTGGCCGAAGATCTGATCCTTGGGGCGGGTCTGGCCAAGCCGTCGAACAAGGGCAAGAAACCATATGACACGTTCCGCAACCGGATCATGTTCCCGATCCGTGATCCGCGCGGTCGGTGTATCGCATTCGGCGGTCGGGCGATGGACCCGAATGACAATGCCAAGTATCTGAACTCACCCGAGACCGAGTTGTTCGACAAGGGCCGCAGCCTGTACAACCACGGGCCTGCGCGACAGGCGGCCGGGAAGGGGCAGCCGCTGATCGTGGCCGAGGGCTATATGGACGTGATCGCGCTGGCCGAGGCTGGGTTCGGCGCGTCGGTTGCTCCGCTTGGGACGGCGATTACCGAACATCAATTGCAGCTGCTCTGGCGGATTTCGAATGAGCCGATCATCGCGCTGGATGGCGACACGGCAGGCCTGCGCGCTGCGATGCGGGCCGTTGATCTGGCCTTGCCGCTACTTGAGGCCGGAAAGTCCCTGCGCTTTGCACTGATGCCCGAAGGAAAAGACCCGGATGATCTGCTTCGGGCCGACGGGGCAGGGGCTGTTCAGGCCGTTCTGGACAGGGCCATCCCAATGGTCAAGCTGCTGTGGCAGCGCGAGACCGAGGGCAAGGTTTTTGATAGCCCCGAACGAAAAGCTGCGCTCGACAAGGTGCTTCGGGACAAGATCAAGCTGATCCGTGACCCCTCGATCCGCTCCCATTATGGGCAAGAGATCAAGGATCTGCGCTGGCAATTGTTTCGCCCGCAGAGACAGTCACAAAACCGTGCGTGGCAACCAAAGGGGAAGTGGCAGCCGCAAAAGCAACCTGCGACAGCGGGCGCGCGGGCCTCATTCCTGGCGTCTTCGGACAATGCGGACATCCATCTGCGTGAAGCCGCGATTCTGGCCATTGCGATCCTGAACCCGCAGGTCGTGGTGCAGTTCGAGGCGCAGCTGGAAGAGATGGATTGTCATGATCCTGATCATGCTGCTCTGCGTCATGCCATTCTGCGCCATGCGATTGACGATCCTGAAAACCTTCGGGACCATATCGTTGAAACTTTGGGGGCCGAAGCCCTTGAAAATCTGCTAAGCCTTCGCCATGTCGCAGTGATCCCCTGTGTGTTCAAACCAGGCGACGTTGAAAAGGCCGAGATGACACTGGCCGAGGAACTCGCGAAAATCAAAGCGCTCCGGGGGTTGGATGCTGAGATTGCCGAAGCCGCAGAGGAGCTGTCTGATCTGGCCGATGAGGCGCTGACATATCGGCTGGCGCAAGCCGCCGAAGAGCGTAACCGTACAAGCCGCAGCCAGAATGAGGACAGGGCCGTTTTCGACATCGCCGACAATGGCGCGCGAATCAATCGCGACGAAAAGGATGCGTTCAAGGCAATCATGTCCGGGATCAATTTCGAACGGAAACGCCGTTGAAGTGGTGTTTTCATAAGGCACTGGAAAAGAAAAACAGGTAAACGGGTGGCCGAATCAGTTTCACGCGCTAATGATTCGGGTCAAACGAATCACCCATCCCTGCAGGAGCATTGAATGGCCGCCAAAGACACGTCAGAAGATCGCAAGTCAGACGAGCAGGAACAGGAAATCTCGCTGGACATGAGCCAGGCCCAGGTCAAGAAGATGATCGCCGAGGCCCGCGAGAAAGGTTACATCACTTACGACCAGCTCAATCAGGTTCTGCCGCCTGATCAGGTCAGCTCGGAACAGATCGAAGATGTTATGTCGATGCTGTCCGAGATGGGCATCAACATCATCGAAGATGAAGAGGCCGAGGAAGAAGAAAACAAGGGCTCGACCGAGTTGGCGACCACGGACAATAACCGTGAGGTCGCTCTGGCCGGTGCCGCAACCGAAAAACTGGACCGCACCGACGACCCCGTTCGCATGTATCTGCGTGAGATGGGTTCGGTCGAACTGCTGAGCCGTGAGGGCGAGATCGCCATCGCCAAGCGGATCGAGGCCGGTCGGAACACGATGATCGCGGGTCTGTGCGAAAGCCCTCTGACCTTTCAAGCGATCACCATCTGGCATGACGAACTTCTGTCCGAAGACATTCTGCTGCGCGACGTCATCGATCTGGAAACCACCTTTGGCAACCAGTTGGACGAAGAAGGCGATGTCGAAGAGCCTGTCGTTGATACCTCGGCCGTGCAGACGGCGAAGCCTGAGAAAGACACCGGGCCCGAACTGGATGCGGATGGCAATCCGCTGAACAATGATGATGACGATGACGAGGACGATCAGGCCAACATGTCGCTGGCCGCGATGGAAGCCGCCCTCAAGGATCAGGTTCTGACCACGCTGGAGCGTATCTCGACCGACTTCTCGATGTTGTCGGAAATGCAGGACAGCCGTATTTCAGCCACGTTGAACGAGGATGGCTCGTTCAGTGCGAAAGACGAAGAGACCTATCAGAAGCTGCGTTCCGAGATTGTTGAACTGGTGAATGGCCTTCACCTGCACAACAACCGGATCGAAGCACTGATCGACCAGCTTTATGGCATCAACCGGCGCATCATGTCGCTGGACAGCTCGATGGTGAAACTGGCCGACCAGGCGCGCATCAACCGCCGTGAATTCATCGACGCGTATCGCGGTCGCGAACTGGACCCGAACTGGCTGGCCGAGATGGCCGAAAAGCCGGGCCGGGGCTGGCAGATGTTCATCGAACGCTCGACCGACAAGGTGGAGGAACTGCGCAACGATATGGCCCAAGTCGGGCAATATGTCGGTCTGGATATCAGCGAATTCCGCCGCATCGTGCAGCAGGTTCAGAAGGGCGAGAAAGAAGCCCGGCAGGCCAAGAAGGAAATGGTCGAAGCCAACCTGCGTCTGGTGATCTCGATTGCCAAAAAGTACACGAACCGTGGCCTGCAATTCCTTGATCTTATTCAAGAAGGCAACATCGGCTTGATGAAGGCGGTGGACAAGTTCGAATACCGCCGCGGCTACAAGTTCTCGACCTATGCAACCTGGTGGATCCGTCAGGCGATCACACGCTCGATTGCGGATCAGGCGCGGACCATCCGTATTCCTGTGCATATGATCGAAACGATCAACAAGCTGGTCCGGACCGGCCGCCAGATGCTGCACGAAATCGGCCGCGAGCCGACGCCGGAGGAACTGGCAGAGAAGCTGCAGATGCCGCTTGAGAAGGTGCGCAAGGTGATGAAAATCGCCAAAGAGCCGATCAGCCTTGAGACGCCAATCGGTGACGAGGAAGACAGCCAGCTGGGCGATTTCATCGAGGACAAGAATGCCGTGCTGCCTTTGGACAGCGCCATTCAGGAAAACCTCAAGGAAACGACGACACGGGTTCTGGCCTCGCTCACCCCGCGTGAGGAGAGGGTTCTGCGGATGCGTTTCGGCATCGGTATGAACACCGACCACACGCTGGAAGAGGTCGGTCAGCAGTTTAGTGTGACCCGTGAACGTATCCGCCAGATCGAGGCGAAAGCCCTGCGGAAGTTGAAACACCCAAGTCGATCGCGGAAATTGCGGTCGTTCCTGGACCAGTAAGATCAAAGGCGCCCCGGACCGAGGCGCCTTTTTTCGTTCAATGCGTTTCATGTCACAGGTGTAACCCGAAACACTACAGCCGTTCACATTGGCAGAATATCCAAACACATTGGCGCGACTTCACACGTGGTGCCGCACGCCCGTTTCTATATCCGTCTGGTCCACTCATGGGGCGGGCCGGGGCGAGGCGGCTAAGCTGATGACCCCCGGCTTCCATGTGTCAGCGGATGCTCGACTCGCGTTTTGAAGGCGCTGGGGGATTGACCTGTCCAACGTTTGAACGCCGTGGAAAACGCGGATTGGTCGGCATAGCCCAGAGAATAGGCGATCTCGGACAGGTTCATTCCATTGGTGATAAAGGTCTGGGCCAGATCGCAGCGCAGATCTTCGGTGATGTCGCGGTAGCTGGTGCCTTCGCTCTGCAGCCGGCGGGCAAAGGTTCGGGCGCTCATGCCAAGTTTCTCGGCGGCCTCGTCCGCACTGGGGATTTTGCCCGGCAGTGAGCGGGTGATCAGCCCGTCGACCTTGGCGCGGGTCTTTTGCGGCGGCAGGCGACGCTCGGCCAGAACACGCTCAGCGTATTGCAGCAGGTGGGCGCGCAGACTGGGGTCGTAGGTTGGGACGGGCAGGTTCAGCGAGGACAAGGACAGGACGATTTCAAGGCTTTCAGAACCGAAGACAACCGGAAAACCCGCCAATTTCTGGAAGGCTTGTGCGTGATCCCCGACCTCGTGTTGAAACCGTATTTCAATGGGGCGGAATCCGGTCTGTGTCAGGTTGCGCATCCGGGCGAGGGCGGCAAATACCAAAAACTCGGTCCGGCGGTGATAACGGGCAAAGCTGGCATCTTTCCACTGGGCCTCGAACGCGGCGAAGTTTCCCGAAACGCGCAGGTTGAAGGCAATGGCCGGATCAATCATGTCGTGGAAATGCGACGTGTTTTCAATCACCTGCTCCAGATCGCGGGAGTGTTTGCTGATATAGGCCGTCAATGTCGAAGAAGACGTGACGCCAAGCCCGGCACTGGCCGCAAAGGTGACATCGTTCAGGGCATCGCAGGCATGGCGGACAAACAACGCCTCTTTATGAGCGCAATACGAGGTGGCATCGTCCGGCAGGTCCTGCGCGCCAAGTCCGCTGCGGTTCAGCACTGTAAGCGCGGTGTTTGGATGTCCCAACCGCGCGTCAAGCGCCCGTCGCAGCAGATGAAGGCGGTCGATATCCACATCCATTGCAGCGAAGCCTTTCCTTTTTCGATCAGGTGCGGGTCCAGCATAGGGCTTTTCTGGCAGAAATTCGAATGGATTTGACCGTATGTCAAAAGACCGGGCACCGGTTCGTGCCTATATCCTTTTTGTTGCCGGGTCAGTGCCTTGTTGGGGATGAGGTCAGAGCCGCCGCCGGTCCTACCAGCCGGTCTCCGGGTTCCCCGGCACACCCCCCTCCTTCGTGTCGCATTGTCTGCCCGTTGGCCCTATGCCACGCTGAAAGCGCAAGCTTGGATAGGCAGCGGCACCATGGCTGGGACTGACACACCCGATCTGTTCGAAGGGCGCAACCTGATCGTCTTTGACGCAGAATGCGTTCTGTGTTCCGGGTTCTTCCGCTTTATGCTGAAACGCGACAAAGCCCGGCGTTTTCAGTTTGCAACAGCGCAATCGCCACTTGGTCAAAGACTGTACCGGGCGCTGGACCTGCCTGTTGCGGATTATGAGAGCAATCTCGTGATTTTGGATGGTAAGGTGTTTCAACGGCTTGATGCCGTCGCAGCGGCCATGCGCGCGCTGCCGGGGATGTGGTCGTTTCTTTCGCTGGCGCGGTTCCTGCCTCGCGTTGTGAAAGACCCGCTGTATTTCTCAGTCGCCCGTAATCGCTATGCTCTGTTCGGGCGCTACGATACCTGTATGATTCCGGACGCGGCTATTCGCACGCGCTTTGCCAAACAGGGATTTGACGCGTGACAGATCCTTTTCTTCAAGCGTTGGAAGATTCTGGTATCCTGCCCGAAACCGTCCGTGACTTGCACTGTACAGCGGGTGAATATGTGGGTGAATGCGATATCGAGTGTGGCCGGAGCAGTCTGGTTCGCCTTGCGCTCAAGCTAGGGGGATTTCCCCCTGCAGGTCGGCATGTGCCTGTTCGTCTGGTGATCAGGGCGCAGGCCGGAAATTACAGCTGGCTGCGGGATTTCAGGGGGCACAAAACGACGTCAGAGCTGAGGTTTGATGCAAAAACGGGGCACGTTCACGAATGTTTCGGGCCGCTTTCAATCTGGCTTAGGCCCGTTGCGTCGAAACAGGGGCTAGAGGTGCAAGTCCATCGCCTGACGGTTTTTGGCGTGCCGCTTCCTCGGGTTTTACTGCCGCAATCGTCAACGACCGAGTGGCAGGATGAATTGGGCCGTTTTCGGTTTGACGTGGCTGCCACGATGCCCGGCTTGGGGTTGCTGATCCGCTACCAAGGCTGGCTCACGCCGCTTCACGGAAAGGCTCGTGTTGGCTGAAATGATTGTGAGGCACGCTTTTCGCAGGCGCGTTGCCTTCTAAACTAAAAGGGGCAGCAAGTGAGGAAAGAGTATGATGAAACAGTTACAATATTGCGCAGCTCTGGCGGTGTTCGCCCTGAGCGCTCCGCTGTCGGCCGATGCAGCCCGTTTGGGATATCAGACGAACGCGATCAATGGTTCGGATTTCGAAGTTGTCCCTCGTATCCGCGATGATACAGATGGGTATTGGTGCGCAGCGGCTGATTTCGCGCGGCGCGATCTTGGAGCAGGTTGGAAAGATCCGATTTATGTCCTGCGAAGCTATGGACCCAGCGTGACAACCGGGCGTAGAACAGCAGTACAGTTTTCGCTGAAACAGCCCGCAGCGGACGCACCAACGCAAACCAGCGGAGTTCGCGGTCCTTTCGTCGTCGGCTCCAGCATATCTGTGCAGGGTGCCAACGCGCGGTGCGGTCGTCGGCAAATCTTCGACAATTGAGATCAGGGTAGACCAGCAATGCAGACGGAATTCGTGCTCCAGACCGATGGGCCGGGCTTGTACGAATTCACGTCTCAGGTTGCAGGTTGGCTTGGTCCAATTGAACGGGATGGTGTCCTGACGCTGTTCGTCAGGCACACCTCCTGTTCTTTGCTGGTGCAGGAAAACGCGGACCCCGAGGTTCAGACAGACCTACATGCGTTTTTTGAGCGCCTGGTGCCTCCGTCCGATCATCCTTCGATGTCTTACCTGCGCCACACATATGAAGGGCCGGATGACATGCCAGCCCATATCAAGGCGGCGATGATGCCGGTGTCCTTGTCTATTCCTGTCCGTCAGGGGCGTATGGTTTTGGGCACGTGGCAGGGGATTTACCTGTTTGAACACCGCCGCGCCCCGCATCAAAGGCTGGTCGCGGCACATCTGACCTGACCCTTTATTTTGCGGTGCAAAATTCCGACTACCCAAATCCTAGCGGCTGCCCTATAGTTGTGGATAAGTAAGCCAAAGTGCTTACAAAAGAGGCCAGCTAGGGACGAGGAGACGGCGGATGCGCTGCCCGTTTTGCGGAAATATCGACACTCAGGTGAAAGATTCACGTCCGGCGGAGGATCACGTTGCAATACGCCGACGTCGGTTTTGTCCGGCCTGTGGGGGGCGTTTCACGACCTATGAACGGGTTCAATTGCGCGACCTCGTGGTGATCAAAACCAACGGAAAACGCGAGGATTTCGATCGCGACAAGCTGGAACGCTCGATCCGTATCTCAATGCAGAAACGCCCGGTTGATCCTGAACGGATTGATCAGATGATCTCGGGCATCGTGCGGCGTCTGGAAAGCATGGGCGACACGGATATTCCGTCCAGCAGAATTGGTGAGATCGTCATGGAAGCTCTGGCGCGGATCGACACCGTCGCCTATGTTCGCTTTGCGAGTGTGTACAAGAATTTCCAGGCGGCCGATGATTTCGAGGAGTTTGTCCACGAACTGCGCCCGCCGCAGCCTTCGACGGACGAGTGAGCGAAACAGATAAGCGATTTATGGCGCTGGCTTTGTCTTTGGGTCGGCGCGGTCAAGGGGCGTGCTGGCCCAACCCGGCCGTCGGGTGCGTGATCGTGCGTGACGGCAGGATTGTTGGCCGAGGGTGGACACAACCCGGCGGACGACCCCACGCAGAGCCTGAGGCTTTGGCGCAAGCAGGCGCGCAGGCTCAAGGGGCCACGGCCTATGTCTCGTTGGAGCCATGCGCCCACTACGGCAAGACACCCCCTTGCGCCGAGGCGTTGATCGCCGCGGGTGTGGCCCGCGTTGTTGCGGCGATTGAAGATAGTGATCCTCGGGTCTCTGGGCAGGGCTTTGCCATGCTGCGCGAGGCCGGGATTGAGGTTGAAACCGGCGTGTTGGCGCAAGAGGCAGAGCGTGATCTGGCCGGGTTCTTTCTGAAAACCGAACAAGGACGTCCATTTGTGACGTTGAAACTGGCCAACAGTTTTGACGGGCGTATTGCCACGTCCTCCGGTCATAGCCAGTGGATCACCGGCCCGACCGCCCGACGCGAAGTTCACGCGATGCGCGCCCGACACGATGCCGTCATGGTTGGGGCTGGCACAGCGCGCGCGGATGACCCCTCGCTGACGGTTCGGGATCTGGGGATAGAGCGCCAACCGGTACGTGTGGTCGTCTCGCGCCATCTGGATCTGCCCTTAATGGGACAACTGGCACGCACGGCCTCGAAAATACCAGTCTGGCTGTGTCATGGCCCGCACCCTGACGCCGAGCGCGCCCGCACGTGGGAGGGGTTGGGCGCGCGGTTATTGCCCTGTGCATTGCGCGATCATCAGATTGATGCGCGCGACCTGTTGCTACAATTGGGTCAGGAAGGTCTGACAAGTATCTTCTGCGAAGGCGGTTCGGCTTTGGCGGCGTCGTTGCTGGCGCAGGATCTGGTCGATGAGCTAGTCGGTTTCACCGCCGGTTTGACCATCGGCGCCGAGGGTCTTTCGGCGATTGGCGCATTGGGGCTGGAAAAACTGGATAGTGCCCCTCGGTTTGAGTTGATCGAGGCGCGCCCGGTCGGTGGCGACGTATTGCACCGTTGGGCCCGCACAACGCATTAGCGTCGCCAGAGATGGGCATGGGTGGAAAAAGCACCCTGTAGCTTTGACAAGGCGCGATTCAGCGCCCCGCGTTTGGGGGGCTGCCCTTGGGCCAGCTGTTCAATGGCGACCTCCACGGGGCAGGACGCGCCGGTCACCGGGTCCAGATAGCGGGGATAGTCGATCAGGGTGGCATGTGCCAAACCCAGCAGGGACGGACGCGCGCCGCGACGGGCCGGGACACTGCCCAAGTCTGTCGTCAGGCCCCAACCGGCATAGAACGGCGCGCCAAAAGTGGTGACCGGAATTCCGCGCAGCAGCGCCTCGAACCCTAAAAGCGAGGTCATGGTCCAGACCTCCTGCACCTC
Source organism: Ruegeria sp. YTSC192 (assembly GCF_059609705.1). Taxonomy (NCBI): domain Bacteria; kingdom Pseudomonadati; phylum Pseudomonadota; class Alphaproteobacteria; order Rhodobacterales; family Roseobacteraceae; genus Ruegeria; species Ruegeria sp. YTSC192. The sequence continues at coordinate 22,836 of NZ_JBXWMG010000005.1, forward strand.
GGACAGCAAGGCGGATGGGTCGGTCTCAGTCGCGATCACATCCGCCAACCCTTCGGCGTCGATCCGGCCCGAGCGCAGGCCAGCCTCGACATCCGGGTGGGGTTTGTAAATCACCACAGCATCGGGATTGGCGGCCCGAACCTCGCGCAGCAGGTCGAGATTGGTGCGGATGGTGCTGGTGCCCAGCAGGATGGAGGCGTCATCCTCAACCTGCCCCGGCACCAGAATGCGGTGCCCTTTGGGCAGAGTTGGCGCAGCGCCGCCGGTGTTGTATTTGCTCAACCCCTTGGACAGGATGGCCGAGATCACCCGCTCGGCCCGGTACTCCTGATCCGGGCGCAGCGTTTCGCGCTTGGATATCCACTCTTCCAATCGGCTGGTTTGGGTCGGGTCGTAGTAGATCCCCAGATCATCCGTGACCAGCGACAGGGGAGGCACAAGATCGGCCCCCAACCCGCGTGAGCGGAGAAAGCCATCCTCGATACGGGTGACACCCTCAGCCTCGCGGGATTGGTTGGCCCAGACCATGTGTGGGCGGGTGGAGGGGGCCGGAGGCGAGGGTGAGAACCGTATCTTCTGGTGCTGTCCGAACATGGCCTGCAGGTGCTGGCGCTTCCACATCCGCATGCCCGATGCGGTCCACCCCAAACGGTCCTGCCGCCACGCGCGGGTCTGGGCCTCAAGCGTATCCAGCACGACCTCCAGCTCACACAATTGGTCGCGATAGGGATCATACCAAACGGGGTAGAGCATCATGGTGGCGGCAAAGAGCTGCGCGCGCGTCAGATTGCGTTGCCTGCGTTGAACGGGGTTTTCATCCTGTGTCAAACCCCATCCGGCATAGAAGGGCTGCCCGAAGACGCGGGGTTTGTGACCGGCGAGAATAGCCTCGAACCCCATTTGCGACGACAGCGTATAGACACTGACCGCGCCGTCCAGCAGCGGCCATGGGCTGATGTTCTCTGCAACGAAGGAAACGCGGTCCGACAGGTCCTGCTCGGTGTAGTGCCCAGTGCGGTGACCGGCCAGTGTTTCGGGATGGGTCTTGATCAGAACCGGCGATCCGGGGTTTTCTTCCTGTGCGATCACCAGCATCTCAAGAAACCGCGCGCGATCCCCTGCGCTGGCCGTGACCGAAGCGTCACCAACTGTCTGATCAATCACCAGCACGTAGCCGGGGTCAGGGATCGGTATGTCGGGGTCGAAAGCGGAATACTTGCTGAGGTTCAATTCTTTCAGGCGCTCAATCGCGCCGCGCGCGCGGTTCAGAAGCGCGGTGTCATCCAGTGGATGTGTCGCCAGAAGCGTTTCCAGATCCGACGGTTGGTTGGGGTCAAAGTGCAGGCCCGACCGATCCAGAAGCAGGCCCAAGGGCGGCTCGCCCGCGCGTCCGGGATGGAGAGATCGTAGAAAGGCGTCCTCGACCCGCAGCAAAGAGGTGCCCCGGTCCTGAGCGATGCGCCGTCCACGATGGGCGGTGGGGCTGTTGCCCCAGATGGCGACGGTGTCCTCGGGGCGGGGCAGGCCCAGCCGGATGTCATATCCCGAAAGGGACAGAATGCGCCGGATGCGCCGGTTGGTCAGAAACCCGCCATTGTAGACAAATGCCCGGGACCGCGCCGCGCCAGTTGCGCTGGGGTCCCCTTGGGTCATGGTTTAGTTGCCGGTCAGGGTGGCGACATTCGCGACTGGAGTCAGGCCCCCGGCGATTAGCGAGATCGACTTGGTCCACTGAGCATACGGTGCCTCGGTCACGTAGATCGTGTCATCGTCACGGATCACGAAATCGCGCGCGATGAACAGGCCATTGGGCGCGGTCAGGTTCAGCAGATAGATCATGCGCTGATCGCCCTGCAAATCCGGGCGCCCCATCACCTGACGGGCGATGTCCTGGCGTTCGCGGCGCAGCACGAAGATACCTGTTGGATCTGACAAAACGGATACAAGACCGCCAACCTGCGCCAGTGCCTCAAGGGCGGACAAGTCCTGGCTGTCGAAGGCCACGCGCGATTGCCCGCCAGTTGCGCCGAGCGCGATGTAAGAGCGGCTGTCGCCTTCGACCAGAATGCGGTCTCCGCCGCGTAGGGCGACGTCCAGCTTGGGATTGTGGAACAGGTCATTGTACCAGACTGTCCCGCGTTGGTCGCCCCGGATCAGGGTGACCAGCGCAATATCGGATTCAACCGAGACCCCTCCGGCCTGAGATAGCATGCCCAGCAGTGTTCGGGTGGGGCGTTCGATGGGGTAGATGCCCGGCGCGCCGACGGTTCCGCTCAGCGAAACGGTGGACCCGTCCCCGGCGAGGCGGCGTACTTCGACCTGAGGGTCGGGGGTTTGTTCTTTCAACTCGTCCGTGATTAGCCCGCGCAACTCTTCCGGAGTGTTGCCTGCGGCGCGCAAACGGCCTGCGTAGGGGACAAAAATGAAGCCTTCACTGTCAACTTGCACCTCGTTCAAAGCAGTCGAGGATCCCGCATCGCCAGCCAACAACCCATCATCGACGTTTTCCCAGATCGTCAGGCCCAAAACGTCCCCAGGGCGCACTGTATCTGCTGTCAGTGATGTGGCTGAGGTAAAGGACGAGGAGAAACCGAACTGAGGCACGGATGATGTGGCCCTTGCGACGCGATCGTCGACTTCCACGACGAAGGCGTTGCCGCCATTGTTTACAGAGCCCGCCAGAATCTCGTTCTTGTTGGGGCCCGATTTGGGCAATTGGCATGCACTCAGCATGACGAGCGAGGTCACAAGGGCGACCCCCCGTACCCAACGGATTGGAAAGCGATGCACTGCCGAAAACCTCAGTTCTACTTGTTTTGAGGAAAACTAACCTTTTACCAATGCAACTTCCAGAAAAGGATCGCTGCGTTTACTCAACGATCTTCAACTGTGGCTCTGGGGTCGCGTCGTCGCACAACACGGCCTGATAAGGGTCATCGGCCCTGAGCATCATGTCGACAGCGCGGCGCAGCAATTGCCGACGTCCGCGCCGGGAATAGTAGCCGCCCGGAACCTGACTGGTTTCCAGCAGAAACCGCCGATAGAGCTGGTAGGCCTCAATATCGGGCAATTCAGGGGCGGCGAAGAAACAGCTAACCTCCTGTTGTGACACAAGTTCCGGCTTGTCATAGACCGCACGACCAAAAATCCGCAAAGGGATGCCGCGCCATAGCACCTGCTGCCCGGCGGTCGAGTTGATGGTCACAGCCGAGCTGGCGTCATCCAGTAGTCTCGCAAGTTTGCCGCCGGGGATGTAATGAACCCTGTGTTCGATCGCAAAATTGCGCGCCCTTTCACGGACGCGGCGGCGCAGGGGCTCGCGGTGGTTCTCAAGCGGGTGTTCCTTGATGACCAGATGATGATGAGCAGGGGCACCTTTGGCGAATCCTTCGATCATCTGGTCAACAAAAGCGCACATCCCCGAATAGTTCGAATGCGACTGGACCGAGCTGTCATGCCCCAGTTGCAACAGCACAAGGTGATAGGGAAAGGCCCCGCTACGTACTCGCATCGTGGCCAGACTGCGTTGCAGTCGGTGTAAGGGCATCCGCATAAGACGTTTGAAATACAGGCGAAACTCTTTCGAGACCGGCAGCGCGCGATGCGGTTTGAAATTGCGGTACCGCCCGTTCAGAAACAGTACGAACCAGTGATACAGCGCGCCGTAGAAGATGTGTTGTCGCATGTCGCCCCAATGGGACGGCGGCGGTGGCGCATGCCCACCCGAATGCGACAGTGCCTGCGCCATCTGGTTCAGATCCAGAGACATCAGCCGCGAGTTGCCGTTCGAGCCGTCACGCTCATAGGTGACCCACCATGGGCGCAGGTAACCTTCTTCGAACACATGTACGGTGATACCTTGCGCCTTTGCAATCCTGACGGCGTTGGCGTGAATCGGGCGGGTGTCACCGTATAGAACGATGTCTGTTACTTGTTTTTCGGCGATCAGCGCTTGCAGCACCTCGGGCCAGTGTTCGGGTGGGTCGCGATAGGGGATGTAGCTTTTCCTGTCGCACCAGAACGCCTGATCGCCCGCGTTGAAGCCAACACGCCATGTCTGCGCCCCCGAGGCCCGCAGCATCCTGCCCAATGCGTTGAAAAACGGGCCATGCGGTCCTTGCAGGAACAGAAAGACCCGAGGGTCGGAGTGATAGTCAGCGTGGTGCATCTGCGCGATTTAGCCATTATTCTTGTCGAAACTATGCCTGTCTGTGGATTTCTCGGCAAGGTTGGGCTTGCCGGACAGCGCGGATCAGCTTACCTCGGCCCTGATAGTTTGAGACAGGGTAGAACGCGAGGGTTGACGGAATGTTTACAGGAATCGTGACCGATATCGGAACAGTGACCGAGCTGGACCAGCAAGGCGACCTGCGCGCGCGCATTCAGACGGGCTATGACACGGCCTCGATTGATATTGGCGCGTCAATTGCCAGCGATGGTGTCTGTCTGACCGTGATCGCGCTGGGTGATGACTGGTATGACGTTCAGATCAGCGCCGAGACCGTTTCGAAAACCAACCTGAGCAGCTGGACATTGGGCAAGCGCGTCAACCTTGAACGGGCGCTGAAAGTAGGCGACGAACTGGGCGGTCATATCGTGTCAGGCCATGTGGACGGTGTCGCCGAGGTTGTCGATTTGCATGACGAAGGCGACAGCACCCGTGTCACCTTGCGCGCGCCCAAGGATTTGGCACGTTTCATCGCGCCCAAAGGATCGGTTGCATTGAACGGGACATCGCTGACCGTGAATGATGTGGAGGGATGCGATTTCGGCATCAACTTCATCCCCCACACCAAAGAGGCCACGACTTGGGGGGATGTCGCCGTAGGGGATCGGGTTAATCTGGAAATCGACACGCTGGCCCGCTACGTCGCCCGCCTGGCCGAGACCGCCTGAGCGTTAGCATACGTCGCGTTCTAGCACGCTCAGGCCGTTTGTGCTCTGGCTTTTGGATGCGGGGTGGTCTATCCCGCCTTGCAGAAATGCTCTTGTGAAAGGCTGCCCCATGAGCTTTGAAACCCCTGGCCCGGTCGAGGCCCAGCTGCGCGACGCGATCAGCCCGATCGAGGACATCATCGAAGAGGCCCGCGCGGGTCGTATGTACATCCTCGTCGATCATGAAGATCGCGAAAACGAAGGCGATCTGGTCATTGCCGCAGAATTTGCCGATGCCGAGGCGATCAACTTTATGGCAACGCATGGGCGCGGGTTGATCTGCCTGCCGATGACGGCCGAACGGGTCGATGAGCTGGCGCTGCCGATGATGGCGGTGAACAACTCTTCCCGGCATGAGACCGCGTTCACGGTGTCGATCGAAGCGCGTGAGGGTGTCTCGACCGGCATTTCAGCCGCAGATCGCGCGCTGACCGTGGCAACGGCGATCAACGAACAGAACACCATGGCACAGATCGCGACGCCGGGGCATGTCTTTCCCTTGCGCGCAAAACGGGGCGGGGTGCTGGTACGCGCTGGCCATACCGAGGCAGCGGTGGATATCTCGCGTCTGGCAGGGCTGAACCCTTCAGGCGTGATCTGCGAGATCATGAAGCCCGATGGCACCATGGCGCGTCTGCCCGATCTGGTGGAATTCGCCAAAGAGCATGACATGAAGATCGGTACGATCAGCGACCTGATCACCTATCGCTCGCGCAACGACAACCTCGTGGTTGAAACCTCGCGCCAGACGGTGGCATCTGAATATGGTGGCGAATGGGAAATGCGCCTGTTCACCGATCAGCTTTACGGGATCGAACACGTCGTCATGATCAAAGGCGACATCACCACACCCGAGCCTGTTCTGACCCGCACCCATGCGCTGCACGAAGCGCCGGATATTCTGGGCCTCGGCCCAAAATCCTCACGCGAGTTACCGCGCGCGATGGAGATTATCGCGCAAGAGGGACGGGGGGTTGTCTGTCTGTTCCGGCAGCCGCGCAACTCTCTCTACGCGGCTGAGGATGAAGGCCCTCGGACGATCAAGCAAACCGGGCTTGGGTCTCAGATCCTCTCCAAACTGGGCGTGCAGGAGCTGGTCCTGCTGACCGACTCGCCGGAAACCGTTTATCTGGGGCTGGACGCCTTTGGGCTGTCCATCGTTGGCACCCGTCCGATCCTGAAGGAAGACTGATCATGGCTGAACAAGACAAACATGGCATTCTGCCGACACCCAGCTTCGACAAACCGGTAAAGCTGCTGATCGTTGCAGCCCCGTTCTACCGTGCGATTGCCGACAACCTGATTGCAGGTGCAAAGGCCGAGATCGAAGCGGCAGGCGGCACTTGTGAGGTTGTCGAGGTTCCGGGTGCGCTGGAAATCCCAACCGCCATCGCTATGGCTGATCGTCAGTGCAACTTCGACGGCTATGTCGCGCTGGGCTGCGTCATTCGCGGTGAGACTACGCACTATGAGACCGTCTGCAACGATTCTAGTCGCGCCATCCAATTGATGGGCCTTCAGGGCCTGTGCATCGGTAACGGAATCCTGACGGTCGAGAATGACGATCAGGCCGAAGCCCGTGCCAATCCCGAAAAGATGAATAAAGGCGGCGGAGCAGCCGCTGCGGCCTTGCATCTGATCGCGCTCAGCCGTAAGTGGGGCTCTTCCAAAAAGGGCGTGGGTTTCAAGCCGCCGTCCGAGTCCATCCTTGTGGCGGGCGACAGCAACGGATCCACGACAGCATGACCAAGACAGACGCGCCGAAACCGGCCAACCAGAAACGCCTGATGAAATCCGCCGCCCGGCTTTATGCTGTGCAGGCTCTGTTCCAGATGGAACAGTCCGGGCAGACGACCGAAGCGGTTGTGAATGAGTTTCTGGATCACCGGTTCGGCGCCGTCTATGAGGGCGAAGAAATGCTGGACGGCGACATCAGAGTCTTCCGGTCGTTGGTCGACAATGCGGTGAACTATCAGGCCCCGATTGACCAGATGACCGACCGTGCTCTGGTCGCCAAGTGGCCGATTGCACGCATCGACCCGACCCTGCGGGCGCTGTTCCGCGCTGCTGGCGCGGAACTGACGCAAAGCGATACACCGCCCAAAGTGGTCATCACCGAGTTCGTTGATGTTGCACGCGCCTTCTTCCCTGAAGGCAAAGAGCCAAAATTCGTCAACGCCGTGCTGGATCACATGGCCCGTGAGGCACAGCCCGAGGCATTCTGACGCCTTTACCCGAACCAGATATGCGCTAAATTGAATGTCATAGCGCAATGAGGTTCGCCATGCCCAAATTGATCCGCCTGTATATCACACAAGTCGCCTGGGGTTTTGTTATCTCGGCCGTGTTTGTCGGGGTGCTTCTGGCATTTAACGTTGCAAACCTCCGTCATTTGATCACCAGCTCGGAAATCGGTCTGGTCGCCCTTGCGATGATCTGGTTCATGAACGGGATCGTGTTTGCCGGTGTCCAGTTCGGTTACAAGATCATGAGCATGGCAGAAAAACCCGGCGGCCCGCGTCGCGGCTCGCCTGCGGTTGACAGCTTCAAGCCGGCATTGGCCAAGCAAGAAGCCCGCGCAGAGCGCTGAATTTCAGGGGAAAATGTGGCGGGACCACCAGTCAACCGTGCGGTTTGATTCCCGAGGACCTGTATGTACAGGTGGGCGCCAGGTAATCAGGCCAGGACCTGAACAGAGCCAGCCCCCTCGGAATTGCTTAAGGCCACCAGAATGCTACCTGTCACAAGAAGGGCAGAACCCGCCACGGGCTTAGGTAAGGCGGGATGGGGCTTTCTACAAGGTCTAACTTTTCACAGTACCGCACCGGACTGTGCTTTGTGCGTGACAAGTGCTTCAAACTGTTCCACTTTACATTTGTTCACGAATTGTTCACATTCTTCGCATGACCTTGGATATGCAACCCGGACAGAAACTGGCGCGTGGCGTAGCGCGCCACCTGACAGCGCATGGCTTTGTCTCGGTCGAGGAATTTGTGCCGGCCCGCGGGTTGCGCGTGGACGTGATCGGATTGGGGCCAAAGGGTGAAATCTGGGTAATCGAATGCAAGTCCAGCCGGGCGGATTTTCAGTCCGACGCGAAATGGCAGGGCTATCTGGAGTGGTGTGATCGGTTCTTTTGGGCCGTCGACACGGATTTCCCGACCGAGCTGCTGCCCGCTGAAACCGGCCTGATCATAGCTGATGCCTATGATGCCGAGATCATTCGTATGGCGCCCGAGGACAAGCTGCCTCCGGCCCGGCGCAAAAAGATGATCCAGAAATTCGCTACAGACGCCGCGCGTCGATTGCAGGTGCTACGCGACCCGCGGCTGTGACGCAGATCAGCCTTTGACGGCCAGAGCAGCCTGTGCGGCGGCGCGCAGCTCGTCCGCGATCTCTTCGGCTTCCTCGGGATCGAAATCCATCGGAATCTCAAGGCCGTCGGCCTCGATAAACAGGCGTACCATACCCTGATCAGTGGGGCCGATCTGAAGGTTGGCCTGAATGTCGCGTTCGGTGTTGATACTCATACTCGCCTCCGGGGACTGAGCGTTCCTGCTAGCGCGCGCGGGGTTGAGAATCAAGCCGCCTTTACGCTCTGATACGGTATGGAGAATGTAAGCATCAGACCTTTTCAGCCTCAGGATGCGCCGTGGCTGGTGGATCGTCACGGCACGCTCTACGCCCGCGATGAAGGGTTTGACGACAGCTTCGCCCCTCTGGTCGCGCGTATTCTGGATGGCTTTGTCGCCGATCATGACCCCCTGTACGAGAGGGGCTGGATCGCCGAGGCAGAAGGCCAAAGACTGGGGAGCATCTTTTGCGTCAAACTCGACGCGCAGACCGCAAAACTGCGCCTGTTCCTTTTGGTGCCCGAGGCGCGCGGCCTGGGGCTGGGAAAACGGCTTCTTGGCACCTGTACGAGCTTTGCCAAGGAGGCAGGATACCAGCAGATGCAGCTTTGGACGCATGAAAGCCACAAGGCCGCTTGTGCCTTGTACAAGTCAACGGGATGGCAGTTGGCGGACAACAAGCCGGTGCGTTCTTTTGGTGTCGATCTTGTCGAACAAAGCTGGAAAATTCGGTTTTAATCCTCTTGCATTCCCGTGGCGCGTTCGGTAAATCGCCCCTCACAAGTGCCGCCTTAGCTCAGTTGGTTAGAGCGCTGGATTGTGGATCCAGAGGTCCCCTGTTCAAGCCAGGGAGGCGGTACCATTTCCCCTCGATCTACCTAAGTTTCGAACAAAAAACCGCGCTGATAGCACGGTTTAGTGTGTTCGATTTCGAGGCTCAGACGCACTGGAGATCAGCGCGCCAGGTTAAGCCGCAACTTCATCTTGCTTTTCCGTGCGGCGGGTAGGTGCCGGTTCAATCGCTTGTTGACCAGTCCAAAGCCCCAGATGATGACCAGCGTCAGCAGGATGAAATAGAAGGCCAGAATCGGATAGGGGACGAACGGGTTGAAGGTCTTGTCTGCGAAATAGCTGGCGTAATAGAGCGCGTCTCCGCGCTGCTGCCAGGCAGGGAAGGCCGAGAAGAAGACCAGCGTTGTTGCGTGAAACAGAAAGATCGCCTCGTTGGTATAGGCGGGCCAAGCCAGTCGCAGCATGGTCGGCCAGACAATCCGGCGAAAGCGGGCCCAACCGGTCATGCCATAGGCATCCGCAGCCTCGATATCACCCTTTGGGATCGAGCGGAGGGCGCCATAGAAGATCTCACCCGTATAGGCGGCTGTATTGAGGAACAACACGATCAATGCGCCCAGCCACGCCGATGTCAGGGCGTCGAACATCGGATAGGGCTTCTTCAGCGACAGGAAGAAGAAATAGGCAAAGAAGAACTGGATGAACAGCGGGGAACCCCTGAACAGAAAGATGAACCATTCCGAAGGTTTGCGCAGCCATTTGTTCGGAGATGCTTTGCCGACGGCCAGCGCGGTGGCGAGGAAGAAGCCAGTCGCCAGGGCCATGATGCCGAAATAAACATTCCAGATCATGCCCGAGCCGATGAGGGTAAACTGTTCGCATAGGGTAAAGTCTGATTTCGGCAACAAGCGTTCGCCAAGCCCGACAGAGCGCAGGGCGTAATCCTGGATTGTCTGGATGCAGCTCATGCCGTCGTCTCCTTGCGCAGCAGCTCTCCGCCGGATGTGGCCTGACCATGGGACAGGCGGCGCATCAGTTTCTCAAGCACGATCTCCGAGACGCGGGTCATGCCAAGGTAGAAGATCAGCAGGAACAGGAAATACCACATACGCCAGTCGCCATGCGGGTAGTCGGTAAAGCGTGACGTCTTGGTGCCGCCCAGTTCGCGCGCCCAATAGACGATGTCTTCGATGCCCAGCAGGAACAGCAGCGGGGTGGCTTTGATCAGCACCATCCACAGGTTCGACAGACCGGGCAGGGCGTAGACCCACATCTGCGGTACCAGAATACGCCAGAAGGTCTGGCGGCGGCTCATGCCATAAGCCTCGGCCGTTTCAAGCTGCGCATGCGGCACCGCGCTCATACCGCCAAACAGAACGTTGGCTGCGAACGCGCCAAAGACGATGGAAAAGGTAATAACGGCCAGAAAGAACCCATAGGTTTCGTGAACCCATTCCGGGGCGCTTCCCAAGGGCAGTTTGGCGGCCTGGCAAACGATGAAGTCATTGCCTTGACGGACCGGGTCTGTCCATTCGGGGCACATGACCTGATGGCGCGTCCACTCAAAGGCCTGATCCAGAGCGATGACGAAGAACAGGAAAAAGGCGATGTCCGGGACACCACGCACAACGGCGATGTATCCTTTGCCCAGCCAACTAAGCGGCGCGATGTGCGACCGGGCGGACATTGCCCCCGCAAATCCGAACCCCAAGGCCACAGGTGCCGTCACCGCCAGCAGACCGAGCACCTTGAGGAAGGACAGATAGAACGACCAATGCACGCCGGTGGTCAAATAGCACGAAAACCAGCGGAACGTGCCCAGCGTGTCGGGATCAGCGCAATAGGAAAACATACGGCGTCTTTCGAACGTCTTGTCCGGCGCATGGCCGGGGCCGGTTCGGCGCATTCAAGACGCCGAACCTTCTAGTGCAGATCAGTTGATGACGACAGATCCGTCGGCGTTGTAGGTCGGAACGCCTTCGCCGAACCATTTGACGATCAGTTCGTTCAGCGAACCATCCGCCTTCATCGAGGTGATCGCTTCGTCAAACTTGCCGCGCAGTTCGCCGTCGGATTCACGGATACCCAGGCCGATACCGCCGCCCAGAGCGACGTCATCCCCTACGAATACCAGTTCACCACCCGATTCTTCGACGATCGGTACAAGGAAATCCTTGTCGGCAAACACGGCATCCGCTTCGCCGTTGCGCACGGCTGCGATGGTTTCTTCTGGGGTCGCGAACTCGACCAGAGTCGCGCCGGATTCAGCAACGTGACCCGCTTGAATGGTTGCAGTCTGAGCCGCAACGATGCCGCCGCCTACGTCAACACCGTCCGATGCGCCAACATAGGCTGACGCGGCGGGGGGGAAGTAGTTTTGAGTGAAATCAATAACTTCATCGCGTTCGTCGGTGATCGACATGCCTGCGATGATGGTGTCGTAGTTACCCGAGACCAGGTTTGGAATGATCGAGTCCCAGTCGTTCTTGACCCACTCGCATTCCAGGTTTGCGCGTTTGCACAGCTCATCACCCACTTCACGCTCGAAACCGTCGATTTCGCCGGCGTCATTGATGAAGTTGTACGGAGGGTAGGCGCCCTCGGTGCCCATGCGGACAGTCTCGGCCATTGCGATACCGGCAGTCAGCGCCAGTGCTGCGGTAGACAGAATCAGGTTTTTCATTGGTTACTCCCCAGTTTGGTTCTGTTTTTGAAACTTATGCCGCCTGAGTGGCGGAAAGAAAGCCCCGAAGCCGTTCGGATTCGGGTGCGGTAAAGATATCTTCTGCGGTGCCTTCCTCTTCGATCCGGCCCTGATGCAGGAACACCACGTGGCTTGAGATATCGGCGGCCATCTTCATGTCATGGGTCACGATGATCATCGTCCGACCCTCGGCGGCGAGATCCTTGATCACCTTGATCACTTCCTGCTCCAACTCGGGGTCGAGCGCCGAAGTGGGCTCGTCGAACAGCAGTGCTTCGGGTTCCATGCACAGACCGCGCGCGATGGCGGCGCGCTGTTGCTGACCACCGGACAGTTGTGCAGGGTAGACATCGCATTTGTCGCCGATGCCGACTTTCTCTAGGTATTTGCGCGCGCTGTCTTCCACTTCGGCCCTGTCACGGCCCAAAACGGTTACCGGGGCCTCCATGACATTTTGCAAAATGGTCATATGCGCCCACAGATTGAATTGCTGGAACACCATCGACAGGTTCGTGCGAATGCGCAGGACCTGTTTGGGGTCGGCGGGGCGGCGGGCGCTGCCCGAACCGTTCCATTTGACCGGTTCACCCTTGAAGGTGATTTCACCCTGCTGGCTATCTTCCAGCAGGTTGCAGCACCGCAGCAAGGTGGATTTACCCGAGCCAGAGGAGCCGATGAGCGTGACCACATCACCGCGTTTCGCGGTTATGTCCACACCCTTGAGCACCTCGAGATTACCGAAGCTTTTGTGAAGGTCCTTGATCTCGATTACGGCAGAGGAATCTGTCACGGAAACTCCAGTCATGATTGGTATTGGTGGGGTAATAGGACGGAAAATTCGGCGCAATGCAATGCGCAAAAGACAGAATCGAACCTGGAATCACCCAAATTGACCAAAGGTTGTGATCAAATTGGTCAACACTTGTGCAGCAATGCGTTGGGTGAAGGTGCGGTTGGAACGGCGAGGTATGCGCGCGCAGGAATATCGATCAGCCCACGGATGCGAAGCTTTCCTCGATCCTCATCCGTCAGATCATCAATGGCGGTCTGAACCGCGCGTGCGATCCGAAGTGCATCCTGTGATTTCGACGTGATATAGGGCAGCCCGGGGGTCGGTTCCGTTTCGGCAACGTCGCGCAATGCGTCTCCCAGATCGGTATGCGCCTTGAGAAGCTCCCAGGTCAGCGCGTCGAGCGCGGCAAAATCACTCGCACCCTCGGCCACTGCCTGCGCAGAGTTGGCGTGCGCTCCGGTTTGCCACAGGTTTTTCGGTGCAAGCCCCAATTTGGACAAATGCGTAACCGGTGCAGACCAGCCGGATTGAGACAGGGCTTCGTTATAGGCGAATACCCCATCCGTCAGCTCTGCCAGACTGCGCGGATCATCGGCACGGGCGATGAAAACAGACCTGTAGTAACCCTTTGGACATCCCGGTAGACCATAGTCCGGCGTACCGACCAGTTGCACTGCGCCATGAAGCTGCGTTCGGTAAGGCATGCCGCAGGTTTGGGCAAAGATCAGATCGGGATCGCGCCAGATATCCCAAAAATCGAGGGACCGGTCCAGGCTGGCGGGGCCGAACCTCAAATGCGACCGGATCAGATCCCAGAAGCGATCATTGCAGGCGCGCAGGGCGGGCATGTCATACATGCCCAGCATCGCTGTCACGCTTTGGCAGCCTTCTGACGGGCGAGGGCCGAATCTACATCGCTGACACCCAGCAGGCTGACCACGAGGCGCAGCAGCGAATCCTCTTCGCCGGTCCGGTGCCCATCCGCCAGTGCAACAGACCACATGGCCTGTACAACGGCCAGCCGATCCTCGTAGGCGACGGCCTCTTTGATCGCGCGGGTGAAGCGGACGGTGTCTGGGGCCTCGGCTTCTAGGTCTTCGGCGCGGGCGCGCAGGCCTGCGGCCTCGAAAGGCGACAGGCCATAGCGTTCGACCGAGACCTTGTCGATTCGGGCCATTTCCGAGTCGGCATAGTCATTGTCGGACCGGGCGATGCGCACCAAAAGGGCCGTCAGCGCCAGTCGGGCGTCATCTTCGGCCAGAGGGTCAGGGTCAGGCTGTGTCAGCCGGGACAGAAAATCACGAAACATGAGACAGATATAGACGCAGGTTAAGAAGCTTCCAAGCGGCTTTGCACCCGTTGACGGGCGGATTTGCTGTCATTGAAGCTGAGGCCCATCGCAATCCGGGCCTCTTCAACGATCTTGATCTCACCCTCGTCCGAGTCGCCGTCGGCCAGTACCACCTCCCACAAAGCATCCAGCGCGGCGAGGCGTTCGTTCAGGTTGGTGGTTTCGCGGATCAGCTTGCCGAACGTATCGGTGTCCGGCGCCGCTGCGTGCAGTTTCTCGCAGGTGGCGCGAACCTTGGCAGCTTCGATTGCGTTGTGCTGGTAAAGACGCGCGAGAATACGATCAATCAGGCTGATCTCTTCCAGCTTGTAGTCCCGATCCGCCTGCGCAACGCGCACCATCAACGCCCCCAGCGCCAGTTCGGCGTCGGGGTCAGGCAGGTGTTCCGTCTGTGGCGGTCGGAATGCTTGGAAGAGTTTTTTCAACATGAGGCCAATCTAATCCATATTTTGTGGCGCGCCAAGCTGAGACTACCCGTCATAGCCCTCAATGATCACAAGATCGCCGAGCGAGACAGGATCGCGCAGCGCTTTGGCTTTTTGGTAGCCCTCGCTTTCGTAGCAGGCGAGGGCCTGTTCGTAGCTGGGAAACTCGATCACGACCGTTCTTGACCGCGCCGCGCCTTCTTTGACTTCACGCGATCCGCCGCGCACCAGAAAGCGGGCACCATAGGCCGAGAACGGTTCGGCGTTCGCTGCAATGTAGGTCTTGTATGCCTCCATGTCGTCGACATCGACATGGGCCACCCAGTAGCCCTTGCTCATGCTTCCCTCCCGTTTCGGTTCAGGGCAAGGTGCGGAGTTTGCGTTGGAATTGCAAGTCGAGCTTAGCCAGCGTAGCCGATTGCCTGACGCGCCTGATCTGTCAGCCATGCGATCATCTGGCGATAGGGCACAGGGCCATAGCTGATCCGGGCCACGCCCAGCCTGGCGAGTGTCGCTGAATCCGGCGTTCCGGGCAGAGCGATGATGTTGACCGGCAACTCTGTGGCCTCACACAATTCTCGGATCATGGCCTGATCTTTCAGACCGGGCGCGAAGAACCCGCTGGCGCCTGCGGATTGGAAGGCGGCGGCGCGGGCAATGGCGTCCTCTAACATGGCAGAATCATGCGTGTCGGCCGGTGCTTTCAGGAAGATATCCGTGCGGGCGTTGATATAGGCGGGGATACCAGCCGCGTCGCAGGCCTTGCGCATCGCGTCGATGCGCGCGGCTTGATCGGGGATGGCATGAAGGCCGTCTCCGCCGATGACTTGATCTTCGAAGTTGAAGCCCACGACACCGCAATCCAACGCGCGCGCTGTATTTTCAGTGATATCCGCAGGATCAACGGCATAAGCCCCTTCAAAGTCCAGCGTGACGGGCAGATCAACGGCGCTGACGATGCGCTTGGCATTGTCCAGCGCGACTTCCAGTGGGATGTGCTGCCCGTCCGCATAGCCTTGTGCCATCGCAACAGGGGCGCTACCTGTCGCGATCGCCTGTGCGCCTGCGTCGCGCACCGCGGCGGCACTGCCTACGTCCCAGATGTTGAACAGGATGACGGGATCGCCTTTGATATGAAGGCGGGTGAAAGTCTCAGCACGCTGGGCTTGTGTCGTCATGGGGTATCTCCTGTCGAAGCTCGTTCAACAGTTAATCCCATGACGCCAGATTGCTAAGCGCTTAATTGTGTCGGTACATCACGTTGCAGCGACCGGATCACACCAGGCGAGAGCTGTCCTTGGCCGCGCGTACGAAGTCGCGGAACAGCGGATGCGGGTCAAACGGCTTGGATTTCAACTCGGGGTGGTATTGAACGCCGATGAACCACGGGTGATCCGACCATTCGACAATCTCGGGCAGGCGGCCATCGGGCGACATGCCCGAGAAGTTCAGGCCCGCTTTTTCAAGCTGCTCGCGATATTTGATGTCGACCTCATAGCGGTGACGGTGACGTTCCTCGATCTGGGTACCGCCATAGACATTCGCGACTTTCGAACCTTCGGCCAGAACCGCGTTATAGGCCCCAAGACGCATTGTGCCGCCCTTGTCGTCGCCCACTTTGCGTTCGACCTTGTGGTTGCCCTGAACCCATTCCTTGAGGTGATAAACCACCGGCTCAAACCGTTTCTTACCGGCCTCGTGGTCGAATTCCTCGGACCCGGCTTCGGCAATGCCAGCCACATTTCGCGCAGCTTCGATCACGGCCATCTGCATGCCCAGACAGATGCCCAGGTAAGGCACTTTATGTTCACGTGCGTATTGCGCCGCCTTGATCTTGCCTTCGGTGCCGCGCTCTCCGAACCCGCCGGGCACAAGAATAGCGTGGAATCCTTCCAGATGGGGGGCGGCATCTTCGGTGTCGAATACCTCGGCATCGACCCATTCCACCTTGACCTTGACGCGGTTGGCCATGCCGCCATGGGTCAGTGCCTCGGCGATCGACTTATAGGCGTCTTCAAGCTGGGTGTATTTGCCCACGATGGCAACCTTCACCGCGCCTTCGGCGTTGTGGATACGGTCGCTGACGTCTTCCCATTTTGCCAGATCGGGCTTGGGGGCAGGGCTGATCTGGAACGCGTCCAGAACCGCCTGATCCAGACCTTCCTTGTGATAGGCCAAAGGCGCGTCGTAGATGGTCGACAAATCTTGCGCCGCGATCACGCTATCGGGGCGTACATTGCAGAACAGGGCCAGCTTTTCACGTTCTTTCTTAGGGATCGGCCCTTCGGACCGGCAAACCAGAATATCCGGGGCCAGACCGATCGAGCGCAGCTCTTTCACCGAATGCTGGGTCGGCTTGGTCTTCAACTCACCAGACGCCTTGATATAGGGTAGCAGAGTCAAGTGCATGAACAGGCACTGACCGCGCGGCTTGTCCTGGCTGAACTGACGGATGGCTTCAAAGAAGGGCAGGCCTTCGATATCGCCCACGGTGCCGCCGATTTCACACAGCATGAAATCGACCTCATCCTCGCCGATGGAGATGAAGTCCTTGATTTCGTTGGTGACGTGCGGGATGACCTGAATGGTCTTGCCGAGGTAGTCTCCGCGCCGCTCTTTTTCCAACACGTTGGAATAAATCCGTCCCGAACTGACTGAGTCGGTCTTGCGTGCGGCTACGCCGGTGAAACGCTCATAGTGACCAAGGTCCAGATCGGTTTCGGCCCCGTCATCGGTAACAAAAACCTCGCCATGCTCGAAAGGCGACATGGTACCGGGGTCGACGTTCAGATAGGGGTCCAGCTTGCGCAGACGCACCGAATATCCCCGGGCCTGCAACAGCGATCCCAACGCCGCCGAAGCCAATCCTTTGCCCAAGGACGAAACCACACCACCAGTGATGAAAATAAAACGCGCCATGTTTTTTCGGCTGCTCCCGTGAGACGTCAAAATCTGCTGCCCGACGGTTCCGAAAAACCGCTGCATCACGGGACTTCACGTATAAAGGATTCGCGCCGAAAGCGCAAGAGAACCGCAAGATGCTGTTGCAGTTCTCTTTCAGGTTTCTAGGTTTTGTGGCTTAGTCAGCCTGCGGGATCAGCGGAGCATCGTCACCCTGAGCCGGTGGCAGCAAGTCATCTGCGGACGGAACCGCAGGTGTGCTTTCTTCCGTAGCTGCCGGGGCCGAAACGCCCAGACGGTCGATGACCGAGCTGCCCGAGGACTTCTGCGCCGCCAGAATCGTCAGGGTGATCGAGGTGACGATAAAGCAAGCGGCCAGAATCCAGGTGACCTTGCCCAGGGCTGTCGCAGCTGCGCGGCCTGTCATGGCACCGCCGCCACCGCCACCCATGCCAAGACCGCCTCCCTCGGACCGCTGCATCAGAACGACGGCGATCAGGCCCAGAGCCAGAAGAAGATGGATGATGAGAACGACGTTTTCCATGGTGGTCCTGTACAGGGGTGCGTGTATCGCGTGGTACTTATGCAAGTTTGGTTCTGGGGGCAAGTCACGAGTTGCCATCACAACTGATGATGTTGCACATCACGCCAAAGGGTCTGGACAGATCGGTCAAGCTTGGCGCACCCTGCGGCCATGCCTCATGATCATTCTGACCACCCGCACGCCTTGCTGCCCCCCGAACCCGCGCTGCGCGTCAAAGCGCTCGAAACGATTCTGACCCGGAAGGGTTTGATCGACCCGGCGGCGCTGGATGAAATCATCGACACCTACCAGAACAAGATCGGCCCGCAGAACGGAGCGCGTGTTGTCGCCAAAGCCTGGAGCGATCCTGCGTTCAAAGCGGCATTGCTTGAGAATGCGACGCCAGTCGTGGCCGAGCTCGGATACTATGGTCGTCAGGGCGAACATATGGTGGTGGTCGAAAACACGCCGGAGCAACACAACATGGTCGTCTGCACCCTTTGCAGTTGCTACCCATGGCCGCTGCTGGGTATTCCGCCCGGTTGGTATAAATCCGACGCCTACCGCGCACGCGCCGTGCGCGAGCCGCGCAAGATACTGGCTGAGTTTGGTGTGACGCTGGCCGAGGACACGGCGGTACGCGTCTGGGACTCCACGGCCGAGATTCGCTATCTCGTGCTGCCGATGCGCCCCGAGGGCACAGAAGGTCTGGGCGAAGAGGAACTGGCCGCTTTGGTCACGCGCGACAGCATGATCGGCACGGGCCTGCCCAAGGAGGCATCATGACGCGCGTTCATGATATGGGAGGGCGTTTTGGCGACGGCCCGGTCAACCCAGAAGCCGAAGATGCCCCCATTTTTGCTGAGGACTGGCACGCGCGGGCCTTGGCCGTAACGCTGGCCTCGGGCTTTTTGGGGCAGTGGAACATCGACACATCGCGCCACGCGCGCGAGCAGCTGTCGCCGAAGGACTACACCCGGTTTTCCTATTATGAGAAATGGATCTCTGGGCTGGCCGATCTGTTGGTCGCCAAAGGGGTGCTGACCCTCGAAGACCTGCGCGGAGAAACCTCGGTCGAGGATCATCCACTGGCGGACCGCATGCTGAAAGCGCAAGCCGTCGCAGCTGCATTGGCCAAAGGCGGTCCTGCGGACCGCAACTCGAACATCGCGGTACAGTTCGAGGTCGGGCAGATGGTACAAACAGTGCGACCCGCCGCGAACTGTTTGGTGGATGGTGGGCACACGCGTTTGCCAAACTACGCCGCTGGGGCACAAGGCCGGATTGTTCGCCTGCACGGCACGCATGTTCTGCCCGATTCCAATGCCCACGGGCTGGGAGAGGCACCAGAACCTCTCTACGCCGTTTCGTTCCTGGCGTCCGAGTTATGGGCCGATCCGGAACACCCAAGGGATGAGGTGGTGCTGGACCTGTGGCAATCTTATCTGGAGCCTGCATGAGCAACTGCATCACAGCCGCCGCCCCAGAGCCTGTGTTCTCAGAACCCTGGCATGCCCAGGTTTTTGCGGTCACCGTCGCGCTGAACGAGGCGGGGCGTTTTGACTGGACCGACTGGGCAGACAGGTTTTCGCAAACATTGAAACGGAACGGTCTGAACAAAGAATTGGATGGCGGGGATGACTATTTCCACGCATGGCTAGAAACCCTTGAGGCCTTGTTGGCTGAACAAGGGGATGCCCCCGCGGATGAGGTCACCTTGCTGCAAAGCGCTTGGGAAACAGCTTATCTGACTACGCCTCACGGCAAATCGGTGCGTTTGCCGCAAAGCTAGTAGGGGGCGCTGCCCCCGCCGCCTTTGGCGACTCCCCCGGGATATTTCCGGCCAGATGAAGCAGCGGATCCGTTCTTCATCTGGCTAAAAATATCCCCGCCGGAGGCATCGCGCGCAGCGCGATTTTCAGCTGCGGCGAAATATCGGTTTCCCTACCGTCTGAGCCTCGTTATATCAGCCGAGTTTGATATCTTTTCGCGAAAAGGACCGGATATGGCCAATGTGGTTGTTGTCGGCGCCCAATGGGGTGACGAAGGAAAAGGCAAGATTGTCGACTGGCTCAGCGAGCGGGCAGACGTGATCGCGCGTTTTCAGGGCGGGCACAATGCCGGCCACACTCTGGTTATTGATGGCGAGGTTTACAAACTGCACGCGTTGCCTTCGGGCGTTGTACGCGGCGGTAAGCTTAGTGTGATCGGCAATGGTGTCGTTCTGGATCCGTGGCACTTGATCAAAGAGATCGGGACTGTGCGCGCGCAGGGCGTTGAGATCACGCCAGAGACGCTGATGATTGCCGAGAACACACCTTTGATCCTGCCGATCCATGGCGAGCTGGACCGCGCGCGCGAGGAAGCCGCGAGCAAAGGAACCAAGATCGGCACCACGGGGCGCGGGATTGGCCCGGCTTATGAAGACAAGGTTGGGCGCCGTTCCGTGCGTGTTGCGGATCTTGCCGATGAGGCGACGCTGGAAGCCCGTGTTGACCGTGCTTTGCAGCATCATGATCCGTTGCGCAAAGGTCTGGGGATTGAACCTGTTGACCGCGATGCTCTTTTGGCGCAGCTGAAGGAAATTGCAGCGGAAATTCTGCCCTTTGCGGCTCCGGTCTGGAAGGTTCTCAACGAAAAACGAAAGGCGGGCAAACGTATCCTGTTCGAAGGCGCGCAAGGTGCGCTGCTGGATATCGACTTTGGTACCTATCCTTTTGTGACATCTTCGAACGTGATTGCCGGTCAAGCGGCGACCGGCGTGGGGATCGGGCCGGGCTCGATCGACTTCGTGTTGGGGATCGTCAAAGCCTACACGACCCGTGTGGGTGAGGGGCCGTTCCCGACCGAGCTTGAAGATGCTGACGGTCAGCGACTGGGCGAGCGTGGGCACGAATTCGGCACGACCACTGGTCGTCAGCGTCGCTGCGGCTGGTTCGATGCCTGTCTGGTGCGCCAGACCTGTGCGACGAGCGGGGTGAACGGCATCTCTCTTACCAAGCTTGATGTTCTGGATGGGTTCGAAACGCTGAAGATATGTACCGGCTACGAGTTGGACGGAGAACGTCTGGACTATCTGCCGACCGCTGCCGATCAGCAGGCGCGTTGTAAGCCTGTCTACGAAGAAATGCCCGGTTGGAGCGAATCCACCGAAGGCGCGCGCAGCTGGGCTGATCTGCCCGCGAACGCGATCAAATATGTACGCCGGGTTGAAGAGTTGATCGAATGCCCTGTGGCGCTGCTGTCCACCAGCCCGGAGCGGGACGACACCATTCTGGTGACCGACCCGTTTGCAGACTGATGTCGTCGGATGATAAAGCACCCGGCCTTAGCTACAAGGCGCGCAGGCGTTGGTCTCTGTTCATTCTGGTGATCGGCCTGCCTGTCTATATTGTCGCCGTGGTCACTGTGGTGAACTGGCTGGATCGTCCTCCGATCTGGCTAGAGCTGCTGGTTTACGTGGCGCTGGGCATTCTGTGGGCTTTGCCTTTCAAGTTCGTTTTCAAAGGTGTCGGCAAAGAAGATCCGGACGATTCCTGAACTCATGCGGCAGTTGCGTTGGTGCGACTGCCTTGACACTCTGCCTCAATGCGAAATTGGGGCAGATTATGTTTCTGAATTTTGACAAGAAAAACTGTTTTTCCGTGCTGTTCGGGGGGCTTGCGCTGACAAGTTCGGCACAAGCAAGCGATTGGAAATACACCGTAGCGCCTTATATCTGGGGGCCGGATTTTCGTACATCACTTGATATCGGTCGTAACCCACCCATCGACGGCAGCACTTCTATCTTCAATATTCTCAACAGCGCTTTACGTCGCGCTTGCGTTCAACTTCTGATCTTTCACCGAAATTCCGACCTCGCGATGTGCCATGAAAAAAGGCCGGGCGAAGACCCGACCTTGTTGTTGGCTGCGATACGAACGGTTTTAACCGGCCGCGCGTTCATCATCCGGGCGGAAACCGATCTGGGTAGAGGCGGCGAAACGGCCACCTCCGGCTTTTTCGATTTTGCCGTCGCGCAGAAGCTGCCCGAAGGACTTTAGGCTTTCTTCGCGATTGAACTCATCCTGTTTCAACGAGCGAACCTTGTTCATCAATTGCGGGCGCGAGAATTGCTCTTGCCCTTCGATGAACGACAAATAGGCCGCAGCAGCTTCGAGAAGGTCGGACAGGGACTGCGCGCCCTGATCCTGAGCGAACTGGGCAAAACCGCTTTCTTCCGTCGCATCTTCGGTCTGATCCGTGGTGACGCGGCGGGGGGTCACCGGGCCTGCATCCGCATTGGGGTCATCGATGCGCTGTTCTGCGACCAGTTTCAGAGGGGTCGCCGTGTCCGCACCGGGGCGTTTGCTGGTGACCTGCACATCATCCGGGCGGCGGGGGCTGACGACTGATGCCAGATCGCCGCGATACTCCTCATCAGTTGCGGCTTTCTGGGTCACATCTTCGGCCGAGGTTGCGGCAACGGCCGTGCGCAGATGTGAGTAAGCCTCACGCGTGTCGCTGGAGGCCGGATCCTCCATCTGCTCGTCCGCTTTTGCCATCAGGCGCGAAACGTCCTGATCCAGATCCGAGGACGCCATGGGCGACTGCCTATCCATTTCCTCTTCGATCTCGGAAATCTCCAGAAACAGGCTTTCTTCGTCTTCAGCAGACAGAAGACCTTGCTGGCTGTCTTCGGCGTCGTCCGTCTGGCTGAGGATGTTTTCAACCTCATCGCTGTCAGCGGTCGCCTCATCTGTGTCTTCGTCGAATTCGGCACAGATCACCTCGGGGGTCTCTTCTTCTATTGCGTCTTCACTTTCGGTTTGCACTGGGGTCTCATCTTGCAAAACGAGCGGCGCGGCATCCCCGCCCTGAGCCTCAGGCATTTCAGGCGCTTGTGCTTCTTCGATGGGCGCGGCCTCAACGATAGGTTCTTCGGTGGGGGCCGCGGGCTGAGGCTGCAGGTCTTCGGGGCTGAGCGAACCTGCGGCGAAAGCGGCAGAGACAGCGTCCAGGGGGGCTGGGGCGTTGGCCGTCAGGGGTGCGGCTTCTTCCTCGGCATAGCTGTCCGCGTTCACATCCGAATGCGAAACGACCGCCCGAATGCGTTGCAGCTTGGCGGCCAGACTGTCGGGTGCGGGGTCCGGGTCGGCTTCGGCTGGCACGGTCTCGGAAAAGAAGGACGCGGCTGGGTCTATTTCTGATGTCGCAGAGGGGGTCTGCTGGACATCATTCAAATCTGGCGAGGGGGGCATGGCGTTATCCTGTGGCCGGGTCGCTTCAGGGGGAGGGGGTATATCAGCAGTGGGGGGCGTTTCCGAGGCGCGCAAAACCAGACCGGTATCGCTTGGGCGGGCTTCGATCTGTTGCGTGCCGTCGCGTTGCGCAATCCGTGTCAGCATTTCGGCGTCAGGCTGTGGTGGTTCAGACCCAAAGTATCTGTCTTCTGCCGCAAGATCGCGGAAGTATTCGGCTATGGCCTTCATCGTCTCGAAGGAGTCGTCGAACCCTTCCAGCGTGCAGGAGAAAGTCCCATAGGAAACTGTTAATACCTTGTTGTTCTGTACCATCAGACATGCGTCCTCTACAAACTAACTGAGCCGATCCGCCCGGACAGGGGCAACCCGATCGACTCGGAACCAATTGCATGAATCTATCATTTTGTGGTCTCAATGTGTCCAAATCCGGAAAAAATGATCAATCCGAGAAAAATTAAGGTAATTGTACGTTCCAAGGGCCCAATCGGGCTGTTTGGAGGGGGGCAGATCGGTCCTGAGGACCTGAATTTGGTGCTGAATCGCGTCACATCCGTGGTTGCAGCAGATGGCGGAGCCTCGGTTTTGGTTGATTCGGGGCGGATTCCGGACGCCGTGATCGGCGATTTCGATTCAATACCGCCGGAAGTCAAAACCCGCATTCCGAAAGATCGCCTTTTTCCGATTGCGGAACAGGACAGCACGGATTTCGACAAGGCGCTGCGCAGCGTGCAGGCCCCTTTGGTGCTTGGGGCCGGATTTCTGGGAGGGCGGCTGGATCACCAATTGGCGGTCCTGAATACTCTGGTTCGATACCCGGACAAGGCCTGCGTGCTGATCGGCGCACATGAGATCGTGTTTCACGCGCCGCCCGGCATGGTATTGGAATTGACGCCGGGCGCGGTCGTTTCTCTCTTTCCTCTGAAACATGTCACCGGGCGCAGCCGTGGGTTGGAGTGGCCGATCGAAGGCCTTCACTTCGATCCGAGCGGGCAGGTGGGGACTTCGAACCGTGTCATTTCAAAGGTTGAACTGCAGATGGACGGCCCGGGAATGCTGGTGATGGTGCCGCGCAGCGCGCTGGATCAGGTCATGCAGGCGTTTCAGTCGGGGCAGAGCGCGCCGTGGCCCTCTCACGCAGAATAACATAGAGACCTGCTGCGATCGTGATCAGGATGCCAAGCGCAGCCAAACCGTTCGGCAGGTCGTGAAAGATCAGCCAGCCGATCAGGGTGGCGACGGGGATCTCCAGATACTGCATCGGTGCCAGCGTGGCCGAAGGCGCATAGCGCAGCGACCATGTCATCAGCAGATGGGCGACAGTGCCCAGCACCCCGATCGACAGAAGCAGCCAGTGTTCGTTGCCCGAGGGGAGGGTGAATGACAGCACCCAGATCTCAGACT
Organism: Ruegeria sp. YTSC192; assembly: GCF_059609705.1. Lineage (NCBI taxonomy): Bacteria > Pseudomonadati > Pseudomonadota > Alphaproteobacteria > Rhodobacterales > Roseobacteraceae > Ruegeria > Ruegeria sp. YTSC192. The sequence goes on from NZ_JBXWMG010000005.1 coordinate 47,257, forward strand.
GCGTTCCCCAGATCAGAAGCGGCAGCAGCAGGATCGTGGCAAACACGCCCGAGACGGCCTGCAGGGACATCGGGTCGGTTTCCTTGGCGATCTGTCGCGTGACCAGCATGAAAAAGGCAAAGACGACGGCGACGATCAGGGGCAAAAGCGCGGGCAGCCCGACTTCGGCAAAGCTGGGCTGAATGACCAGAAGGGTTCCGGCGAACCCGACGATACAGGCCGCAAGGCGGCGGTGTCCGACCTCTTCGTTCAATATGTACTTGCCGAGCAGCAGCATGATGAAGGGCATCACAAAGGCGATGGCGACCGCATCGGCCAGCGGCAGGAACTGCAACGCCGAGAACATCGCCGTGATGCCTGCGATGTGTAAAAGCGTGCGGATCACGGTCAGCCGCAGGATGCGGCCCCGCATGCGCCACGGCCTGCCCGTCAGTGCAACCATTGGCACAAGGATCGCCGCCTGAATGGCAAAACGCACGAAGACCAACAGCGCCAGCGGGGTTGTTTCCCCCAACAGCTTTGCCAGCGCATCTCCCATCGGGGCAAGCACGCAGAAACCAAGCATCAATACGATGCCGAAAACGGGACGATCCTTAGTCATGCCCGCGACGCTAGCGGTTTGCCGAGGCCGAGAAAAGCTCTGTTCTCAAGCCTTCGGCAGGGGTTGAACCTTGGTGTAGTCCGGGCCGATGCAGGTGGGCAGATCATCGTCCAGTTTCAGCCAATTCAGCTTCTCTTCATGTGATACATGAAGAGTTGGCTCCAAGGCTTCGGGGTTCTCCAGAGTAGCGACATAAAGATGAAGAATGTCCGACATATTGGTCGACCGAAACGAGATTGGTGTTCCGCAATGCGGGCAGAAGCTCCGCTCGACCCCAGGCGAAGAGTTGAAGCGCTTCGGTTCTTCTCCGGTCCAGCGCCATTGGCCGTCGCGTACCCCGAAATAGGTCGTCATAGGGGCGGCACACTGGCGGCGGCAACTGTCGCAATGGCAGGAGACGCAGGACAAGACCGGAGGATCAACTTCATACGCGACCTTGCCACACAAACAATGTCCACGCATTTCGCCACCTCCTGTCTGACCTCAGCAGTTCGGGACGTTTACGGCCAAACCACCCAATGAGGTTTCTTTGTACTTCTCATGCATATCATGCCCGGTCTGACGCATGGTTTCGATCACTGCGTCGAGAGGTACAAAATGCTGGCCATCCCCGCGCAATGCAAGAGACGCGGCCGAAACGGCCTTGATTGCGCCAAGACCATTGCGCTCGATGCATGGCACCTGAACCAGCCCCGCGACCGGATCGCAGGTCATGCCCAGATGATGCTCCAGCGCGATTTCAGCCGCGTTTTCCACCTGCTCGGGCGTACCACCCATCACGGCGCAAAGACCAGCCGCCGCCATCGCCGAGGCACTGCCCACTTCGGCCTGACATCCCGCCTCAGCTCCCGAGATCGAGGCGTTGAATTTCACCAGCCCTCCAATGGCAGCTGCGGTCAGAAGGAAATCCTCGATATGGCTTTCCGACGCGCCGGGCACGTGGTCGAGGTAATAGCGCAGCACTGCAGGCAAAACGCCCGCCGCACCGTTGGTTGGTGCGGTGACCACCTGACCTCCGGCCGCGTTTTCCTCGTTCACGGCCATGGCATAGACGCTCATCCAATCGTTGATGGTGTGCGGCGCGGTCAGGTTCATACCGCGCTCGGCCATCAGCGCATCATATATACCCTTGGCACGGCGACGCACGCTGAGGCCGCCGGGCAGGATGCCATCGGTGGTCAATCCACGCTCGATACAGTCATTCATGACCTGCCAAAGCCGGGCAGAGCCTTTGGCAAAGCTATCCGCGCAGCCACGTGCGATTTCGTTGGCGCGTTTCATTTCGGCAATGGACTTGCCGCTGGACTTGGCCATCTCCAACATCTCGACGGCGGACTTGAAGGGGAAGGGCACAGGCGCGCCTTCGTCAGTAGCCTTGCCAGCGGCCAGTTCCTCTTCGGTCAGAACAAAGCCGCCACCGATCGAGTAGAAGACCTGCCGCAGGATCACATCGCCCTGCGCATCCGTCGCCATCAGGATCATGCCGTTGGCGTGACCGGCTAGGTTGTGATCGTAGTCAAAGACCAGATCGGTTTTGGGGTTGAAGGCCAGCGTCGGCAGCCCCTCGGGCGTTACCGTGTGCGTCTCAGCAATCGCGGCCAGTGCGGCCACGGCCTTGTCGTTGTCATAGGTGTCCGGCAGGAAACCGGCGAGGCCAAGGATGGTGGCGCGGTCGGTGGCGTGACCCACCCCGGTAAATGCGAGCGAGCCGTGCAGCGAGCCGCGCAACCCGGCAAATTCAAACGGCGACGCGCGCATCATGTCCAGAAAACGCGCGGCGGCCACCATGGGGCCCATGGTGTGGGACGAGGACGGGCCGATGCCCACTTTGAACATATCGAAGACAGAGAGGAACATGTCAGGTAGCTGAGCCTTCAGAAGGGTTGGCATAGATGGGTGAGGTGAATGGCGTGGCCCCAAGACCTTCGGCGGCGATGGCCAAACGAGTTGCGGGGCGCATCTCCAGCCTTGTCAGGATGCGCTGAAGATAAGGCGTGTCGGCCAGTTGATACCAACTGTAATCGGCTTTGGACGGATAAAGCGCCATCCACCGCATCATGCAGGCGATATAGTATGTCAGAACCGACGGCTGATCAGCGCTGAACCAATTCGGTGCCTGCGCGGCGACCGCATCCAGATTTTGCAAATGGCTGCGCAGCCTTGGACGTATCCCGGCTCGCAAAGTCTCGGCCTGTTCTGGGTCTATGTATTTTTCAGCATAGAACAGGACGCGCAGGTCTGCATGGAGCGTGTTTGATGCAAAAAACAGCCATTTCAGAAAGGCGGCCCGGTCAGGCGCATCCACGGAGGGCGCAAGTTGCCTGTGGGTGTCCGCCAACCAAAGCAGAATGGCTGCCGTCTCGAATATCGGCCCCTGAGGGGTTTCGAGCACCGGGATCAGCCCGTTCGGGTTCAGCGCCCGGTAGGCTGCACTGTCCTGCGCGTTCTGGCGGCGATCAACCAGCATCGTCTCATAGGGCTGGTTCAATTCGTCCAGCGCCAGCCGGATCACCAGCGAGGCGTTGTCAGGGGCAAAGTGCAGGCGATAAGGCGTCATCATACGGTCTAGATATACGGCAACGGTCACCAGAAAAGCCTTGTTTGCGACGTTTCCTATCGGAAACGCGCAATTGAGCAACATCTTTCATGGCAGGGCGAGGTGAATTGGGTCTCGAAGTTGGGTTGAGCATTGCATATAAGTCTTGCAGACCACTTGGGGAAGACTGCCAATGACCGCGGATTTGTCACCGATAGACACAGCCAAATACGTTGCGGCGTGCCGCGCGGCCGATATGGTCGAAGACGGAATGCGGGTCGGGCTGGGTACCGGATCGACCGCTGCATGGCTTGTCCGTCGTCTGGGCGAGCGCGTTCAGGAAGAGGGGTTGCGCATCAAAGGTGTACCCACCTCGACCCGGACCGCGCAACTGGCGCGTGAGGTCGGGATCGAGGTCGTGTCGCTGGATCAGGCCGGGTGGCTGGACCTGACGATTGACGGCGCGGATGAGTTCGACGGTGATCTGAACCTGATCAAGGGCGGCGGTGGCGCGCATCTACAGGAAAAGATCGTGGCAACGGCCAGCGACCAGATGGTGGTGATCGCAGATGCCGGGAAAGAGGTCGAAACGCTGGGCGCATTCCCGCTGCCGGTTGAGGTGATCCCCTTTGGCTGGCAGACGACGCGAACGCTGATCGAAGAAGTGCTGGACACGATGGATGTGCTGGGCACCAACTCGGCCCTTCGGATGAATGGTGAGGCCCCATTTGTGACCGATGAGGGCAACCATATCCTCGACCTGCATCTGCAGCGGATCGGCAATGCCCGACAGATGGCGCTGGTTTTGAACCAGGTGCCGGGTGTGGTCGAGAACGGGCTGTTCATAGACATCTGCGACAAGGTGGTTGTGGGCTACGGCGATGGCCGCGTCGCGCTGCGCGACATCAATGCGGGAACCGTTGAACTGGATCAGTTCCTTGGGGGTGCCAAGGACAACCTGTTTTCGGATTTTTCGGACTGAGTGGCAGGCGGCATCCCGAAGACGTGGTGAAATATACCGAAATTTGCGCCTTTGGGGGTTGGCAGGGCGGTTTTCGCGCCCAGATATCCAAAGAATTTTGCAAGCTGAATGAAGGAACCCAGCATGAGCTTTGACTATGATCTCTTCGTAATCGGCGGAGGCTCGGGCGGGGTCCGCGCGGCGCGTGTGGCGGCGGGCGAAAACGGTGCCAAAGTGGCGCTGGCAGAAGAGGATCGGTATGGCGGCACCTGTGTTATCCGTGGCTGCGTTCCAAAGAAACTGATGGTCTTCGCCAGCGAATTTTCGGGCATGGTCGGTGACGCGCAGGCTTTCGGCTGGGACATCCAGCCCGGTGCGTTCGACTGGAACACCTTCCACGGCAAGCTGGTGACGGAATTGGACCGGCTGGAAGGTATCTATCGCAACATCTTGAAAAACAACGGCGTCGAGAGCTTTGATCAGCGCGCCCATGTGGTCGATCCGCATACGGTTGAACTGGCCGACGGCACGCGCAAAACCGCCAAGCATATCCTGATTGCGACGGGTGGCCGCCCGGTTGTTCCGGATTTCCCCGGCTCGGATCTGGCAATCACCTCGAATGAAATCTTCCACCTTGAGAAACTGCCCGAAAGCATCCTGATCGTTGGCGGCGGCTATATTGCCAGTGAATTTGCCGGGATCATGAACGGGCTGGGCGTCAAGACCACCCAGTTCTACCGCGGTGCGCAGATACTGCGCGGGTTCGATGAAGAAGCGCGCGGCCTGATCTGTGAAGAGATGCGCCAGAACGGCATCGACGTGCGTCTGGGCACCAATGTACTTGAGATGACAAAAGAGGGCGCCAAGATCCGCGTCAAAGCCACCGACGGGACCGAGGATCACTACGACGTGGTCATGTATGCCACCGGGCGCGCTCCGAATGCCGACAATCTGGGGCTTGAGGCCGTGGGCGTCGAACGGGGCCGCAAGGGTGAGATCATTGTCGATGAGTACAGCCAGACAGGTGTGCCCTCGATTTATGCGATTGGTGATGTGACCGACCGCGTAAACCTGACCCCGGTTGCGATCCGCGAAGGCATGGCTTTTGTCGAGACTGTCTTCAAAGGCAACCCGACGCCAGTAGATCATGAACTGATCCCGACCGCGATTTTCACCCAGCCCGAATTCGGCACCGTGGGCCTGAGTGAGGAAGAGGCGGCCGCACAGGAACCGGTTGAGGTCTATGCGACCTCGTTCAAGCCGATGCAGAAATCCTTTGCCGGTGGCATTCAGCGGGTTCTGATGAAGCTGATCGTGTCTCAGGCCACGCGCAAGGTACTGGGCTGCCATATCGTGGCGCCGGGCGCGGGTGAGATGATCCAGCTTGCGGGCATCGCCGTCAAAATGGGCGCGACCAAGGAAGATTTCGACCGTACGGTTGCAGTTCACCCGGTCATGGCCGAAGAACTGGTGACAATGCGGCAACCTGTACGCACGGCTTGATTTGCAACTGCGCGCAACCAAGTTACAAGGAACACCGTGATCACACGGTCAAACACAAGGGAAAAGACTCATATGGCGGGCAACAGCGGTGGCCCCTGGGGGGGCGGAGGCTCCTCAGGTGGTGGAGGAAATCGGGGCAATAACGGTGACGGGCGCAAGCCACCCGAAGGCGAAAGCCCGCAGATCCCCGAAATTGACGAGCTGATGAAAAAGGGTCAGGAGCAGCTGCGCGTCCTCATGGGCGGTCGTGGCGGCGGTGGACGTGGCAGCAACGGTTCAGGCGGTGGCGGCGGTGGTCCGATCTTTACCAAGGGCACCTTGGCGATTGGCGCATTGGTCGCAATCGGTCTTTGGGGTGCTGCCAGCTTCTATACGGTGAAACCTGAAGAACAGTCGGTAGAGCTTTTCCTGGGCGAGTTCTCTTCGGTCGGTAATCCCGGTCTGAACTTCGCCCCGTGGCCGTTTGTCACCGCTGAGGTCATCCCGGTGACCCGCGAACAGACCGAAGACATGGGCGGCAATCGCGGCAGCGATGACGGTCTGATGCTGACGGGCGATGAAAATGTGGTCGATATCGACTATCAGGTCGTCTGGAACATTAACGATCCAGCCCAGTACCTGTTCAACCTGCGCGACCCGCGCCAGACCATCCGTGCAGTGTCGGAGTCGGCCATGCGTGAGATTATCGCGCAAAGTGAACTGGCCCCGATCCTGAACCGGGATCGTGGTGTCATCGGCGAACGCCTGAAAGAGCTGATCCAGTCCACAATGGACAGCTACGATTCGGGTGTGAACATCATCCGCGTAAACTTCGACAAGGCCGACCCGCCGCAGGATGTGATCGCTGCGTTCCGCGACGTTCAGGCCGCAGCGCAGGAACGTGACCGCCTGCAGAATGTCGCTGACGCCTATGCAAACCGCGTTCTCGCGGAAGCGCGCGGTGAAGCTGCGCAAGTTCTGGAAGAAGCTGAAGGCTATCGCGCGCAGCAGATCAACAGCGCGCAGGGTGAGGCCAGCCGCTTCAGCGCGGTTCTGGAAGAGTACTCCAAAGCCCCGGACGTGACCCGCAAGCGCCTCTATCTTGAACGGATGGAGCAGGTTCTGGGCGATGTGGACAAGATTATCCTTGATGAAAACACCGGCGGCTCGGGGCAGGGCGTCGTACCTTACCTGCCGCTGAACGAACTGCGCCGCAATTCCGGTCAGGAGGGCAACTGATGCGTAAAACGACACTTATTCTACCCGTCGTCTTTCTTGCGATTGTCGGTATTCTGTCCTCGATCTTTATCGTGGATGAACGCGAACGCGCGCTGGTTCTGCAATTTGGCCGCGTTGTTGCAGTCAAGGAAGAGCCCGGACTGGCATTTAAAATTCCGCTGATTCAGGAAGTGGTGCGCTATGATGACCGTATCCTGTCAATCGATGTTCAACCGCTGGAGGTGACACCTCTGGATGACCGCCGTCTGGTGGTTGATGCCTTCGCCCGCTATCGGATTGCCGACCTGAACCAGTTCCGCCAAGCGGTTGGTGTCGGTGGCATCCCGGTGGCCGAGAATCGTCTGGACAGCATCCTGCGCGCTGAAACCCGCGAAGTTCTGGGTTCGGTCTCCTCGCGGGATATTCTCAGCTCGGACCGTGCAGCGCTGATGCTGCGGATCCGCAACAGCGCGATTGCCGAAGCGCGGGCGCTGGGTGTTAGCGTCATTGACGTGCGTCTGAAAGCGACCGATCTGCCGCAGGCCAACCTTGAGGCGACCTTTGACCGGATGAAGGCCGAGCGGGAACGTGAGGCCACGGATGAGCGCGCCCGTGGTAACGAAGCCGCGCAGCGTGTCCGCGCGCAGGCTGACCGGACCGTGGTTGAACTGGTCTCGGATGCCAACCGTGAAGCCGAGATCATCCGCGGTGAGGCTGACGCCGAGCGCAACGCGATCTTCGCCGAAGCCTATGGCGCAGACCCCGAGTTCTTCGAGTTCTATCGTTCGCTTACCGCTTATGAAAAAGCACTGGGCGGCGGCAACAGCTCGATGGTTCTCAGCCCGGATTCCGAGTTCTTCAACTACCTGAAGTCGCCCAATGGGCAGGCGAACCAGTAATGGGAATTATCCTTCTGGCCTTCGGGCTGGTGCTGATTGTCGAGGGGCTGGCCTATGCGCTGGCCCCTTCGCTTATTGAACGTATGCTTGAGGCGCTGCGAACGCTGCCCGAACAGGCGCGGCGATTGGCCGGGCTGCTCTGTGTTGTCAGCGGTCTGGTGCTGCTTTGGGGGGCGTATCAGTTGGGGTTTTGACGCGCTGACCTCACTTGCCGGTGATTTCCCCGCGATCCTCAGTTGCGAGCGTGATCAAACCGACTACATTGGGTGGAAAGATAGTCTGCCTTAGGGCGGTCTTTATGAAATTGACGACAAGGAGTTCCCAAGTGCAGGCACAAGCGCGCAGTATTTCCGTCCGGCGGGACGATGGTGTTGGTTTCATGCGATTGATGTGGCTGACTTTCGGAGCGATGGTTCTGATCGCAGCGCAAACAGTTGCGGCTTATGCGCGTGGGGAAAGCCTTGCGCCGCTGGCTGAACAGATCAGCCCGGCAGTGGTCAACATCACCACATCAACCCTGATCGAAGGCCAGACCGGGCCGCAGGGCATCGTGCCCGAGGGCTCTCCGTTCGAAGATTTCTTCCGCGAGTTTCAGGATCGCAACGGTGACAATGACGACCGCCCACGCCGCAGCAATGCGTTGGGATCGGGGTTCGTGATCTCGGAAGACGGCTTTATCGTCACCAATAATCACGTCATCGCCGAGGCGGATGAGATCCTGATCGAGTTCTTCCCCGGTGACGGTCAGCCCGTGAAGGAACTGCCTGCCAAGGTCATCGGCACGGATGAAAAAACCGATATCGCGCTGCTCAAGGTCGAGGCCTCGGGGCCGTTGCAATACGTTCAGTTTGGCGACAGCGACACGGCCCGCGTTGGCGATTGGGTGATTGCAATGGGCAATCCGCTGGGGCAGGGATTCTCGGTTTCGGCGGGTATTGTGTCGGCCCGCAACCGCGCGCTGAGCGGGTCTTATGATGACTACATTCAGACTGATGCGGCGATCAACCGGGGCAACTCGGGCGGTCCGTTGTTCAACATGGATGGTCAGGTCATCGGTGTGAACACAGCGATTCTGTCGCCTAACGGAGGCTCGATCGGTATCGGGTTTTCGATGGCTTCCAATGTTGTGACCAAGGTTGTCGATCAGCTGCGTGAGTTCGGTGAAACCCGCCGTGGCTGGCTGGGCGTGCGCATTCAGGACGTGACCGAGGATATGGCCGAGGCGATGGGTCTCGACAAGCCCGGCGGCGCGCTGATCAGCGATGTACCGGAGGGCCCTGCGAAAGAGGCCGGTCTGAAAGCGGGGGACGTGATCCTCAGCTTTGATGGGGCCGAAGTCGAGGACACACGCGGTCTGGTACGTCATGTCGGTGAGACGACCGTGGGCAAATCGGTTCGTGTGGTCGTACATCGCGATGGTGGCACGCAGACCGTGTTGGTCACTTTGGGACGCCGTGAGGATGCTGAGCGTGCTGACGCGGGCGAGGAAGATACTCCGGATGCGCCGACCGACGAAAATGCTGACATTCTGGGCCTGACCATTTCACCGCTGACAGATACGCTGCGTGAGGATCTGGGGCTGGACGCCGGGGCGGACGGTCTGGTTGTGACCGAGGTTGACGAAGCTTCGGAAGCCTTTGCCAAGGGTCTGCGCGCGGGTGATCTGATCACCGAAGCCGGTCAGCAGAAGGTCGAATCCATCAGTGATCTTGAGGCGCGCATGGAAGAGGCCAGCGAAGCCGGCCGCAAATCTCTGCTGTTGTTGGTGCGCCGTGGCGGCGACCCGCGGTTTGTTGCGCTGAGCCTGGAAAACTAGGCTCACCACAAAGCCGAAGTTGAAGGCCGGGGTTTCCCCGGCCTTTTTTCATGTCTTTTTGGTCCTGCAGAAAGAAAATAAGCCATATGCCTTTTGGGCATATGGCTTAGGTACAGGGAGAGATCAGTGGACAGATATCGGGGATGATTACTGACCTCCTACGGTAACAGGTTTACCCTAGGACATGGCTGTTCGATTCGTATGTGAACAAGATCACAAAAGGTCAGATTAAGTCTGACTCTGCCAAAGCACGCAATGCTTCAAAATCGTGGATCAGCAATCCACCGCGCGATGCCTCGACCACATTGTCGCGTTTCCAGGTCGAAATGGTTTTTGAGACGGCTTCGCGGGTGGCCCCTACGAATTCGGCCAATTCACTCTGGGACAGGGTGATGCGTTCGGTGGGGTCGTCCTGCAGAGAAGACAGGTGCAGCAGTTTGCGCGCCAGTCGAATCGGCATGGGAAGGAAGACCTGTTCATTCAGTTGCGATCCCATCCAGCGCATGCGCAGACCAGCCAGCCGAACCATATCGACTGCAAGATCGGGGTGTTGGCGAATCTGATCCATCACATCACGACGGCGGACACGCAGAACCTTGGACGCCTCTGCCGCGGTGACAGTTGCGGTGCGCGGGCCGCTGTCAAACAGCGCGATTTCACCAAAGACTTCACCGGGGCGCATCAGGGTCAGTGTCAGTTTTCGACCGCTCATGGCCAGAAACGACACCTCGAGCGTCCCCGCTACAATTGCATAAAGCGCATCGCCTTCGTCGTCTTGATCGAACAGGGTTTCGTTTTTATCCAAAGAGATTTCCGTTGCCAACGCCGAGAGCATCTCGCGCAGGCCTTCGGATGCATCGGATAGGAAGCCGCTATTTGGGAACACCGCCATTCGGGTCATGATCTCCGGAGTAGGATGATGAGTGGTTACTCAATTATTCACAGCAAGGCCAACAAGCCAAGCGGTTTCCGCGCTTGGACTGCAAATTGATGTCACTATTACTTTTGTCTTCCTACTGGTGATCGGGATCTTCCAGATAGCTTTGCAGGCGGTGGAACTGGAACATCAGGAAGGCCATCAACGCGATGGGAAAGGCGAAAGTTTCGATCTTGACCCACAGATCGGTGGACATTGTGCGCCAGACGACCTCGTTTGCGACGGCCAGAACCGCAAAGCAGGCACAGAGGCGGCGGGTCAGGATCATCCAGCCTTCGTGCTTCATCGGCAGCATCTCGTCCAGAACGTAGGCGAGGTAGGACTTGCCTTGCAGCAATCCGATCCCGAGAATGACCGAGAAGAACCCGTAAACCAGTGTGGTTTTCATCTTGAAGAACCGCTCGTCGTTGAACCAGGCGGTCAGGCCGCCGAAGAAGATCACCATGAAAGCAGTGAAAATCTGCATCCGGCTGAGCTTGCCCGTCAGGAACCACAGAATACCCATTGCCGCCAGCATCAGCGGCACAAAGAGGATGGTGGCCACGATGAACCCCGAATACTCGGTTCCGCCGATCAGAAAGCTGTCATCGCGCAGTCGCAGGTAGATGAAGAAGAAGGCCAGCGGAGGCCCCAGTTCCAGCACCTGTTTCAGAAACGGGTTGATGTCTTTTTTACCTGTCATCGTGGTGTCCTGCTGTTTATCCGCCCATTTCAACAATTACAGCGCCCAATGCAATCAGTGCCATCAGGGCGATGCGCCGTGGGCCAACGGTTTCCTTCAAAACCAGCCAGCCGATCAAGGCTGCAAATACAGTTGATGTTTCGCGCAGTACAGCCGCTTCTCCGACTTTGTCCAATCGGGTGGCTAGCATGATGGCTCCGAAAGACAGCGGCGCGATCAAGCCGCCTGCAAGCCCCCGAAGCATCAACGGGCCGGGGGATGGGCGGTTGATCATGGCGCGCCATCTGAGGAACGCGTAGATCGGCATGGCGGCGCCGTCGATCATGAAGAACCAGGCCAGAAAGGTGAACGGATCAGCGGTGGCGCGGATGCCATAGGCGTCATAGGTCGTGTAGAGCGCCACGAAGAGGCCGGTGGCAATCGCCAAGGTGAGAGCGATGCCCAGTGTCTCGCGGTTGGTTTCCAGAAAGCGGAGGTTATAGGCGGCCAGCCCGAAGATACCGGCCAGAAGGACGGCCACCCCGAACCATTGCGTGCCAGTGAAGGTTTCTCCGAACAGCAGATAGGCGCCGATTACGGTGAACAGCGGGCCGGTACCGCGAACGACCGGATAGACCACCGTGTAGGAGCCTTTGGCATAAGCCATCGCCTGCAGGATCTTGTAGGCGATGTGGATCAGCCAGACAGTACCGAAGATCGGCCACATATAAGCTTCGGGCCACGGCACCACGAAAAGGGCGAAAGGGACGGCCATCAGGCCATAGCAGGCGTCGATGGCCCCGCGAGACAACCATGGATCGTGGCGGCCCTTTTGCAGCGCTCCGAAGACCGCATGCAGGAAAGCGGCCATCAAGGCGAGGCCAAGCGCAAGTTGGTGGCCCGCTTCGGTGCCTTCGAGAGAGATCAGCCAGTCGCTCAATACCAATGTCTTTCGCGGGTGGAGAGGGTGGGGGGCTGTCTGCCCCCCACACCCCCCGAGGATATTTTCAGCCAGATGAAGATGCGGATCAGTTTTGATCGAGGCCGGTCAGGGCCGCTGCGAATTCTTCGGGGTCAAACGGAGCGAGATCGTCAATTTGTTCCCCAACGCCGATGGCGTGGATGGGCAGGCCGAACTTGTCTGCCAGCGCGACCAGCACGCCGCCTTTGGCTGTGCCGTCCAGTTTTGTCATCACAAGGCCCGAAACATCGGCAAGTTTGCGGAAGGTTTCCACCTGGCTGAGGGCGTTCTGGCCCGTGGTCGCATCCAGCACAAGCAAGGTGTTGTGCGGCGCGGTCTCATCGACCTTGCGGATCACGCGGACGATCTTGGCCAGTTCCTCCATCAGGTCGGCGCGGTTTTGCAGGCGGCCTGCGGTATCGATCATCAGAAGGTCGGCGCCGTCCTGTTGCGCTTTGGTCAGGGCGTCAAAGGCAAGGCTGGCAGGGTCCGAGCCTTCGGGCGCGGTCAGAACCGGGACGCCAGCGCGGTCACCCCAGACCTGCAATTGCTCCACGGCGGCGGCGCGGAAGGTGTCTCCGGCGGCGATCACGACTTTTTTGCCAGCGGATTTGAACTGGCTGGCCAGTTTGCCAATGGTTGTGGTCTTGCCCGATCCGTTGACACCAACCACCAGAACCACTTGCGGGCGTTTGGGGTAGATCGGCAGGGGGCGGGCGACCGGTTCCATCACACGGGCCACTTCCTGCGCTAGTAGTTGCTTGATCTCATGGGAAGAGAGCTTACGGCCAAATCGCCCCTCGGCCATGTTCGAGGTAACGCGCAGGGCGGTGTCGACGCCCATGTCCGAGGCGATCAGCAGCTCTTCGAGCTGTTCCAGCATATCGTCATCCAGGGTCCGGCGGATTTCGGCCTTGGCCTCCGTACGGCTGAACAGGCGACCCAGCAAGCCGCTGGGTGTGGGCTGATCTTCTTGCGCAGTCTCAGATTGCGGAGCAGTTTCCTGCGGTTGCGGTTGCGGTTGCGGTTGCGGTTGCGGGGCGGGTTCAGGCGTCTGATCCACCGGTTCTGGTGCGGTGGCTTCTTCGCCTCCGTCTTCGACAATGGCGTCCAGCCCTTCCTCAAGACGGGATGAGGATTTGAACAGCTTGTCCTTCAGCTTTGAAAAAAACGCCATTTTCGGTCTCCGCAGGTGTGCCCCTCCACCTAATGTGGATTTGCCGGAGTTGCAAAGGGTCAGGTGAAAGCGATCAGCAATCCAGCCTGCGCGGCCCAATAGAGCGGCCAGACCAGATAGGGCGTTAGCTTCAGCGCCGGATGGTCGTGGGGCAGCAGAAACTTCTCGGTCGCCAGCACGAGGTCCGAGGCGATGAAGGCCAGTGCCGCAGGCAAGGCCCAACGCAGCATTCCGGTCTCGGGCAAAGATAGAACTGCGACGCCCATGCCAAGGATGATCGGGATGTAGATCAGAACCGGGAGTTTTAGCTCTCCGGCGCGCGGGGCCAGTAAAGTGGCGGCAACGATCCCCAGAATGAGGAGCGACCAGAAATATCCCGGCCGTTCCAGAATGAGGTCAATGTTGCTGCCGGGGTGGGTCAGGAACAGCACGATATAGGCGATATGACCAGCGGCAAACGCACCGATCCCTGCCATGAAAGTGGTATCGGATTCTCGCGACAGCAGAGCATCCCCGACTGCACAGAGGCCCAATGCGACAACCAGCAAGGTCGCGCCTCCGCCTTGGAGGGCGATGAGGGCCAGAACGGCAACCGAAGCGGTTTTCAATAGGGTGCGGAGCAAGCTTGCCGGGCGCGGGGATAGCGGCAAATAGGCCAAGGCGCACGCGGCGGCGAGCCAGAATAGCAGGTGTGTCACTTCGGTCCCCTCGGTCTTGTTCGGGGCCAGTGTTCTTTGCAGCGGCAGGCGGCACAATAATGACGTGGGGGCAGGCGAATACCGGCGTGGTGATTGGCCATGCCCGCCTGCATCTGACACTATGGCCCCATGTTGAGGCATCTTTTGATTCTACTAACCCTTTCGGCGCAGTCTGCGGGCGCGCAAACCGCGCTGTCCGGGGCCGAATTTGATGAGTACACGCGGGGCAAAACCCTTTTTTATGGTTTTGAAGGGCAGGTTTACGGGGTCGAGCGATATCTTCCCAACCGCCGTGTGATCTGGTCGTTTCTGGATGGTCAGTGCAAAGAAGGCGTCTGGTATCAGCGTGAGGACCAGATTTGTTTCATCTACGAGGATCGGTTGGACCCGCAATGCTGGGTATTCACCCGGTCGGGCGGTGGGCTGATCGCGCAATTCGAGGGCGATCCCCAGGCGACCGAACTCTACGAGGCAGATGATCTAGGCGAAGAGATGGTGTGCCTGGGGCCCGAGGTTGGGGTTTGATCCCTAGAACAGCGATCCTTGATCCGGCGCGTCGGGTTTGGGTTTTTTCACAGACGGACGGCCAGAGGGACCAGTCGTCAGGCGACCGTCCGAGAATTCGATTTCAAGTGCTGTATGTTTGCTTGCTTGAGCCTTGGTGGTCACGACGTCGCCTTCGGCGCGCACAACCGCATAGCCCCGAGACAGGGTTGCCTTGTAGCTCAGCGTTTCGCGCAAGCGGTCGGTTGCGCTCAGGTGCTGGCGCAAACGCTCCAGTCGGACGGTTTGGGCCGCGTCCAGCCGCTCGGCCAGTCGGGCGGTGGCTTGGCGTTGCTGTTCAATCTCGCGCTGGATCGGGCGGAGGGAGAGGCGCGAAGACAGGTTGCGCAGATGTTCCTGACGGGAGGACACGACGCTGCGCAGCGTTGAAGGGCGCAGATGCGCCGACATCTCAACCAGTTGCAGGCGACGGTTTTGCACCCCGCGATTCAGTGCGGGGGTCAAGCGTTCTGCAATCAGATCAAGGCGTTGCCGTGGAGAGTTCAACAAGCTATCCGGGCGTGGCAGCGCGCGCGACAGGTCACGCAGACGCTGGGCGCGACGCTGAACCGCATCGCTGGCGGCCCGCGACAGGCGCGCGCCCTGTTCGTTGGTCCAGGCCAACAACTCCATCCGCACAGGGACGGCTAACTCCGCAGCGGCTGTCGGCGTGGGCGCGCGGTGGTCCGAGACAAAGTCGATCAGCGTCGTGTCCGTCTCGTGCCCCACGGCTGAGATCAGCGGGATCTCGGACGCCGCAGCCGCGCGGGCCACGTTTTCTTCGTTGAACCCCCACAAATCTTCGATTGAGCCGCCGCCGCGCGCGACGATGATCAGATCGGGACGCGGCAGCGCACCACCGGGCGTCAGCGCGTTGAAGCCTTCGATGGCGCGGGTCACCTCGGGCGCGCAGTTTGTACCCTGTACAGCGACGGGCCAGATCAGAACCTTGCGGGGAAACCGGTCGCGCAGGCGATGCAGGATATCGCGGATCACCGCCCCGGACGGAGAGGTCACGACACCGATGATTTGGGGCAGGTAAGGCAGTGGTTTCTTGCGCTCGGGCGCGAACAGCCCTTCGGCCTCAAGCTGCTTTTTGCGCTTTTCCAGCAACGCCATCAGCGCGCCTTGGCCGGCGACCGCGACCTCATCGACATTCATGTTGTATTTGGATTGCGCGCCGAATGCCGTCAGGCGACCGGTGACGACGACCTCCAACCCTTCTTCGGGCACAACGGACAGGCCGGAAATCTGACCTTTCCATGTGGTGCATGAAAGAACGTTCCGGTCGTCCTTGATGTCATAATACAGATGGCCCGAGCGCGCCTTGAACACGCGACCGACCTCGCCGCGTACACGGATTCGTCCGAACGAGCCCTCTAGTGTGCGCTTTACCTCGCCCGAAATCTCGGAAACCGAGTATTCGGGGGTGTTTTGGCCGGGAATTGGGTCGTCAAGCAGGTCGGACATTTCAGCGCCTTGTGTCAAATGCCGTGCCAGCTTAGAACGCCGCGCAGGCGAGGCCAAGCAGATCGGAGACGACCTTATGAACATTCTTATTCTCGGCAGCGGTGGGCGTGAGCACAGCCTCGCTTGGGCGGTGATGCAGAACCCCAAATGCGACCGTCTGATTGTTGCGCCGGGCAATGCCGGGATCGCCCGGATCGCCGAATGCGCGTCGCTGGATATCGAGAATGGCGGTGCGGTTGTCAACTTCGCCGAGGCGAACGCGATTGACTTCGTGATCGTCGGCCCCGAGGCCCCTCTGGCCGCTGGCGTGGCCGACCGGTTGCGTGAAGCCGGTGTGCTGGTGTTTGGCCCGTCTGCCGAAGCGGCCCGGTTGGAAGCCTCGAAAAGTTTCACCAAAGAGGTGTGCGATGCATCCGACGCGCCTACCGCCGCATATGCACGGTTCACCGAAGCCGCGCCAGCCAAGGCCTATATCCAAGAGCAGGGCGCTCCGATCGTGGTCAAGGCTGATGGTCTGGCGGCAGGCAAAGGCGTGATAGTAGCGATGGACGAGCAGACCGCTCTGGACGCAATTGACGACATGTTTGGCGGGGCCTTCGGTGGCGCTGGTGCCGAAGTTGTTGTCGAAGAGTTCATGGATGGCGAAGAGGCCTCGCTGTTCGTTCTCTGTGATGGAGAGAACATCCTGTCCATCGGCACCGCGCAAGACCACAAACGGGTGGGCGAGGGGGATACGGGTCTGAACACCGGTGGGATGGGGGCCTATTCCCCGGCTCCGGTTCTGAGCGCCGAGGTCGAGGCGCGCGCGATGGATGAAATCATCCGCCCGACCATGGCCGAGATGAAGCGCCGGGGCGCGCCGTTCCAAGGGGTTCTCTATGCCGGTCTGATGATCAAGGACGGGCAGCCGCGCCTGGTCGAATACAACGTTCGGTTTGGCGATCCCGAGTGTCAGGTATTGATGATGCGTCTTGGTGCGCAGGCGATGGACCTGATGCATGCCGCAGCCGAAGGGCGCCTGGGTGAAACGCGGGTGAACTGGGCCGATGATCATGCGATGACCATTGTCATGGCTGCCAACGGGTATCCGGGTGCCTATGAGAAAGGGTCTGTTATCAAAGGTTTGGACAGCCTTCCTGAAGACAGCGGCAACATGGTTTTCCACGCCGGTACAAAGGCCGTTGAGGGGCAGATTCAAGCCGCGGGTGGACGTGTGCTGAATGTCACCGCCCGAGGTGCGACGTTGCAAGAAGCGCGGGAGCGGGCCTATGCAATGGTTGATGGGGTGGATTGGCCCGAGGGCTTTTGTCGCCGCGATATTGGTTGGCGGGCGCTTTGACTTTGATGCGGGTCAGGGGGCTTTGCCCCCTCGGCCTGCGGCCTCTCCCCCAAGATATTTTTAGCCAGATGAAGAGCGGATCAGCACTTTAGGGCTTGGTCCAGACTTTGGCGGTCTGTGAAGGGGCCGAGGTCTGAAGTGATCCATTCTTTGTTGTAAGTGACGCTGATGATGCGTGACCAGTCGGCGCTGGCTGTGATCAGTTCTGGCGTCGCGCCGCAGTCACGCAGGCCGCCAGAGATGTAGTCTTCGCCGATGCGATGGTTGGTTAGTCCCTGTAGAGAGGCGATCTCGGTCAAGGCACCCTTTTTGTAGCGCCAGATGCGGAGGGTTTTGGCGAGGTGAGGGCGGTCGACATAGGCGATTTCGATGTGGCCATCGCCATCCAGATCGGTGGCTCCGACTGGGGCGAGCCAGCGGTTGCGGGTTCCGATATGCGGGGTGGCGGCGATTTTCTCGCCGTGCGTGTTGTAGATGGCAAGTTGTGCGCCAAGTTGGGCGTGGGATTCGACCACGACTACTTCGGGCTTTCCGTCCGCGTCCATGTCTACCAATCGTGGAGAAAGGTCTTCGAAGACGCGGTCTTGAGGTAGCCGTATTGTACGTAGAGTGTCGAGGTTGTCTGAGCCGTGGCTTCCGACCCGGAGTTCCAATGCGCCGTATTCCACGTCGTCGCCCAATACGCCATGAGCATAGCGTGTTGTGGGTTCGGTAAATCGGGCGTCGATGATTTCTTCTGATGCCGAGGCGGTGTGCGAGCCTGCCATCCACAGGCACAACATCAGTGCTGCGCCGCGTGCCCGACGGTGCCAGAGGCGGACGGGGGGACGCGGCGCTTTGGAGTGCATCAGATCTGTTTTTCCGGCATCTGCACGACCAGACCGTCCAGTGCGTCCGTGACCTTGATCTGGCAGGTCAGGCGCGAGCGGGCCGGATCAGGCTCATAGGCAAAGTCCAGCATGTCCTCTTCCATGTCATCCTTGGCAGGGACTTTTTCGACCCAGTCGGGGTGGATGTAGACGTGACAGGTCGAGCAGGCACAGGCGCCGCCGCAATCGGCCTCGATGCCGGGAATGTTATTGTCACGGGCTCCTTCCATGACGGTCAGTCCGTTGGCGACGTCGACTGTATGTTCGGTACCGCCATGCTCGACATAGGTGATCTTTGCCATTGCGTGCGTCTTCCTTTTGCGATGTTCGAATTCTTCCTTAATCAAGGGATTTGGGTCTTTCCAGCCTCATTTACGACTCTGTGTGCCGCGTCTGGACTTTCTGCGCATATGTTCTATTTTTGTTCTCATGCCTGTTGCCGCGACTTACCCTGATGTTTCAAACCGAACCTGGCCTCGCCCGCCTGCCTGTTTGCCCGCCAACCTTCTGGATCAGCCACCCGAAGGCGCGCGGGTGGCGGTGGCGGGGCTGGTGATCCTGCGGCAGCGGCCGGGAACCGCCAAAGGGGTGATCTTTCTGACGCTTGAGGATGAGACGGGGATCGTGAACATCGTGGTCTGGCGCAAGATCTACGAGCAATTCCGCCGCGCGGTGATCTCGGGGCGGTTGCTGAGGGTCACGGGCCGAATGCAAAAGGCCGACGCCGTGATCCATGTGATTGCGGAAGAGATCGAGGATATCTCGGGGATGCTGGATGTTCTGGTGCGGGGGGATGAGTGAGAGGCGGCTTCGCCGGTCCAGCAATCATACACGCCTTGCCCCAGCGTCTCATCTAGAGCAAACTTCTAGACAAAGGAGTTTGTCGTGAAATCCAAGGCCGCAGGTTCCAAGCCACCGGACAATCCAATGCCGCGAGAACCGGCCATGCCCACAGTCAACAAAGTGACTGCGGACGATATCATTGAATCGTTGAAGTCCGGGTTTTCCGATTTTCTGGCACGCCCGGTCATGAGCGGTTTCTTCGGCCTTTTCTACGCAGTATTCGGGTTGTTGTTTGTGTGGACGTTGGTCTGGCTGGGCAAGATTTGGATGATTATTCCTGCTATAGTGGGTTTTCCGCTGGTTGCACCTTTCGCTGCCGCAGGGCTCTACGAAATGTCCCGCCGCTTACAAAATGGTGAGAGTTTCGGCTGGTCAGAAATTCTCACCACCATGGCCAATCAAAGCAAGCGCGAGATGGGTTGGATGGCCTTTGTCACCCTGTTCATTTTCTGGGTGTGGGTTTACCAAGTTCGGCTTTGGCTTGCGATCATCCTGCAGGACGCATCCTTCTCGGATTTTGGCGGGTTTCTAAACACCGTGTTCTTCACGCCGCAAGGCTGGACCTTCCTTGCAGTAGGCACCTGCGTCGGCGTATTTTTGTCAGTTGTTCTGTTCGCAGTGACCGTCGTAGCCATGCCGCTGTTGCTGGATCGGGAGGTCAACTTCGTTTCTGCCATGTTGACGTCTATTCGCGTTGTTACCGAGAACCCAGTGGTGATGCTAAGCTGGGCGGCAATCATCTCGGTCACGATGCTCTTGTCGCTAGTTCCCGCGTTTCTCGGCTTGATCTTCACTCTGCCGATCCTTGGCCACACCACATGGCATCTCTATCTGAGGGCGGTCTCACCAGTCGAGGGATGAACCGGCCACTTCAGCAACTGCGCGGCTTGCTTCGCCAGCTTTGGATTTAGTTGCCGTTGCCAGCCAAAACTACCGTTTGAACAAATTGCTCTGCGCCTGCTTGCTGCTGTGATCCCCGCGCAGCTCTGCATACAAGGCGCGTCCGGCCTGAACCGCTGGGCGGGCGCTTACGGCCTCTAGCCAGCGGGCGAAGTGAGGCTTGTCGTCCAGCACCTGCTGCTGACCTTCCCAAAGGCTCGCCCAGCCCCAGATTGACATATCCGCGATCGAGTAGAAATCACCCGCGACATACTCGTTCTCGGCAAGTCGCCGATCCAGCACGCCGTAAAGCCGGGCGACTTCGCTCCGATAGCGGTCTTTGGCGTAGGGCAGGTCCTGCGGAGGTTCAAGGTTGGGGGCGTATTTCAGGAAGTGATGCGCCTGACCCGCCATCGGGCCAACGCCGCCCATCTGCCACATCAGCCACTCCTCTACCGCAATTCTGTCCCGTTCGGTCGTGCCATAAAAGCGGTTGGTCTTACGCGCCAGATACATCAGGATCGCGCCGCTTTCGAAAACCGTGATCGGCGCACCATCGGGGCCATCGGGATCGACGATTGCAGGCATACGGTTATTGGGCGAAATCTTCAGGAACTTCGGATCGAACTGGTCACCCTTGCCGATATTTACCAGATGGGTGGTGTAAGGCAGCTCCATCTCTTCCAGCGCGATGGAGGCTTTCCAACCATTCGGGGTGGGCCAGAAATACAAGTCGATCATGATGTCTCCTCAGGTTGAGGGGATCATGAAGCTTTCTGCGCAAACGGCAAGAGCCCCTGCAGACGGGGTAAGGCAAAAAGCCGTGACCAGCGCGGGTGAGGCATCTTGGGGATGCCACTTTGCAGCGTTTGCAGGCACAGACGGTCGGGGTCGCGCAGCAAGGCGTTGTAAACCCGCAGCACGCCGGGACGTGTGTAACTGGACCAATGGCAGATGCGCCGATCGGGCGCGGCGAGCGGGAAGATCAGGGCTGACAGGTGGTTCACCGTGTCCGGGCAATCAATCTGCAAAGTGACTGCGTTTGGTGCCGTCAGGCCAGCGCCAATGCTCAGATCCCCAGGGCGGGGCGGTTGAATAAAGGTTTCATACAGGAAATCGAAGAAGTCGTTTTCGCGACTGATGATGTTGATGAACTCGGCCTTGCGACCAGCGGGCGTGGTCAGGGCCGCGACGGCGCGGGATTGGTAGGCGGCCCCGGTCAGGGAAATGATCCGACACAGTGCGCCGGGAGGAATGTGGTGCAGAGCCTCAAGCGCCAATTCAGTGCCCATGGAGTGTCCGATGAAATGGATCGGGCGCTCTGGGTTCAACTGATGGACCTGGCGGATGACCTCGGCCAGAACCTTACCCGCTTCGACGGCGCGACGCTGTGCTGACCAAAGCGGGCCGCGGGCATCCCAGCCAAACGCGATGGCCAGACCTTCGTCTTCAAACCCGCTGCCAAAGCCCAGATGCTGAGGCCAGCTGGGGCTGTACCAGGGTAACGCCTTGGGATGGAGCGACAGGATATGCCGGTGTGGGCAGGCATCGGGATCATCTGGTCGATACTTGTAGCCATGGGTCAAGATAATGACCGGGCCGTCCGTCTGCTGGTTCTGCCGCAAAGCCCCGCTGAGGGGGCGACTGCTGCCATGCAACTCGGCACGTCCGTTGACAGCATTGATCCTGACTACTGGCATATGCTCTGCCTCACACAAGATGTTGTGGCGCCGCTTTGTCATAACGCTATGACGCTTCCATGAATGAACGGTTACAAAACCGTGACGTTGCCCTGGCGGGCTTGACGAATTCGCGACTGCGGCGTAATGGCAACATCACTACGTGGCGATTTGTTACCGGATTGCGGGCCACGCTAAACAACACCGCTAAAAGGTCAGGATGAAAGGCCCCTTTCGCTTGACCGCGTCTGGGGTTTTTTTGATGCGCCTCTTGGAGCGGGGCCGAAAGGAATGACATGAGCGAGAACTGGACCAAACGCACCCAAGCCGTCCATGGCGGCATCCGTCGCAGTCAGTACAACGAGGTGAGCGAAGCGATTTTCCTGACCCAGGGCTTCGTGTACGACACAGCCGAACAGGCCGAGGCCCGGTTCTTGGAATGTGGCCCGGATGAGTTCATCTATGCCCGCTATGGCAACCCGACAGTGTCGATGTTCGAACAGCGTATCGCAGCGCTGGAAGGGGCCGAGGATGCCTTTGCCACCGCGTCCGGCATGGCGGCTGTCAGTGGGGCGTTGACCTCGATGCTGAAGGCAGGGGACCATGTGGTCTCGGCCAAGGCACTGTTCGGGTCGTGCCTGTTCATTCTGGAAAACATCCTGTCCCGCTACGGGGTCGAGGTGACGTTTGTTGATGGCACCGATCTTGACCAGTGGAAGGCCGCGATCCGCCCCGACACCAAGGCTGTTTTCTTCGAATCCATGTCTAACCCGACGCTTGAGGTGATCGACATTGCCGCCGTTGCGAAACTGGCCCATGCGGCCGGTGCTCTGGTTCTGGTGGATAACGTGTTCTCGACCCCCGTGTTTTCGCGCGCGGTCGAGCAGGGCGCGGATGTCGTGATCTATTCGGCGACCAAACATATTGACGGGCAGGGCCGGGCGCTGGGCGGCGTGATCCTTGGCACCAAGGAGTTCATCCGCGGCACGGTCGAACCCTACATGAAACATACCGGCGGCGCGCTTAGCCCGTTCAGCGCGTGGATCATGCTGAAGGGGCTCGAGACAATGGCCCTGCGGGTCAACGCGCAGGCTGCAACGGCGCAGGCCGTGGCCGAGGCGCTGGAAGGTCATTCGGCGCTGGAACGGACGTTGTATCCGGGTCTGAAAACCCATGCGCAGAACGCTCTGGTGCAGACGCAACTGGGCGGCAAGGGCGGCACCGTGCTGTCTTTGGACATCAAGGGCGGCAAGGATGCGGCCTTTGCGTTTCTCAATGCGCTGACGATCCCGGTGATCTCGAACAATCTGGGGGATGCGAAATCCATCGCGACCCATCCGGCAACCACAACGCACCAGCGCCTGAGTGATGAGCTGAAAGAGGAACTGGGCATTACACCTGGTCTGATCCGCCTGTCGGTCGGTCTTGAGGATGCAAACGATCTGTTGGCCGATATCCGTCACGCGCTGGACGTTTCGCAGGGTCAGTAGAAAACGCCTTTAGTTGGCGCCGTGATGGGCAGAGAGGTGGTGAAACCTGCCTCTCTGATCCGTGAGGGCTAGCAAAGCAATGTGTCGCTGACGCACGCAGAATGCCGGATTTACGCTGGGTTTTTTCGATCCATCCTGTTAATGATCCCGTATCGGGTTAAACTGGATACTGAACTTCAGCCGTCTGGATTTCGACGGCCAACCGAGGAACCCAGCCTATGAATGTTCACCCCCGTGACATCGACGACGCCCCCAGCCGGGAACAGGCCGCTGAAGCACTGAAATTGCTGCGGCAATGGGCCAAGACCGCGCCTGCGGCCGAGATCAGCCAGCTGGACCCGGCTTTGGCGCGGCTGGTGCCCGGCAGGTCAGGGGTAAACTATCCGTCCCTGTCGCGTGAATACCCTGAAGGTTTCGTCGCGGATGAGGCGTATCGGGCCACATTGCCCGACCTGCAAAACGGTCCGTCCAGTCTGATCCGGGGGGCGAAGCAGCAGATCCAGCATGTGGGAATCTCGAACTTTCGCCTGCCGATCAGCTTTCACCGCAAGGATGGGGATGATCTGACGCTTGAGACCTCGATCACCGGCACGGTGAGTCTTGAGGCCGAGAAAAAGGGCATCAACATGTCCCGCATCATGCGGTCTTTCTACAAACACGCCGAACGGACCTTCAGCTTTGAGGTGATGGAAGCCGCGCTGAGCGACTATCTGACCGACCTCGACAGTTTTGATGCACGCCTGCAGATGCGCTTTTCCTATCCTGCAAAGGTGAAAAGCCTGCGATCCGGCCTGGAAGGGTACCAATATTACGACATCGCGTTGGAGCTGGTGACGCAAAACGGTGTGCGACAGAAGATCATGCATCTGGACTATGTCTATTCCTCGACCTGTCCCTGCTCGCTGGAGCTGAGCGAGCATGCGCGCTCGCAGCGTGGGCAGTTGGCGACGCCGCACTCGCAGCGCTCGGTCGCGCGGATTTCGGTGCTTGTGGATTGCGACGCCGATTGCCTGTGGTTCGAAGACCTGATCGACCTTTGCCGCCGTGCGGTTCCGACGGAAACGCAGGTCATGGTCAAGCGCGAGGATGAACAGGCTTTTGCCGAGCTGAACGCGGCCAATCCGATCTTTGTCGAAGACGCGGCGCGCCTGTTCTGTGCCGAATTGCTGGCCGATCATCACGTAAGCGATTTCCGCGTGATCGCCAGCCATCAGGAGAGCCTGCACAGCCATGATGCGGTCTCGATCCTGACGGAAGGGCCCACTTTCGCGGCCTCCAGCCTTGATCCGCGTCTGTTCACGACCTTGTTCCACGTGGGCTAACCCTGCTGGAACGCTGAAAATTTAGCCGTGTCTTTTCCAAAATAGCGCCTTTTCGCCGCAATGCAGCGAAAATTGCTGCGTTTGCGCAGTAAATGCGCTATGAAGGTAGGGAATGCAGCTGCCGCTTGCCCGTTGTCATACGGGTGTGCCGCCCCCGGAAGGAAGCCGAGACGTGCAACGCCTTGGACTGCAATACCCCGCCAACCACCCGAGTGATCGGCGCGGGTTGGGCACCCCTCTCTCAGATCTCCGGCTGCATCGCATTTAAAGGAGAGACATGTCATGAACCCAATTTCCCAACCGTTGGAGCTGCAGGCGGCTGCAATGCGTGTGGCTGGATATGCAATGGTCAGCCAGATGAAGATAATGCAGATCATGGCCCGGTCGGCCATGGAACTGCCGTTGGCGCCGCTTCAGGCGCTGCGCAATACGGCCTCGGAACCGGCCCCGGCCGAACCTGCGGCAAAGCGAGTTACTGCGCCGAAACCTGCTGCCAAACCGGCTCCGGCCAAGCGGGCCTCGACTGCCAAGAAGGCGCAATCCAAACCCGCCGCATCGAAGCCCAGGGCCGAACCGGTTGCAAAATTCACCGCCAAACCGCGCCAGGCGGCAAAACCCGCAGCCGCCAAAGTTGCGCCTGCACCTGCGACGCCGAAACCTGCGGCCAAAGCTGCGTCTGCACCAGCAACGCCGAAACCTGCTGTTAAGGCTACCCCTGCGCCCGCAACACCTAAACCCGCGGCCAAGGCAACTCCGGCACAGACCGTGGCTAAAAAGGCGGCACCGGTCAAAACACCGGCGGCCCCCAAGCCTGCGCCAAAACCCTCAGCCAAGACACCGGCACCGGCCAAAGCAGCTGCATCGAAGCCAGAGGCCCCTCAGCCGGCCCTTCGCAAGACGCGCGCGCCGTCTAAACCGCCTGCGATGCCCAAGGTTGCTGCGAAAACCGACGAGTAATCGGGGTCATCTGCTTGACACGGTCGGGCTGGCGCGCCAACGCTGCGCGTCATGATGGATCTTCGCCCGGTCGGATATGTGATTGGCATGCTGGTCGCCATTCTGGGGGCGACCATGCTGCTGCCTATGCTCGCCGACATGATCGAGGGGCGGGACGAGTGGCATGTCTTTCTTGAAAGCGCGATCATCACCGTTCTGACCGGCGTTGTCCTTGCGCTGAGCTGCGCCAATGGCGTCGGCGAAGGACTGACCATCCGTCAGACCTTTTTGCTGACCTCGGGCGTCTGGGTGGCGTTGCCGGTGTTCGGGGCGATCCCGTTTCTGTTCGGCGAGACCGAGCTGCGCTTTGTCGACGCGTATTTCGAGGCGATGTCGGGCCTGACCACTACCGGATCGACCGTGATCTCGGGGTTGGATGATCTGCCGCAGGGCTTGTTGCTGTGGCGCGGAATCCTGCAATGGCTGGGCGGTATCGGGATCATCGTTGTGGCGATGGTTTTCCTGCCCGAGCTGCGGGTCGGTGGTATGCAAATCTTCCGGTCGGAAGGGTTTGAAACCATGGGGAAAATCCTTCCCCGCGCGCAGGAGATCGCGGGCCAAATATCGCTGATCTATGTGTTTCTGACACTGGCCTGCGGCCTTGTCTATGCGGCTGTCGGGATGGGGTTCTTTGATGCGGTGGTTCACGCCATGACCACCATCGCAACGGGTGGGTTTTCCAACTACGATGGCTCGTTTGCAACCTTCAGTGGCCCAGCAGAATACGCGGCCTCGGTCTTCATGATCCTCGCGGCGCTGCCTTTCGTACGCTATGTGCAACTGGCCAATGGCAACACCTCGTCGCTATGGCAGGACAGTCAGATCCGCGCCTTTCTGGCAACCATTCTCGTACTGGTCGTCGTGATGTCTGTGTTCCTGACCTCGGTCTTTCCGCACCATTGGGAAAGGGCCCTGCGCGAGTCGCTGTTTAACATCACCTCGATCATTTCGGGCACCGGTTATGCAAGTGTCGACTACATGCTTTGGGGCAGCTTCCCGATCATGCTGTTCTTCCTGATCGGCCTGATCGGAGGCTGCGCCGGATCGACAGCCTGTTCGATCAAGGTGTTCCGCTATCAACTTCTGTTCGCATCGATCAAAACGCAGATCCGGCGCATTCGGTCGCCGCATGGGGTGTTCGTTCCGCTCTACGACGGACGCCCTGTCAGCCGGGACGTTCTGACCTCGGTCATGAGCTTTTTCATGTTCTTCGTCCTGTCGATGGGGATTTTGTCCTGGGCGCTGGCGCTGACCGGCCTGGACTTCATCACATCCGTTTCGGGTGCCGCGACGGCGCTGGCCAATGTCGGGCCGGGGCTGGGGGACCAGATCGGCCCGGCAGGCAATTTCGCCGGCCTTAGTGACACCGCAAAATGGCTGCTGACCGCAGGCATGCTGGTCGGCCGGCTGGAGCTGCTGGCCGTTTACGCAATCTTTACCGTCCAATTCTGGAGAGACTGATGAAAAGACCCCTTGGCGCGCAAATCTCCCACATGCTGAGGGATCGCGGCGTGGATGTGATTTTTGGCATTCCGGGCGTTCACAATCAGGAAATGTATCGCGGCATTGAAGAGGCCGGGATCACCCATGTGCTGGCCCGGCATGAGCAGGGCGCGGGGTTTATGGCCGATGGCTATGCGCGCGCGACTGGTAAGCCGGGCGTTGCCTATGTCATCACCGGTCCGGGGCTGTGCAACATCATGACGCCGATGGGGCAGGCCTATAGCGACTCGGTCCCGATGCTGGTTCTGTCATCCTGTCTGGATGAGACGCAGGCGCAGCGTGGTCAATTGCATCAGATGAAAGACCAACAGGGGGCGGCGGCTACGGTTGCCGATTGGTCGGCGCAGGCGAACACCGCGCAGGCCGCCTATGGTCTGGTCGAGCGCGCCTTTGAGGAATTCGAACTCTCTCGCCCACGGCCCAAGCACATACAGGTGCCGATTGCACAGCTTGAGGGCGAAGCAGACCCCGCGCCATTTCCAAACCAACCGGCCTTGCGCACCAAGGTCTTTGCCCCGGATGTCGCGCCGGTTGTGTCCTTGCTGAATATCTCAAAACGGCCTTTGTTCATACTGGGGGGTGGCTGTCGGTCCAACGAATGGCGGCAAATCCTGACCCAGCTCGGTGCGGCCTGTTTCACGACTTACGCAGGGCGTGGAATGGTCGGTGTGAACTATCCGTTGGATTTCGGGGCAATGCTGCCTCGGCCCGGCAGCGCCGAGGTGATCGCCTCGGCCGATCTGGTGGTCGCTGTTGGGGCCGAACTGGGCGAGGTTGACCTCTGGCGGGAAGAGCTGGGCCATACGGCGCATCTGGTTCGCGTCGATCTGGACCCCGAGGTCCTGTCAGACCGCCATCGCGCCGCCGTCAAAATTCAGGCCGATAGCGCCAGCTTTGCCCGCGCCCTGTGGGCCGTTACCGAAAGCGCCAAGCCTGCGACGGGCTGGACGGCCAAGGAAGTTGCCGAGGCCCGTGCCCGCTGGCGAGCCGAGGTTGATGCAGAGCGTCCGGGCATCGTGCCAGTCGCAGATGCGCTGCGCGCCGCGATGCCTGTTGACACCATGATATATTCCGACATGACCCAATTCGCCTATGCCACGAAAGAGGTCTGGGATATGGCCTATCCTCATCATTGGCATCATCCGACCGGCTTCGGCACCTTGGGCTACGCTCTGCCCGCTGGTATCGGCGGTGCGGTGGCGCGGCGGGGGCGGCCAACGGCGGTGATCGCCGGGGACTATGGCTTTCAATACACGATGCAGGAACTGGGCGTAGCAGTGGAACTGGGTCTGTCATTGCCGATTATCCTCTGGGACAATGGCAAACTGAAAGAGATTGAGGACAGTATGGTCCGCAGCCAGATTGCGCCCAACGCGGTTGTGGCGCGCAATCCTGACTTCTGCAAACTGGCCGAGGCGTTTGGGGCGCTGTCCAGTGCGCCCAAAACTGTGGATGAGATGCAGGAGGCGGTCAAAGCTGCATTTCAGGCCTCTGGGCCGACACTGATCCACGTCACGCCGGGCATTCTGTAGCCGGAAAACAAGAAAGCCGCCGCGCAGATGCGCAGCGGCCTTTTCAGTTTTAGGACGCTATTAGTCCCAGCAATGCACCAGAACGGTCATCCCATTTGCGCGGCGGCTCAGCTCGTTGGGTGAGATTTCAGCCGTCTCTTGCGCTGCTTGGCCCGAGATGCCCGCTTGCGTCAGGACGTCGTTCAAGCCTTGGGTCGAAACCGCCAGGCTGACCGATCCGGGCAGGGTGCGCCCCTCGGACGGGGGGGGCAGCAGCATGCCGACAACGCTGCCACTGTCGTCAAAGACCGGACCACCGGCATCGCCCGGTTGAGCGGCCAGAGCCAGACGTTTTACACCGGTTTCACCGTTCAGGCCGCGCACGTCCGCGATCTGGCCGAAGGTGAGCGTCGGTGCCCCCAAGACCCCTTCGTAAGAGAACCCGGAGACCGCGACCTCGGACTGAATACGCGGCTGATCCGAGCGGAACTCGGCCACGTTGATCGGGGCCAAAGACTTGCGCGGGCGCAGGACAGAGACACCCAGATCGGCATCTGTCCAGGCCACCTGAAGCTCCTGATCACCGTCCAGCGTCACACGGCTGCAGCTGTCAGCGGCCTCGGACACGGTCAGGACAGTGCCGGACGCATCCGCAAAAAAGCCCGAGCGGGACAGGCGCGGTTTGCGAACCTGAAGCCCCGAGACCAGATCAACGCGCTGCTCAGCATCTGCGCCGGCACTGGAATCCAGAACCGCATCCGTGGTGTCAAAGCTGGCCTTCATCGCGGCCAGAACGCGGGCGCGGCGGGCTTCATCGCCCTCGGGCCAGACCAGCGTGAAGCCTTTGATCTTGCCGTCCTTCAGCGCCGCTTCGGTGTAAGAGACGACGCCTTTGCCGCGCCCCTCCAGAGTGAAGCGATCACCGCGCAGCTCTCGCGGGCCGTCCAGCGGCACGATTTCCAGCGACTGCATCACCTCGTAAAGTGCGCGCAGGGTGGATTTGCCGCCCTCCTGACTGATCAGCAGCGCTTGTGCGTTCAGGTCAGAGGTGCTTTTGAAATGCGCGAAAGGGGCCTCATAGCGATCGAAGGCTACGGCCTCCTGCGGCAGATCAATCGAGATCCCGGCCTGATCGTCACTGTACCGCGCCATACCGACGCTGATCAGCGGCGCGTTATAATCCTCGATCAACGCGCTGCGTTGGACAGTGGTCAGAACGCCGGTTGCCTCATATCCGTTGAAGCTCTGCCAGTCGGCCATCGACCGGCGCGTGCCTTGACCGAAGGCTCCGTCGATGGTCGAGTTGTAGAACCCGGCGGCCTGAAGCGCGGTCTGCAGGTCCTTGCGCTCCTGAGACGTCAATAAACGCTCGGATTGCAGCGCCTGAGCACGGGTTTCATCCGAAGGCTTTGGGGTTGCGTCTGACAGCGTGTCGACGGCGGGCTCTTCGGGTTCAACCGGCGGGGCAACGGTGCCCCGGTTCAGCACATTCGCCCCAACCGGCCAGAACTGCTGACCCAGCGAGTTTGAAAAGGCGATGAAACTGTCGCGTGGGATTTGTCCTTCGGTGCGGTAAACCCGCAGCACCTGTTCCGCGTCGCTGCGCAGATAGGGTCCGATCACGATGGCATACCAGCCGCTGTTCAGGCGAAAGCCGTTCACGTCAGGCAATGCGCGGGCGTAGGCCTGCGCCCGATCCTGCGCTTCACGCAGAGATGGCTGTGCCTCGACCTGAACCCAGACGCCCTGATCTTGCTGGGCGGTTGCGGCGCGTAGGCCGACCAAAAGAAACAATAGAATTGCCGTAAATACTCGTGTCATTTTCTGCCCGTTTATGCAGTTTTGATGCTTTTGCGCAGAATACGCGATTTCGAGTGGTGAAAGCCATGGTGGGAATGCGGGGAATTTGCGGTGTGGCAGCGCAGATACAGCAAGGACCCATTGGCCCGTTGACGCCCCTCGGCCCCTTGCATAGGAAGGGCCAAACCCATCGGAACCGGGCGCAGGCGCGCCCAAAGGGAATGTCATGACCGATCAGTCCAGCGCACCTCGTTCTTTTCAGGAGATCATCCTGCGGCTTCAGACCTATTGGGCCTCGAAAGGCTGTGCGATTCTGCAGCCTTATGACATGGAGGTCGGGGCAGGGACATTCCACCCGGCGACAACTCTGCGGGCGCTGGGGTCCAAGGCGTGGGCTGCGGCCTATGTTCAACCCTCGCGCCGTCCGACCGACGGGCGCTATGGTGAGAACCCGAACCGTTTGCAGCACTACTATCAGTATCAGGTTCTGATCAAACCCAGCCCGCCGAACCTGCAAGAGCTGTATCTAGGCA
Organism: Ruegeria sp. YTSC192; assembly: GCF_059609705.1. Taxonomy (NCBI): domain Bacteria; kingdom Pseudomonadati; phylum Pseudomonadota; class Alphaproteobacteria; order Rhodobacterales; family Roseobacteraceae; genus Ruegeria; species Ruegeria sp. YTSC192. The sequence goes on from NZ_JBXWMG010000005.1 coordinate 77,981, forward strand.
GCCTTGAAGCCATCGGCATCGATATGGAACTGCACGACATCCGCTTTGTCGAGGACGACTGGGAAAGCCCGACTCTCGGCGCTTGGGGCCTTGGATGGGAGGTCTGGTGCGACGGCATGGAAGTCAGCCAGTTCACCTATTTCCAGCAGGTCGGCGGCCATGACTGCACGCCGGTCTCGGGCGAGCTGACCTATGGTCTGGAACGTCTGGCGATGTATGTGCTGGGCATAGACCACGTGATGGACATGCCCTTCAACGATCCGCAATCCCCCAGTCCGCTGACATACGGTGACATCTTCAAGCAGACCGAAGAAGAATACGCGCGCTGGAACTTTGACGTGGCCAACACCGAAGTGCTGCTGCGTCATTTCGAAGAGGCCGAGGCCGAATGCGCCGCCATTCTGGCACACGAGCATGACGATCCCAAAACCGGCAAGCGCATCGTCATGGCGCACCCGGCCTATGATCAGTGCATCAAGGCCAGCCACATCTTCAATTTGCTGGACGCGCGCGGGGTGATCTCGGTAACCGAACGGCAGGCCTATATCGGCCGTGTCCGGGCGCTGGCCAAGCAATGCGCGGATGCGTTCGTTCTGACCGAGGCCGCCGGGTACGAGGCCTGATGCAGCGCTCAGGCCAATCCGGGCAGCAATGCCTTGAGGCCGTCAGAAATCATGCCGATGGCTATGGCCGACAGGATCATGCCCATAAAGCGGCTCATGATGACGCGCGCGTTGCTCGAAAGTCGCTTGGACAGCCATGGGGCATTCCAGAACGTGATCAGAAGCAACGCGACCACGGCTGCGAATACACCTGCAAAAACAACGGCCTCAAGCGGCTTGTTGACGTGATGTGCATACAGGATCAGGGTCGTGATCGTGCCGGGACCGACGAGAATGGGAAAGGCCAGAGGATAGAACGCCACCGTATCGGGCGAAGGATAGGCCTCTTTTTCTCCGTCCGTTCCGTGATGCGAGGTGCTTTCGTTGCCGTTCAGCATGTTCAGGCCGATCATCAGCACGACCAGCCCTCCGGCGACGCGCAGATGGTCTACGCTGATTCCGAACAGGCTCAGCGTCTGACTGCCGATGGCTGCGAACGCGCCGCCCAGGACCAGGCAATAGAGCGACGTTTTGACTGCGACCTTGCGTTGATCCGCAGGGGGCAGGTCCTGCGTAACACTCAGGAACACAGGCAGGTTGGTGACCGGGTTCATGATCGCAAACAGCGCACCAAAGAACCCAACGGCGAGGGTCGATTCCATGAAAACACCTTTGTGGTATCCAGTTTCACCTCGAAACCTGTCCCATTTTTCAGGAACTTGAAAGAGGCAGCCTAAGACAATGACGGGAAAATTGCTTGCGATCATTCTGGGGCTTTCGGCCGTGTTGGCCGGGGTAGGCATGTATTACCTGCAGGTCTACGGCTTTTACTATGAGGTCGAACCGACACCCGGACAGGATGTAGCACTGCTACCTGCGGGCGGCGAAACTCCGCAGCCGATTGCCTATTCGTCGTTTCAGGCAATTGATGCCGATAGCTCTCCGATCCGGTATCGGGCGTGTTTCAGCACGGATTTGTCAAAGGATCAGCTGTCCGGCTTCGTACCGGTTGAAAATGCCGAACCCCTGACCGCTCCGGGTTGGTTCGACTGCTACGATGCGGTTGCTGTGGCCGAGGCACTGAAGACGGGGCAGGCGCAGGCCTTTATCAGCGCGAAAAATATTCACTACGGAGTCGACCGCATCGTTGCGATCACCGAAGACGGGCGCGGTTATGTCTGGCACTCTCTGAACAATTGCGGTGAAAAAGCCTATGATGGCACCGTAGTGGGCGAGGAATGCCCAGCCAGACCACAGGAGTAAGGAGGCCCTCGTGCAACACGGCGTCGAAATCCCCGAGTTTCTGACGGCGACCTTGGGTTTTGCCGTCTATTTGCTTGGCGCTCAGATCAACGATCGTGTCGCCATGCTGCGCAATTTCAACATTCCAGAACCCGTGACCGGAGGGCTGCTGGCCTCGCTCGTCGTGTTGTTGCTGTATCTGCTGTTTGATCTTGAACTGTCGTTCCAGCTGAGTACACGGGATTTTCTGCTGGTTCTGTTCTTCGCCGGGATCGGCCTGAATGCGCGTCTTTCCGATTTGATTGCAGGCGGTAAGCCACTGTTTTTGCTTTTGATCCTGACCCTGGTGACGATCCTTTTGCAAAACGTGATCGGGGCTGCCGGGGCATCGATGTTCGGCTATCCGGCGCAGGCGGGTGTCCTGTTTGGTTCGGCGGCGCTGATCGGCGGGCATGGAACAGCCATCGCATGGGCACCCGAAGTCACGCGGGCCACAGGGCTGGACAGCGCGACCGAGCTGGGGGTGGCCGTTGCAACGCTGGGTCTGGTTCTGGCCGCTCTGGTTGGTGGGCCGATCGCGCGGTTTCTGGTCGAAGGGCGCAATCTCAGCCCCAACCGCCCGGATGAAGGGCCAAGTGTCGGGCTGCCGGACGAACCAGAGGGCAAAGCGCCAGCCATCGACCACCTGACGATCATGCGCGTTTTGCTTTACCTGAACCTTGCGATCATCGGGGGATATTTTCTGGGCGAGGCGATCTCGGCCGCCGGTCTCAAGCTGCCCTTGTTTGTACCGTGTCTGATCATGGGCATCGTGATCGCCAATCTGCGCGCCGTGGTGGCACCATCGGCCCCGCCGGTATCGCGAACGCCGTCACTGGCGCTGATCTCGGAATTCGCCTTGGGTGCATTCTTGGCCATGTCATTGATGAGCCTTCAGCTATGGACCATTGCCGAGCTCGGCATGGCCATCGTCGTCATCATGTCCGCCCAGACCCTGTTTACGGTGGTTTTCGTACTGTGGGTGCTGTTCCCGGTCATGGGCTCAAACTATCGCGCCGCAGTGCTGGCCGCGGGATTCGGAGGCTTCGCCTTGGGCGCAACCCCCACTGCAATTGCGAATATGACTGCCGTAACCAAGCGATATGGCCCATCCCCTATTGCCTTTATCGTGCTGCCCCTTGTATCCGCATTCTTTGTGGATATCGCCAATGCCATCGTCATCCAGACGATCGTAAATTTCTAAGGACCGAAAATGCCCGACCTGCTGATCGAACTGTTTTCCGAGGAGATCCCCGCGCGTATGCAGACCCGCGCCGGTGAGGACCTGAAAAAGCGGATCACCGATGGCTTGGTCGAGGCCGGTTTGACCTATGCCTCTGCCGCCGCCCTGACCACGCCGCGCCGCCTGACTTTGGCGGTCGAAGGGCTGCTGGCTGAAAGCCCCACCATCCGCGAGGAACGCAAAGGCCCCAAAGTCGGCGCACCTGACAAAGCGATCGAAGGCTTCCTGCGCGGCGCAGGTCTGACCCGCGACCAGCTAGAAGAACGCGATACCCCCAAAGGTGCAGTCTATTTCGCCCAGATCGAAAAGCCCGGACGCCCAGCGGCAGGGATAGTGGCCGAGGTGCTTGAGGCCACCATTCGCAACTTCCCATGGCCCAAGTCGATGCGCTGGGGCAGTGGCCCGATGCGGTGGGTGCGGCCTCTGCACTCGATCCTGTGCATTCTGACCGATGAGGCGGGCGCGCAAGTCGTTCCGCTTGAGGTCGAAGGCATCAACTCGGGCGACACGACCGAGGGCCACCGATTCATGGCCCCGAACCGCTTTGCCGTCACCTCGTTCGAGGATTACGCCGCCAAGCTGAAACGCGCCTTTGTTGTGCTGTCGCCCAGCGAGCGCGCCGAGCATATCTGGAACGACGCCCAAAACATGGCGTTTGCTGCCGGTCTTGAGGTGGTCGACGACAAAGGCCTGCTGGCCGAGGTGGCCGGTCTGGTCGAATGGCCCGTCGTGCTGATGGGGCAGATCGACGACGAATTCCTCGACCTGCCGCCCGAGGTGCTGCAGACCTCGATGAAAGAGCATCAGAAGTTCTTTTCCGTGAAGAACCCCAAAACCGGCCGGATCGAGCGTTTCATCACCGTCGCCAACCGCGAGACCGCCGACAATGGCGCGACGATTCTGGCCGGGAACCAGAAGGTCCTCTCGGCCCGTTTGGCGGATGCGAAATTCTTCTGGGAAAACGACCTGCGCGTTACCAAATCGGACATCGCCCAATGGACCCGCGCGCTGGAGAATGTGACCTTCCACAACAAGTTGGGTACACAGGCTGAACGCATCGACCGCATCGCCGCACTGGCCCGCGAACTGGCCCCGGTGACCGGAGCGGATGCCGATCAGGCCGAGAAAGCCGCGCGTTTGGCCAAGGCCGATCTGAGTTCCGAGATGGTCTATGAATTCCCGGAACTTCAGGGGCTTATGGGGCGGTACTACATCGAAGCGGCAGGCGAGGACGCCGCAGTTGCCGCCGTGGCACAGGAGCATTACTCGCCATTGGGCCCGTCGGATGACGTGCCGACCGCGCTGCTCTCGGTGACCGTTGCGCTGGCCGACAAGCTGGACACGCTGACCGGGTTCTGGGCGATTGATGAGAAACCGACCGGCTCGAAAGACCCGTTTGCCCTACGCCGTGCGGCGTTGGGGGTCATTCGGTTGCTGCTGACAAATGACCTGCGTGTGAACCTGCAAAAGGTATCTGCCTCGGCGGTGGGCACCTTGCTGAAACTGCCCGAATGGCAGGGTGCTTTGCTCGAGGCCAAGGCGAACCAAGCCTCGCCTGAGGACAAGGAGGCCGCCGCTCAGCAGGTGCACGGGTTGGCGCATCAGGTCGAAGCGGCACAGGCGATTGTTTTGGCAGCACCCGTCGATTTGCTGACCTTCTTCCACGACCGCCTCAAAGTCTTCCTCCGCGACGAAGGCATCCGACACGACATCATCGACGCCTGTATCGCGATGGACGGCAATGATGACCTCAACCTGCTGGTCAAACGCGCCCGTGCTCTGAATGCTGTGATTGCGACCGAGGATGGTGAAAACCTCGTGCAAGGGTTCAAGCGGGCGAACAACATCCTGACACAGGCCGAAGAGAAGGACGGGGTGGAATATTCCTACGGCGCGGATGTGAAATTTGCCGAGACCGACAGCGAAAAGGCTCTGTTTGCGGCACTGGATGCGGCGCAGGCGCAGATTGATCCGGCGCTGGGGGCCGAGGATTTCCCGACGGCCATGGCGGCAATGGCAAGCTTACGCGGGCCGGTGGATGCGTTCTTTGAGGATGTGCAGGTCAATACCGACAATGACATCCTGCGCCGCAACCGCCTGAACCTGCTCAGCCAGATCCGCTCGGTCTGTTCCAGCGTGGCCGATCTGACCAAGATCGAAGGCTAAAGGTCCGGGCGCGCGGATTTGCGCGCCCAGATCACCCTTGCGCGACGGGCGCAGGGGCCTATGCTGCGGTGAAACCAAAAGGTGCCGCAGTGCAGAATAATCCGCATACCACGCTCATCACGCCCACCGCGCCCGTTGCCCCGCACACCCATGGCGGGCGGGCAAAGTGCCTGCAACGTCTGGTCCGGTTGGAGATGCCGGTGCCGCGCACGGTCGCGTTGTCGTTTGATGCCGTCCAGCACATTGCCGAAGGGCAAATCCCCGATCTGGCGGCAATCCTTGAGCAATTCGAACCGACGGCCTTGCTGTGTGTACGGCCCAGTTCCGAGGACCCCGATTGGGGCGGCCCCGGTGCGGTTCTGAACATTGGCATGAACGAGGCGCGGTTTGCTGAACTGTCGAACTCGATGGGGGATGAGGCTGCAGCCGCCATGTATTTGCGGTTCGTGCAAAGCTACGCGATCCATGTGGCGCGTCTGGATGCGGATGTGTTCGACGAGATCGACGAGGATGGTGTCGCGGGGTTGAAGCGTACTCTGCACGCCTATGAGGATGAGACCGATGAAGTCTTTCCTGAGGATCCCGGTGAACAGTTGATCGGCGTTTTGCGTTCGATGGCGCGGGCGTGGGATGGCACCTCGGCGCGGCTGTTGCGTCAGGCCAAGGGCGCGCCAGCCGATGCGGGGCTGGGGCTGGTCATCCAAGAGATGATACCGGGCGTCGGGCAGGGCGAATGCGGCTCGGGCGTGCTGCAGTTGGTCGATCCGACTACGGGCATGCCTCAGATCACCGGCCGGTATCTGAGCCAGAGCCAGGGGCGGGATGCGTTGGGCGAAGATGTCTCGGCGCTGTATCTTGAGAAAGACCCAAGGGGGGCGTCACTGGAAGAGGTGGCACCCAATGCATTTGCCGATCTGAAAGCCCAGGCCGCCTTGATGCGCGAGAAGCTGCGCGAGGAGATGCAGGTCGAATTCGTGATCCAGAACGGCAATGTGCATATTCTGGACGGTGTGCGTGTTCAACGAACCGCGCGCGCGGCGATGCGGATTGCGGTGCGGCTGGCCGAAGACGGGATCATCCCGCCGCAAGAGGCGGTGATGCGTGTGGACCCGCATGCCCTGAACGAACTGCTGCACCGGCAGGTCCACCCCGAGGCAGAGCGGGATGTGCTGACCACCGCGATTGGCGCAAGTCCGGGGGCGTCGACCGGCAAGATCGTGTTTACAGCTGCCGAGGCGCAAGCCAGTGCCGCGCGGGGCGAGGCCTGTGTTCTGGTGCGCCGCGAAACCTCGCCCGAGGATGTGCGGGGCATGCATGCCGCCGTTGCCGTTCTGACCGAAAAGGGCGGGATGACCAGCCATGCCGCCGTGATCGGGCGCGGTTTGGGTCTGCCCTGCATCGTCGGCGCGTCCGAGATGCGGTTCCAGACCAAAAAGGAAATGCTGTCGACGCCGGATGGACGGGTGTTCAAGACCGGTGACGTCCTGACAATCGACGGAAGCTCGGGTCAGGTTCTGGCAGGGCGGCCCGAGATGCTCGAGGCTGCGCTGGATGACTGTTTCCAGACGCTCATGGGCTGGGCCGATGCCGAGCGGGACATCGATATCCGCGCCAATGCCGATACCCCAGCGGATGCGCAGACCGCGCGAAACTTTCAGGCGCAGGGCATCGGCCTGTGCCGGACCGAGCATATGTTCTTTGATCCCGGTCGTCTGATCGTGATGCGCGAGATGATCTTTGCGCAAACCTCTTCAGGCCGTGCGGCGGTGTTGGAGCGTTTGCTGCCCATGCAGCGCGACGACTTTGTTCAACTGTTCCGTATCATGGAAGGCCAGCCGGTCTGCATTCGCCTGTTCGACCCTCCGCTGCACGAATTCCTGCCCACCACCCGTAGTGGCCAGCGCGAATTGGCCGAAGCGCTGGATTTGCCGGTCTCGGATGTGGAGCGTCGTGTTGCCGCGATGACGGAATACAACCCGATGCTGGGCCTGCGCGGGGTTCGCCTGGGCGTTACGGTGCCCGAAATCTATGACATGCAGGCCCGGGCGATCTTTGAGGCCACGCTTGAGACCAGCAAGAACGGTGCGCCAGTCGTGCCCGAGGTGATGATCCCGCTGGTCTCGGCCAAGCGAGAGGTCGAGCTGGTGAAATCCCGCATCGACACGGTGGCGGCCGCCGTCGCGGCGGAACAGGGGCAGGAATTCGAATACCGCCTTGGCGTGATGGTCGAAACACCGCGCGCCTGCCTGCGTGCCGAAGAGATTGCACCCAACACCGCGTTTCTGAGCTTTGGAACCAACGACCTGACCCAGATGACCTATGGTCTGTCGCGCGATGATGCGGGGCGTTTCATGTCTGCCTATGTCCGGCAGGGGGTCTTTACCGAAGACCCGTTTCATGTGCTGGACGCGGACGGGGTTGGTGAATTGCTTAAGCTCGGGTCCGAAAGAGGGCGCCTCGCCCAGCCCGATGTGACCCTTTCGGTCTGCGGAGAGCATGGCGGTAACCCCGAATCAATCGCCATTTGCCGCGATCTGGGTTTTGACTATGTGTCCTGCTCTCCATTCCGGGTTCCGGTCGCTCGGCTGGCTGCCGCTCAACTGGCGATTTCGTCCAGACTTGGGGGTTGACACTAGCCTGAAACCCCATGATTAGTGGGTCATAAGCGAACTTGTGGCAGAAAAAATCTTCTCCACGAGCGATTTTCCACTTGTATTCATCTCTGATCTGGACCTTTGCGCAAGACTGCGCTAAATGCCTCGTCGCGCCCGCCGGGGGAGGGTTTGGCGCGTGAAGTGCCTGTGCGAGGTTATCTGATGCTACGTTATATAATGGCTGTTGCCACATTGGCAGCAACCGTGCTGCCGAGTGCGTCCTACGCTGAGAGGGAAGCCACGGATACCGACAAGAAAGAACTGGTTGCCCGCAGTGAATTGCCGGGTCAGAGCTTTCGGGATTATCTGAAACTGTTCCAGCCGCGCAAAGTGGTTGAACCGATCAAAGTGTCCTATTCCAAGGACTGGCTGGACCAGCAGCCCAAAGCGACCGGGGATGAAGGCTGGAAATGCCTGTCTGAGGCGCTGTATTTCGAAGCTCGTGGCGAAAGCGTGCGCGGCCAGTTTGCCGTGGCCGAGGTCATCCTGAACCGGGTCAAGAGCAGCCGTTTTCCCAATAGCCTTTGCGGTGTGATCCGACAGGGGACAGGCAAGAAATATCAATGCCAGTTCACCTATACATGTGATGGCCGCAAAGAAGTGATCCACGAAGAGAAAGCTTTTGAGCGTGTTTCAAAAGTGGCCCGTGCGGCGATGGATGGCGTTGCCAGGGAACTGACCGAAGGGGCGACCCACTATCATACCACTGCGGTCCGCCCATCCTGGGCACGGGTCTATAAACAGACGGCGCAGATTGGTGTTCACATCTTCTACCGCCACAATTACCGCACTGCGAGCAACTGAGGCAGGTCGCACGCTGCGTCTTGAATTCAAGGCGCAGCGTATACCGTTGCACGCCGAATAAGCGTCGAAATCAACGGTTGGAATGGCGTTTGTATGAATGCTATAGGCCCTCGAAACGCCTAGACTGGGCGAATGTTTCAACGAGCCCAAGAAGGCCTGACCCATGAGTTCTGAAATCCGCCTCGCTTTTGCGCACCCCTCTGAACGGTCCGAGGCGACCTCGCCCCGGGGGCCTTTGGATCGCATCTCGCTGCGGGACCACACTGTCGAGGTCGAGATCGGTGCTTTTCAGGCTGAACGTGGCACAACCCAGCGGATCTGTTTCAATATTGTGGTCGAGGTGCGCCCGCTTACCTCGGATATTGACGACGATGTGGATCGCATCCTGTCCTATGACCGTGTGACCGAAGCGATTGCCTATGAACTGGCCGCCGAGCGCCTGAACCTGCTGGAAACGCTGGCCGAACGCGTGGCCGAACGTATCCTGCTGGAACCTCAGGCCATCCGCGTGTTTGTCCGGATCGAAAAGCTGGATCGCGGCCCCGGTGCGCTTGGGGTCGAGATCGTGCGCGGCAAGGACGCCGTGCATCACGACGTCGTGGAAGAGGAACGCCCCCATCCACGTCTGGTCTTTCTGTCGAACGAGGCGATGGCCTCGGACAATCTGACCGGCTGGATTGATCAGCTGGAAAATCGTCAGCGTCCTTTGATCCTGTGTGTCGGGGCCTCGGATTTGACTGTGCCGCAGACCGGTCACGCTATGACACAGCGCCGCATCGACCTGCTGTCGATTGAGCAGAACGCATGGGTTCTGGCCGCGCGCGATCATCGCTGCGTAGTCGTCTCAACCCGGACCGAGCTGGATTGGGCGATGAAGAACGGCCAGATTTGTGTCTGGGCTCCGTCAAAGATCGTTCTGGATGCTGTTGATGGCCCCTCGGCTGCGCCCTCGGACGCGGTTGCGCTGGCGGCGTGGTTTGCGGCGACGTTCGAGGCCAGCGAGATGATGGTGATCGGGGGCGCATTGCCGAGCGAGCCGAAAACGCCGCTGCGTGCCGTGACCATCGATCAGGCGCAATTGTGAGCCGATACTACAGACCGCTGGTACAGCATGGTACGACCCGCCCGGATGGCGCCGTGCCTCTGGCAGGCCAGTCGCTGTGGTTCACCCATGCCGAAGCGCTTTCGCGCGGTGGAGCGTCTCAGGTCGTAGCTGCAGAGAATATTCCTGCGGATGTATTGCACCGCCTCAGCCGCCCGCGTGCGCCCCTGTCCGGTCTGGACATGGCGCGCCCTCATATCATGGGCATCCTGAACGCAACGCCCGATAGTTTCTCGGATGGCGGTATCCACAGCTCGGTCGAGGCTGCGAGGGCTGGGGCCCTTGAGATGGTCTCGCACGGGGCCACGATTCTGGATATCGGTGGGGAATCCACGCGCCCCGGAGCGGATTTTGTGCCAGTGGATGAGGAAATCGCCCGGACCCGTCCGGTGATCGAAGCGATCCGGTCTGAAACAAACGCCTTGATCTCGATCGACACCCGCAAAGCCGCTGTGGCCAAAGCGGCGTGTGAGGCCGGGGCGGGGCTGGTCAATGACGTCTCGGGCTTCACCTTCGATCCGGAGCTTGCGCCCTTTTGCGCAGGGCTGGGCGCGCCCGTCTGTGTCATGCATATGCAGGGTGATCCCGCGACCATGCAGGACAATCCAGTTTATGAAAACGTCGTGCTGGATGTCTACGATTTTCTGGCCGGTCAGATCGAACGGCTTGAGGCGCTGGGCCTGAACCGGGATCTGATCATCGTCGATCCGGGCATTGGTTTCGGCAAGACCGAGGACCACAATCTGGCCCTGCTGCGAAACTTAAGTCTGTTCCATGGGCTGGGCTGCCCGATTCTTCTGGGTGTCTCGCGCAAGGGCTTGATTGGCTCTATCGGGCAGGAGCCGCGAAAAACAGCGCGCGCACCGGGATCAATTGCGATCGCTTTGGACGGATTGTCCCAGGGCGTGCAGATCATTCGGGTCCATGACGTGGCCGAGACCGCTCAGGCCTTGCGCCTATGGGCTGCCGTCCGTTAATTCGGTGACAAGGAAATTTTTACGGAGACTTGATTATGCGCAAGCTGTTCGGAACTGACGGTGTGCGGGGCACAGCCAATACGCATCCGATGACAGCAGAAATGGCCTTGCGCATAGGCGCGGCGGTCGGTCGCTACTTCCGCCGCGACGCGACCGGAGTTCACCGCGTGGTCATCGGCAAGGACACGCGCCTGTCCGGCTATATGCTGGAAAACGCGCTGACGGCGGGTTTGACTTCGACCGGTATGAACGTGCTGCTGCTGGGGCCGGTGCCGACCCCCGCGGTGGGTCTGATGACCCAATCCATGCGTGCGGATCTGGGGGTCATGATCTCGGCCAGCCATAATCCGGCTGAGGATAACGGCATCAAGTTCTTCGGGCCCGATGGCTACAAGCTCTCGGATCAGGCCGAGCTTGAGATTGAGCGCTTGATCGAAGAGGGCGTCAGCCCCGCTCAGGCGCAGAATATCGGACGCGCCCGCCGGGTGGATGATGCGCGGTTCCGTTATGGCGAGCGGGTCAAGTCCTCACTTCCGCGCGATGTGCGTCTGGACGGTTTGAAAGTGGTGATCGACTGCGCCAATGGTGCCGCCCACCGCACGGCGCCCGAGGTCCTGTGGGAGCTTGGCGCCGACGTCATCCCGATGGGCGTGTCGCCGAATGGCAAGAACATCAATCTAGAATGCGGGTCCACCAAGCCGCGCGTGGCTGCGGAAACCGTTGTCTCGCATGGCGCTGATGTTGGTATATGCCTTGATGGCGACGCGGATCGGGTCGTCGTGATTGACGAAAACGGCAAGGTTGCCGATGGCGATCAACTGATGGCCCTTTTGGCCGGGGCTTGGGCCCGCGCCGAGAGGCTAAGTGGCGGTGCATTGGTTGCGACAGTGATGTCCAACCTCGGGTTGGAGCGACATTTGCAAGGGCAGGGCCTGCGGTTGGAGCGGACGGCAGTTGGTGATCGCTATGTTGTGGAGCGAATGCGCCAGGGCGGTTTCAACCTTGGTGGTGAGCAATCGGGCCACATCGTCATGAGCGACTATGCAACAACCGGCGATGGCCTGATGGCCGGGCTGCACTTTCTGTCAGAAATGGTTCTGAGCGGACGCAAGGCCTCTGAGCTTGCGCAGCAGTTTGAAACGGTGCCTCAGCTGTTGAAGAATGTACGCTACCAGCAGGATCAATTGCCGCTTGAGGTCGCCAGCGTTCAAGCTGCAATAGCCGATGCCGAAGCACGCCTGAACGGGCAGGGCCGTCTGCTGATCCGCAAGTCAGGGACCGAGCCTCTGATTCGTGTCATGGCGGAATGTGAGGATGCTGCTCTGTTGACGCAGGTGGTTGATGGCATCGTGGCCGAGGTCGAGGCGGCAACGTCTTAACGGCCGATCAGAGCTTTGCGTAGGCTGAACCACTGGCTGATGGTCATGCCCATCAGGATCATGGCTAGTGCGATGTAGAACCGCAGGGGCAGGGCCTCGGACAGAATCCACGCTCCGAAAACCATCGACCAGACGGGGACCTGATAGTTCACGAGCGTCAGAAACACCGACCCCGCGCTGCGTGTGATCGAAACGCGCAAGAAGTTTGCCAAGGCCGTTGGCACAAGGCCCAATATGATCAGCGCGAGGGTAGGGCGGGGGTCTTGCCATTCGGGCAGTCCCTCGGTCATCAGCATGATGGGCAACAGCAGCGCCGCGCCCACCAGCAATGTCAGTGCAGCCAGTGCAACCGGATCAATCGGTGGGCATCGTCGCGTCAGAATCGAGGAAACCGCGTAGCACAACGCCGCTGTGATGCAGGCCATTTGCGCAAGTGGTTCGGTTCCTTGGCCCAGTTGCAATAGCCCCGGACCTATCAGGATCAATGCGCCGGAAAACCCGAGGCACACTCCCAGAAATCGACGTAGGTTGAGCGGTTCGTCCGAGAAAAAATGCGCCAGTGGCAGAACCATCAAGGGAATGGCCGCCATAGACAGGCCCGCAAAGGCCGATGGTACAAATTGCTGTCCCCAACTCAGCAGCATGAACGGTATCGCAGTCGAAAGTACACCGATCAGGATGATCGAGCCGCCAAGCGCCGGGGTGAGCGTTGGAAACCGGCGTCCGGTGATCCGCATCAGAAAGAGCAGTGTCAAAGCGCCAAGTGTGGTGCGGGACGTTGCAACCGTGATCGGGCCATACCCCTCAAGCGCCATGGCCACGACCATGAATGTACCGCCCCAGATAAGGCCAAGCGAGAAGACGCCGATCCAATCGTGTTTTGTGGGCTGGGAAACTATGGTTGTGCCTGTGGGGTTGAGGTGAAAAAGCGCTTGTGTTCACAAGTTTATGGTAGGGGGTTCGCGCCGTTGCAAATGAAAAAGGGCGGCCAGACGGGCCGCCCTTTCGCCGACGGATGCCGGGCTTATAGCGTTTCAGGTTAAACCTGTGACACGAATACCCTGTCACGCTTTCAGCGTTCTCGGGACATTCGTGTCACTCGGCGATTCAGGTAAAACCCGAAACGCTTTAGTTCTTTTCTTTGTCGACCATTTTGCCGGCCGAGATCCAGGGCATCATGCCGCGCAGTTTGGCACCGGTTTCTTCGATCATGTGCTCGTCATTGGCACGGCGCGACGCTTTGATGGTCGGCTGGCCAACCGCGTTTTCCAGCATGAAGTCGCGAACGAATTTACCCTGCTGGATGTCGTTCAGAACCTCTTTCATACGCGCTTTGGTCTCGTCGTATTTCAGGATACGCGGGCCGGTGACGTACTGGCCGTACTCAGCCGTGTTCGAGATCGAGTAATCCATGTTGGCGATGCCGCCTTCGTAGATCAGGTCAACGATCAGCTTCACTTCGTGCAGACATTCGAAATAGGCCATTTCGGGCGCGTAGCCCGCTTCGACCAGCGTTTCAAAGCCGCAGCGGATCAGTTCGACCAGGCCACCGCACAGAACGGCCTGTTCGCCGAACAGGTCGGTTTCACACTCTTCGCGGAAGTTGGTCTCGATGATGCCCGAACGACCGCCACCGATGGCCGAGCAGTAGGACAGGCCGATTTCCAGTGCTTTGCCGGTTGCGTCGTTGTTGACGGCAACAAGGCAAGGCACGCCGCCGCCTTTGGTGTATTCGCCACGCACGGTGTGGCCCGGGCCTTTGGGGGCCATCATGATGACATCGACGCCTTCTTTCGGCTCGATCAGGCCGAAATGGACGTTCAGGCCGTGAGCGAAGGCGATCGCCGCGCCGGGCTTGATGTTGTCATGTACGTATTTCTTGTAGGTCTCAGCCTGCAGTTCGTCGGGCATGGTGAACATGATGACGTCGCACCATGCGGCCGCTTCGGCGATCCCCATGACCTGCAGACCTTCACCTTCGGCTTTCTTGGCCGAGGGAGAGCCTTCGCGCAGAGCGACGACAAGGTTCTTCGCACCCGAGTCGCGCAGGTTCAGCGCGTGCGCGTGACCCTGGCTGCCATAGCCAAGGATGGCCACTTTTTTGTCTTTGATCAGGTTGATGTCGCAATCGCGATCGTAGTAGACGCGCATTTCGCTGGTCCTTTCTGTTTCGATTGCTGTGCTTTTAGCCTGAGCCTTTGGTATTGGCGATAGGGTTGGGATTGAGTATTTGTCAAAAAGATGAAGAATAATTCTTTGATTGAGGGAAATACGAAAAAATCATGCTTGATGATGTTGATCGGCGGATATTGCGCCATTTTCAGGCTGATCCAAGCCTGACAACGGCGGAACTGGCCGAGCGCTGCCGTATCAGTTCGGGCGTCTGCTGGCGGCGGATCGAAAAGATGCAGGCGGCCGGGGTGATCGAAGGGCAGGAGGCCGTGATCGACTGGGCCGTCCTGGGGTATTCGGTTGAAGTTTCCTTACGGATCACGCTGGACAAGACACAGGCCCGGGCGTTTGACGAATTCACCGCAGCTGCGCGAGAGGTTGCCGAGGTGATTGAGATACAGACTTTCCTTGGTCGTGTGGATGTGCGCCTTTCGGTGTTGGCGCGGGACATGGCGCACTATCAGCAGGTCTATCGCGACCGCATTCTGACCCTGCCGCATATCGCGGATATCGAGGCTTTGATGCATATCGCGCGGGTCAAACGGGATGAGGTGCTGCCGGTATGATCGAACTGGATGAGATCGATCGCAAGATCCTGCGCGCGCTGGTACAGGACGCAACCCAAAGCGCAGGCGCGCTCGGGCGTCGTTTGGAACTGTCGCAGCCTGCCACATGGCGGCGTATTCGCCGTTTGGAAGAGGCAGGGGTGATCAAGGGCCGTCGTTTACGCCTGAATGCCGAAGCCCTGGGTTTCGGCGTCACGGTCTTTCTTGGCGTCAAGCTGGCGCGCAAGGGGCAGGTGAGCCTGGAGGATTTCGAACGCGCCGTCAGCGCCATCCCCGAGGTGCAGACGGTCGAGCATGTTCTGGGCTTGTACGACTACCGCCTGCGTGTTGTGGCGCGTGATCTGGCAGATTTCGAACGGGTCTTGCGGCGGCGGATCATGACCCTTCCCGGTGCTGGCGATGTCGAGGCGAATGTCTTGCTCAGCGAAGAACGTTTGCCCGGACCAATTGGTTGAGCGGGATCAGTATTTGGTGCGGATGTAGAAACCCGGATGGTGAGTCATCCGCGCAAAGGTGAGTGGTTTTTCATCTTTCCAGGTTGTGCGTTCCAGCTGGATCATAGACGTACCTGTGGTGGTGCCCATGAACTCGGCCAATCGGCTGTCGGCTGATACGGCACAAAAGGCGACCTCGGCATCGGTGAACGGTGCCACATTCAACAGCCATTCATGCGGGCCGTGATCGCTCAGGTCAGCGCCCTCGACTTCGGGCAGGGTATCAAGGTTGATCCAGCGTTCCTCTAACTGAAATGGCCTGTTGTCGGCATAGTGCATGCAAATGACGTGCAGCACACGGGCATCCGGCGCAACGCTGAGTTGTGAGGCCAGCCAACCGGGGCTGATCACGATGTTTCGCTCGACAAGGGCATAGCGATACGCGGCGTTTTGGTTTTCCACGACCTGACGGGTCAGCGAGAACTCCAGCTTGGCATGTTTGCTGGGTTCTTTCTTCACGCGGGTTCCGCTTTTGCGCTTTCTTTCGACAACGCCCTGATCGGCCAGTTCGCGCAGGGCACGGTTCACTGTCGCACGGGCGCAGTTGAACTCTTCGGCAAGCTGGGCTTCGGTCGGAAGCAACGAACCCTGAGGCCAAATTCGGCTTTCGATCCGGCGCTTTACCTCATCTCGAACAATCTGAAAGCTGATCCGCTTTTGTGCAGTCACGGGCTTCTAATTCCCTTCAGTTTAAACGTGTATGCATCTGTTCAGAAGCACTCAGAAGTGTAAAGGGGAAGTGACACTAGTTGGCGTCAATATTGAGGCGCTGGCCATTTTGTTTTTCGTCACAGTTTATGCTCAAACAGTGTTTCGAGTGCTCATTTCGTTGCAATTGAGCTTTACCCGCAATGGTATTGAGAGGAAGGTGCCTTTAACTTTGATTGAAAGGACATGTCATGCCCGCTTTGCTGGATTCCATCGACCCCAATGGTCTTGAAGAATTTTCGGTTGTTTTTACGGACCGATCCCTGAACCACATGTCAGCGAGTTTTCAGCAGGTGATGCGCGATATCTCGGGCATGTTGAAGCAGGTCTACAATGCCGATGGCGTCGCCATCATTCCCGGTGGCGGCACCTATGGGATGGAGGCGGTGGCCCGTCAATTTGCGCGTAGTGCCAATGTCTTGGTGGTGCGCAACGGGTGGTTTTCCTACCGTTGGAGCCAGATTATCGAAAACGGCGCGCTGACCGGGTCGGTCACGGTGATGAAAGCGCGCGAGACGGGCAATGAAAGCCCTGCGCCTTTTGCGCCGGCGCCGATCGAAGATGTCGTTGCAACGATCCGCGAGCAGCGCCCGGATGTGGTGTTTGCCCCGCATGTGGAAACCTCGGCCGGAGTGATTCTTCCGGATGACTATGTCTCGGCCATGGCTGCCGCCGCACATGAGGTTGGCGCGCTGATGGTTCTGGATTGCATCGCGTCGGGCTGCGTCTGGGTCGACATGAAGGCCACCGGTGTGGATGTGCTGATCTCAGCCCCGCAGAAAGGCTGGAGCGCGTCGCCTTGTGCCGGTCTGGTCATGCTGTCCGAACGAGCCGAGGCGCGGTTGCAGGACACTCAGTCCGACAGCTTTGCCATTGACCTCAAGAAGTGGCGGCAGATCATGCAGGCCTACGAGGATGGCGGTCATGCTTATCACGCAACCATGCCGACCGACGCGCTGCGCGCGTTCCGCGATACGATGGCCGAGACGCAGGATTACGGCTTTGAAAAACTGCGCGAGGCGCAATGGGCCTTGGGCAATGGCGTGCGCGCGATGCTAAAGGACAGGGGCATCGTTTCAGTCGCGGCGGAAGGCTTTGGCGCTCCGGGCGTCGTGGTCAGCTATACTGCCGATCCCGAGGTCCAGAACGGCAAGAAATTCGCCGCTTTGGGGATGCAGATCGCGGCTGGTGTGCCACTGCAATGTGATGAGCCTGCCGGGTTCAGCACCTTCCGGTTGGGTCTGTTTGGTCTTGATAAGCTCTATGACGTCGATGGCACGATTGCGCGTTTGAAGCGCGTGTTGGATCAGGTTCTGTAAGCCACTGGGGCCTCAGCGCATGCCGAGGCCCATCTGCATCAACGTCTTGCGCACCGGCGCCATGGAATAAAGCGCGTTCAGGCCCATAGCACGTGCATCCCTCAGGGGCCGCGCCTCAAGCATTGAGGTGCGGTTCAGAAGGTCGATCCCCTTTACCCGCAGTTCGATCTCGGCATGGCGGGCCTTGTGGTAGGCCTCTAGCATCTGTGCGTCGCCCAGACCATCTGGTCGGGCCTGCGCGAGGTCCAGAAGCGTTCGCAGATCTCCCAATGACATGTTCAAACCCTGCGCGCCGATGGGCGGCACGACATGGGCGGCTTCGGCCATCAGAGCAATGCGCTCGCCCGACAGCCGTTCGGCGGATTGGCTGATGATCGGCCAGATCGTGCGGCGTGAGGCTAGCTTTAAAGGTCCGAATACCCCGCAGGAGCGTTCTGTCATCGCGGCCTCAAAGGTCTCAGCGTCGAGGTTCAGCAGTTCGACCGCGCGCGGGCCGCGCTCCATCCAGACGATGGCTGACGATGGCTGACCCTGCCAATCCGGCAATGGCACCAACGTGAATGGCCCGCCAGAGCGGTGGATTTCGGTTGAGACATTCTCATGCGCGATGGGGTGGGTCACGGCAAAGGCCAGCGCCTTTTGACCGTAGCGCGTCGTATGAACGGAAATCCCCGCGGCTTCTCGCATTGGGGAGTTGCGTCCGTCCGCAGCGATCACCAGCTTGCAACGGATACGGCCGCCGTCACTTAGCCCAACGCGGGCCTCGGCGGTGCGGGTGAACAGGCTGACCGTTGCGGTGCCGGGGCGGAAATCAACATTGGGCAGTTCGGACAGGCGTGCGACCATCTCGCGCCGCAGCAGCCAGTTGGGCAGGTTCCAGCCAAAGGGTTGCTCGGAAATATCCGAGGCGTTGAAATCCCGTACGACGCGCGGTTCGGGAATGTCGCCGCCCGCGTCAACGATCCGCATGACTTGCAGTGGTGCCGCGTAGCTGTCCAGCCGGTCCCACAATCCGCATTGTTCCAGCAAAACGCGGGAGGGTTGCAGAAACGCGGTGGTCCGCAGGTCCGAGCCATCCACATCGCGTTCCGTGATTGGCGGTGTAGGGTCAACGCACACCACGTTGAACCCAGCGGCGCCGAATGCGGCGGCAGCGGTTAGCCCTGCGATGCCGCCACCGGAAATCAGGATGTCACAGCTGTCTGTCATGGCGCATTCTCCGTTCCCGGCAAAACCTAGTTCGGTTCATGCCTCTGCGCCAAGCGACATCCTGTCCCGTGTGTTAGCCCCGCGAAATCAGGATGAGCACCAGAAACATCACCGGAACCATCATCAGTGCAGGGATGTATAGGCCCGGCAGACCAAACAGCAATGCCGAACAGCCCCACATGCTGACAATCGCAGCAGCGGTATAGCCCAGATCCTCGGGGCGACCATCGGCCACGTCGCGGGCCATCCAGCCAAAGAGGGGAATTGCAAAGAGCAGGCGCTGCCAAATCGGCAGGCGCTGCGGCATCATGATCGCGGTCATCGGGGTCTCCGTTCTGTTCGTCGCAGACCGGCATATAGGGATGATTTTGCAGCTGCAGAATATACAGATCGTCGCAGTGTGACAGCCTATCGCAGGCGGGCGAGGAAGGCGGTCAGATCGTCGGTGTGATGGTGGATATGATCGGCGTCATGAGGGTCAGGCGCGACGTGTACCGTGCGCATTCCCATCTCATGCGGGGCGGCCAGATTGCGCGGGTCGTCTTCGAACATCGCGGCTGTCTCAGCTGTGATCCCGTCCTGCGCAAAGATTGCCTCGAACGCGGCCTTTTCGGGTTTGGGGCGATATCCGGCATGCTCGACGCCGTAGATGGCATCGAACAGACCGGTCAGCCCGCGCGCCTCAAGGACGCGCTCCGCATAAGGTGCGCTGCCATTGGTGTAGACGATGCGGCGACCGGGCAGGGCGCGGATATGGTCGGCCAGTTCGGCGTCAGGGTCCATATG
Organism: Ruegeria sp. YTSC192; assembly: GCF_059609705.1. Lineage (NCBI taxonomy): Bacteria > Pseudomonadati > Pseudomonadota > Alphaproteobacteria > Rhodobacterales > Roseobacteraceae > Ruegeria > Ruegeria sp. YTSC192. The sequence goes on from NZ_JBXWMG010000005.1 coordinate 97,443, forward strand.
GCTCAGGTCGACTTGGTGAACCGCATGCAGATAAGGGTCAGGGTCCAGATCATGCTCGGCCATCAATCCGGCCAGAGTGGTTCCGTATTCGCGCCAGTAATGCCCGCGCAGGCGGTCAGCCTCGGCCCGGTCGACGCCGATGGCTTGCACGACGTAATTCGTCATCAACACCTCGATCTGATCGAACAGGCGCATCTGCGGCGGGTAGAGGGTGTTGTCCAGATCGAACACCCATTGCGTGACGTGGCTGAAGGACGGTTTGACCATGCCTAGGGTGTAGGGCGCTGTGGGCGGGTTTTCAATGCTGCACTTGATTGCAGGCGGTCAGGACGGATAGACAGGTCCGAACCAGGAGACCAATCATCCCATGCCCCAATCCAGACACCCCAGCAAAGACGCGTATTCGCTGATACTCGAGGCCATCGATGTCGGTGTCTACAAGCCCGGAGATCGTCTGGTCGAAAGCGAACTGGCCGAACGGTTCGGCGTATCCCGCACCCCTATTCGCGAGGCGTTGCAACGTCTGGAAACGCAGTCCCTGCTGGAACGGGACGGGCGGTCGCTGATCGTGGCTTCCCTGAATCACAACCAGATGGCCGAGCTTTACATTGTTCGGCGCGAGTTGGAGGGGCTGGCCGCAAGCCTTGCCGCCAAACATGCGACCGAGGAAGAAATTCGCGTGCTGCAGGAGATGGTCGCCGAGGATGATGCGTTGATCGACGACCCGGCCGCGCTGTCGCGGGCGAACCGGCGGTTTCATGAACAGATCCATCTGGCTTCACACAACCGCTATCTGGTGCAGCAACTGGACCTTGTGCATCGGACCATGGCGCTGATGGCGACCACATCTCTGGCGGCGCAAGGGCGCAGTGAAATCGCGCAGAGCGAACACAAGGGCATCGTCGAAGCCATTGCAGCAGGGGATGAAGAGGGCGCAGCGAAGGCCCTGAAAGAGCATATCTCGGTCGCGTTCATGACTCGTCTGAAACAGGATGCGATCCGGCGCGACGGCTAAAGCGCTTTGCGTTTTATCCGAGGCAAAGTTATCGAAATGCGCGTTCGACCGTAGGGAGAGGCGGCGTATTTCGTTTCAAATCAAACGCAAAGCGATCTAGGCGCCCTGCGGCGGAAGGTCCTCAGAAGCCTGCCCATGCTGGGTTTTGTCCCAGAAGAACGGTTTGGCGGCCAGTTCCCACAATGCTTTGTAGGCCGCCACGACCCCCAGCGGGAAATACAGGATCATCGTGGGCACCCAAGGCAGCAGAAACCGCCGCTCTTTCGCCCAAACGGCGATGACGCCGATGATAAAGTTCAACGCTTCTGCGGCCAGAAACAGCCAGATCAGGGTTTTGAAGGTCTGCATCGGGATCACTTGCAGGAATGGGTTGTCTAGCCCCAACGTGGTTAGCCAAAACATCCACAGGACGGGGGCCAGCAAAAACTGCCCAACCGTACCCATGAAAAACGCCTGAATGCCAATGAATTTCAGCGGCCCCAGATCCCGCAGCAGGCGCAGCGGCGCGCGCATATGGACAAGATAGGTGACCATGAAACCTTTGAGCCAGCGCGAGCGTTGCTTGACCCACGGCCAGGCGCGAAAGTTGGCCTCTTCAAAGGTGGTGGTGTTCACGATCTCGGTTCGGTAACCAGCGCGGCAGAGGCGAACGCCCAGATCCGCATCCTCGGTCACGTTGTGGGCGTCCCAGCCACCAAGCTCCAGCAGTTTGTCGCGGCGAAAGAAGAAGGTCGTGCCGCCCAGAGGGACCACGAAACCCAGTTTGGCGATTCCCGGAAGAATAACGCGGAACCAGCTATTATATTCGATCGTAAAACAGCGAGAGCGCCAGTTGGTGCGCGGGTTGTAGTAATCCAGCGCGCCTTGCAGGCAGACAACTTCCGGCGCGGCCTGTGTGAAATGATCAACGACCCGCTCGACCTGATCGGGTTGGGGGGCGTCTTCGGCATCCCAGACGCCCAGAATATCACCCCGACAAAAATCCAAAGCGAAGTTCATGGCGCGAGGTTTGGTGGTCAGGCCGTTCAGTTCGGGCACTTCGATGGTTCGGATCCAGCTGGGCAGGTCGACCTTTGACAGTGTGTCCCGCGTGACGTCGTCCTTTTCCTCCAGCACCAAAATCACATCCAGCAGTGCCTTGGGATAGGTCAGGCGCTGAAGGCGCCGGATCAGCGCGCCTGCGATCTCACGCTCTTTGTAAAGAGGCACCATAATCGACACGCAGGGCTGCCGCAGAGCAGTTACCGGCGAGGATGGGGCAGGCTGCGGGCGCAGGTTTTGGTAGGCAAAGGCCAACAGGCCCGAGAACCGCATGATCAAGAACAACAGCAAAGACACCACTGCCGCCGTCGCCAAAACGGCCATCCCCGTCAGCGGAAACGAAATGAAAGCGAACAGGGCCAGCGCCACAATGCTTGCGCTACGGGTTCGGGACCAGGCGGTCCAGGTGCGGCAGCTTTGATCTTCGGTCACGCGGGCTTCGGCGTTTTGGGCCAACTGGTCCGAGAAAATCTGAGCAATCGAGCGGTCGATCTGATCAGCGGCGGCGACGACCGGAACGATGGTCAAATTGCAGCCCGCCATTTCGGCCGACACTGTGGCAAAGCGATCCGGTCGCGCGGTTGCGACAAACAGAAACGGACCGATCCGCAGCCACGGGATCACATTGTGGCGCAGCCAGAACCCCATCGGTTTGAGCATACTTAGCTCCGCCGAAGGCGGGGTGTGGACCAGATCGGCGATCTGCAGATTGGTTTGCGCGGACAAAGCAGCCAGAACATCTTTGCGGCTTGCCCAACCCTCACTTACCAGAATTTCACCGAGCGGAGCGTTCTGACGGGCCTGAAGGTCCAGCGCATGATCCAGCTGGTTCTGCGTGATCACTCCGGCATCGACCAGACACGCCCCTACGGGTTTGCGAAGCTCAGGCGACAGGATCGGATGTGTTGCAGCGGCTTTTTGTGCGTTCAAATCAACCATAAAAAAGAAACCCTGACACCTTTTGTTGGCGTCAGGGTTGATCAATTTAGGTTAACGCGCGGTTAACTCTGATAAATACATGGGAATTTGGTGTTTATGCCTGTGCTTTTGCATCCGCCATCGCGTTGGCAAAACGTTCGAACAGGTAGAAACTGTCCTGCGGTCCGGGCGAGGCCTCAGGGTGGTATTGCACCGAATAAACCGGGCGGTCGGTCATGCGGATGCCGCAGTTGGAGCCGTCAAACAATGAGCGATGCGTTTCCACCACGCCATCGGGCAGTGACTGCGCATCGACCGCAAAGCCGTGGTTCATTGAGGTGATTTCGACCTTGCCGGTCTCCAGATCCTTGACCGGGTGGTTTGCGCCGTGGTGGCCGTGGTTCATCTTGACGGTCTGCCCGCCAAGCGCCAAGGCCAGCATCTGGTGGCCAAGGCAAATGCCGAACACCGGCAGTTTGGTGGTGTCGAGGATCTCTTTGATCATCGGTACGGCATATTCGCCTGTAGCCGCCGGATCGCCGGGGCCGTTGGACAAGAAAACACCATCTGGCTCATGGGCCAGAACTTCGGCTGCTGTGGCTGTTGCGGGCAGAACGGTCACATCACATCCGGCCGACGCCAAGCAGCGCAGAATGTTGCGCTTTGCACCAAAATCAAGGGCAACAACCTTGTGGGCGGGGGCCTCTTGTCGCTGGTAGCCGTCCGGCCAGGCCCAACGCATCTCATCCCAGCGGTAGCTTTGGGCACAGGTGACGTCTTTCGCAAGATCCATCCCTTCAAGCCCGGCAAAGCCGCGGGCGGCGGAAACCAGCGCTTCGATATCGAAGTTGCCCTCGGGGTCGTGGGCCAAGGCGACATGCGGCGCACCTTGTTGGCGGATTGCGCGGGTCAGGCGGCGGGTGTCGACGCCACCGATCGCGATACGGCCGCGACGCTCCAACCAGCCCTTCAACTCTTCAGCTGAACGCCAGTTCGATGGCTCGGTCGGATCCCATTTGACCACCATGCCTGCAGCCACGGGATCACCGGTTTCATCGTCCTCGCGGTTCACGCCGACATTGCCGATATGAGGGAAGGTGAAGGTAACGATCTGACCGGCATAAGAGGGGTCGGTCATGATCTCTTGGTAGCCGGTCATGGCGGTGTTGAAGCACAGCTCGGCCACGGTCTGTCCGGTGGCGCCGAAGCCCATTCCGTAGAACAAAGTTCCGTCGGCCAAAGCCAGACATGCGGTGGGCTTGGACGGGGCGTTCTGGGCCATGGCGCAACTCTCCTGCAGGTAAATCGGCGCATACCTAAGGGGGTTATACGTTCGGGTCAAGTCTGATCATTTTTTAGGCTATCGTTGTTTTTCAATATGTTAGCGGCATTCGTCCCCTGTTGTATCACGCTTTTTGTTTGGATATGTTCGGAGTTCCTTTGTCATGGGGATGGACAAACCATATGGACATGCGATCACGGGTGAATGCCGCCCTGAAGCAAGCGATGAAAGACAAGGCAGCCGAGAGGCTGTCGACTCTGCGGCTGATCAATGCTGCGATCAAGGATCGCGATATTGCCGCGCGGGGCTCGCAAGACGAAGAGGCCAAGGGCTGCGGTGATGCCGAGGTTCTTGAAATCCTTGGTAAAATGACCAAGCAGCGCAAGGAAAGCGCCCGCGCCTATGAAGAGGGCGGACGCCTGGATCTGGCGGAACGGGAATTGCTGGAAGTCTCGGTGATCGAAGAATTCCTGCCCAAGCAGCTGGATGAAGACGAGGTCTCGAAAGCGATTCTGACCGCGATCACCGCGACAGGGGCGGGTTCGATCCGCGATATGGGCAAGGTGATGGGCGAGTTGAAGACGCGTTACACCGGTCAGATGGATTTCGGCAAGGTCGGCCCGATGGTCAAAGACCATCTCTGTGCCGCCTCAAACGGCAACTGCTAAAGCTAAACCTGTTGCTGCGCGGCCGGTCCGCGCAGCTTTGCCATCAGGTCGTCATAGAGGGTGATCCGTTCATCCTCGGACAGAAACGCGCCAATCTCGACCTCGCGACCTGCTCCGATCAGGGTCACGTAATGCGGCACAGGTCCGCCTGTCTTGTGCATTTCAGGACGGGCCCAATATCTGTTGCAGGACCATTCCTGCCGCGGCTTGCCCGGAGACTGATGGACCAGACGCGCCTGTGAGCCGCTGAGGGTCAGAACCTCGACCGCGCTGCGCGCGCGGTAGTTCGTCTGGATCGCGAGCCACAGGCCTAGAACTGTCAGCAACAGGAAGGGCAGCAATCCCCATAAGACAACTGATCCGAGCATGGCCAGAATTGGAATCAGGCCGAAGGTGAAAACCGAAAGGATCACGATCATCGCGCCGCGAGGCGGCAATGAATTGTGCGGCCAGAGGCGCAATTCCTGTTCCAGATCCGAGGTGTGATTCCATTGATAAGGCATAACGAAAAACTAGCGCAAAGTGGTGCGCTGTCTAAGGTTAAAGATCACACAACGTGGCCCACCCGGACCCAGGACAGCGCATCGTCCAATCTGTCATCGCCCCAGAAGACCTCACCCCGGACGACAAGGCTGGGTGCGCCGAAAACTCCGAGGCGTTTTGCGTGTTCGGTCTCAGCCTCTAACGCCGCAACGGCATCAGGGCTGCGCGCGCGGGCAAGGACAAGGCGGGGATCTTGCTGGCACCGTAGTAGGGCCTCGGAGAGAGCGGTCTCACTGCCTGCTTCGACACCGTCTTCAAACCAGATCCGATAGAGGTTCTGGGTGTAATCCTTACCCCAACCCTCACTCATCCCGAGTAGGGCGATCTGATTGGCCAGAGGCAGGTCTGAAATAGGGTAGGGCGCAGGCAGCTTGGCATGGATATGATACTTGGCCGCCCGGCGTTCGATATCACGCCACATATAGGCAGATTTCACCGGCTTGCCGGTAAAGGGCACGTTCTGCTGTTCGGACATCACGCTGCGCACGTTGAACGGACGCCAACGCACAGAGGCGTGGTTTTCGGCGCACCAATCGTCAAGGCGCATGATCGTCAGAAAGCTGTATGTGCTGCCGATCGAATACCAAAAGTCAATTTCGGGCATCTGGACCCTCCCCGGATTGCCGGATGAGTTTCCCTTACCAGAATAGCCCATTTTGCCCGCTCTGGCGATGTGTTGTTCGAAAAGGTGAGTGCGCAAAGAAAAACCCCGCCGGGATGGCGGGGTTTTCCTGGTCTCTCAGCCGGGGCTTAGTGCGCGTGGCCTTTGTCCCAGTCTTCCTGCTTTGGCAGCTGCTCGAACGTGTGCTCGGGCGGCGGGGTCGGCAGGGTCCATTCCAGCGTGTCCGCGTATTCGTTCCACGGGTTCGGACGTGTTTCCTTGGCGCCACGCAACAGGGCGTAGATCACGATACCGAAGAACAGCAGGAACGAAGCGAAGGACACGAAAGCACCGATCGACGACACGAAGTTCCACTGAGCGAACGCTTCAGGATAGTCGATATAGCGGCGCGGCATGCCCTGACGGCCCAGGAAGTGCTGCGGGAAGAAGGTCAGGTTGGCGCCGATGAAGAACAGCCAGAAGTGAACCTTGCCCCAGAACTCGGAATACTGACGGCCTGTCATCTTCGAGAAGTAGAAGTACATCCCGGCGAAGATCGCGAAGACAGCACCCAAGCTCATTACATAGTGGAAGTGCGCCACAACGTAGTAGGTGTCGTGATAGGCACGGTCGATACCGGCCTGCGACAGAACCACACCGGTTACACCGCCAACGGTGAACAGGAACAGGAAGCCGAAGGCAAACAGCATCGGTGTCTTGAACTCGATTGAGCCGCCCCACATGGTGGCGATCCACGAGAACACCTTAACCCCGGTCGGAACCGCGATGACCATCGTGGCCAGCATGAAGTAGGCCTGCTGACGCAGCGACATGCCAACGGTGTACATGTGGTGCGCCCAAACGACGAAGCCCAGAACACCAATCGCGATGATCGCCCAGACCATCGGCAGGTAACCGAAGATCGGCTTGCGTGCGAAGGTCGCAATCACGTGGCTGATGATGCCGAAGCCGGGCAGGATCACGATGTACACTTCGGGGTGGCCGAAGAACCACAGGATGTGCTGATACAGGATCGGGTCACCGCCACCAGCAGGATCAAAGAAGGTGAAGCCAAAGTTACGGTCCATCAGCAGCATGGTGATCGCGCCCGCCAGAACCGGCAGCGACAACAGAATCAGCCACGACGTGACAAAGATCGACCAGCTGAACAACGGCACCTTGAACAGGGTCATGCCCGGGGCACGCATGTTCAGGAAGGTGGTGATCATGTTGATCGCGCCCAGAATCGATGACGCGCCCGAGACGTGAACTGCGAAAATCGCCAGGTCCATGGACATGCCGCCTTCGGTCGTGGACAGCGGCGGGTACAATACCCAGCCCACGCCTGAACCCAACTGGTCATTCCCACCGGGGCTGAGCAGCGAGGCAACACCCAGCGATGTACCTGCGACATAAAGCCAGAAGGACAGGTTGTTCATCCGCGGGAACGCCATATCCGGCGCGCCGATCTGCAACGGCATGAAATAGTTGCCAAATCCGCCGAACAGGGCGGGGATGACAACGAAGAACATCATCAGAACACCGTGATAGGTGATCATCACGTTCCACAGATGACCGTTCGGTGTGCAAAGCTCTGCACCGCTGCCGAACAGTCGGAACCCTTCCAGGCACATATGCTGTACCCCCGGCTCCATTAGTTCGATCCGCATGACAACGGTCATCAGAACCGAGATCAAACCGGCAAGTGCCGAGACGATCAGGTATAGAATCCCGATGTCTTTGTGGTTGGTCGACATGAACCAGCGCTGAAAGAACGAGCGCTCGTCTTCATGATCGTGGCCATGAATGGCTGCGTCTGCCATTTTAGGTGCCTCCTGTTGCAACTGCGCCGCGCAGCCAGACCTCTCCGGTGCGCAGGATTACTGCTGGTTTTAGATTGCGAAGAGGTCGCCTTCAATGGCCGAGTTTGATCTGGATCAAGATTAATTGTCGCGGGCAGAGCGCTGCGCCGCGATTTCAGATCATGGATGGCTCGAATCTGGCTATTTCATTCCTTCTTTCAAGAGGTCGCGCCGGGTCGTCAGCCCCAATTGGCCGAGTTCCGCCTTGACCCAAGCACATTCGGGTCGCAGAACACCTGTAAACGCATTGCAATTTCAGAGGCCCGACATGTCAGCATATGATCCGGACAACATTTTTGCCAAAATCCTGCGCGGCGAAATCCCCTCGACCCGCGTATACGAAGATGATGAGACGCTGGCGTTCATGGACATCATGCCCCGTGCCGATGGTCATCTGCTGGTCATCCCGAAAACCCCGTGCCGCAACGTGCTGGACGCCACGCCCGAGCAGCTGAACGCCGTCATGGCAACCGTGCAGAAACTGTCACGCGCCGCCAAACAGGCGTTTGATGCAGGTGGAATCACGATTCAGCAATTCAACGAAGCGGCAGGGGGGCAGGAGGTCTTCCACCTGCATTTCCACATTCTGCCCCGGCATGAGGGCAAACCCCTGCGCGCACCCGGCACGATGGGGGATTTCGAGGTCATTGCCAAACACGCCGAGCAAGTCAAGGCTGCGCTTTAGGTCTTCGAGGCTGCGTGATTTCGGGTGCTAAGCCGTCAGAGCTGCCGGAAACATTGCCCTGAAACGAAATTGCCGTTCCGATTTGGGGTCGGAACGGCAGACTCGTACCCATACACTTCACGGGTCCCCGGATCAGATCCGGGTTACCGGTTAACATACCACTCACTCAAGACTGGTAGGACAATGTTACTCTGCAACTGGGCGAATGTATGCCAATTTAGTGAAATTTGGTTAAGCTTTCTCTTAAATGGTCACAATGGCTGCCAAATATTGCAGGGTTGAAACGACCGCTAGCTGCAGCTTGGAAACAGAGAGGTGCAGGCGCGGAGATTGTATGAGGATTTGGCCGTCCCGGCGATTCGAAATTGGTGTGTGTTGGGCCGGGTCAGTTCCGTGGTTGACCCTGACGAACCAAAAACATGGATCTTTCATACCCATTTGAAACTTCGGAAACCTTTGGCGCACGAGAAAATCCGATCATTCCCCACGCCTGAAGCGTTCGGACAATTGTGGAAAGCCGTATCAAAAAGGCGATGGTTCGATCTAAAGCGTGGTTTGAGAAAGAAACGGCAAATGATCCGCCAAAAATTATATTCCGGTTGCTATTGCAGTTGTTTTAGCTTTGATGAACCACATCTAAATCATTGTTTTAAATGGTGCGGTCGAGAAGACTCGAACTTCCACGGGAGTTACCCCACAGCGACCTCAACGCTGCGCGTCTACCAATTCCGCCACGACCGCACTGCCAATGACTTGGTAGCGCGGCGTATAGACGCTTGGAACCCGGATGTGAAGAGGCAAAAGCGCGTCGGTTTGATTTCCGCGTCGGCATTCATATCTGTACAATCCAACCATCCTGCAGGAGCCCCCTATGACCACCCCGGATACCCGTCCCGTTGTTCAGATTGATGTTGTTTCTGACGTCGTATGCCCTTGGTGCATCGTCGGCTTCAAACAGCTTGATCAGGCGTTGCAGCAGCAAAACGTCCTTGCCCGGCTCAGATGGCATCCGTTTGAGCTGAATCCGCAGATGCCAGCCGAAGGGCAGAACCTGCGTGAACACATTATGGAGAAATACGGCAGCACCGTCGAACAAAGCGCTCAGGCGCGCGAGCGATTGACCTCGATCGGGGCAGAGCTTGGCTTTGCTTTCAATTTCACCGACAACAGCCGCATGGTGAATACGTTCCAGGCGCATCAGTTGCTGGACTGGGCCGAGGGGCAGGGGCGACAGCACCTGCTGAAACTGGCGCTCTTCGAAGCGTATTTTACGAATCAGAAAGATGTCTCGGACATTGATGTGCTTGCAGGCGCGGCTGAGGCCGCAGGTCTGGACCCGCTAGCCGCGCGGGCGGCGTTGGCATCTGGGGATCATCAGGCCTCGGTGCGGGAGAAACAGCAATTCTGGACCAGTCGGGGCATTTCCGGCGTGCCTTCGATGGTGTTTGCCGGGAAATACCTGACCACGGGGGCGCAAGGGGCCGAGACATACGCCAATGTCCTGAAGCAATGTCTGGAAGAGGCCGCGTGACCTCTTTCTCTCAACCGTCCGGCACGGTATGAGGCAGGCATGGAATGGAAGATCACAGATGGGTTGACCAACTACCCCGAGGCCGTCGCTTTTATGGATGCGCGGGTTGCAGCCATCGCTGCGGGCGAAGCCGATGAATGCGTTTGGCTGTTGGAACATCCGCCTCTTTACACGGCGGGTACGTCTGCACGGCGTCAGGATCTGACCGACCCTGACCGGTTCCCTGTCTATGACAGCAAGCGCGGTGGTGAATACACCTATCACGGCCCCGGTCAGCGGGTGGCCTATGTCATGCTGGATCTGAACAAACGGGGCCGCGATGTGCGCCTGTTTGTAAAGCAGCTCGAGACCTGGGTGATCGCCGCATTGGATGAGTTCAACGTCAAGGGTGAGATTCGCGACGGGCGCGTCGGCGTGTGGGTGCAGCGGGATGACAAGCCGCTGACGATCACCGGTCAGCCTGCAGAAGACAAGATCGCTGCGATCGGTCTGCGCCTACGCAAGTGGATCAGCTTTCACGGCATTTCGATCAATGTCGAGCCTGAGCTGGACCATTTCTCGGGCATTGTACCTTGCGGCATTCGGGAACACGGCGTCACATCGCTGGTTGATCTGGGGCTGCCGGTGACAATGGCAGATGTGGATGCCGCCCTGCGCAAAAGCTTTGCGGAAGTCTTTGAACAAGCCGACGCACAGCGCGCCTAGGGCTCCAGCACGATCTCTTGCCGCAGTCTCGCGGTGGTTTTGTCGAAGATCAGAATGCGGTTATCGTCGGTGACCACGCCATACCAGTTGTTTCCAATCGTCACGGCCTGAGCTTTGGCGCCGTCTGGCAGCTCAATCTGATCGGGCAGGGTCGGGGTTCGGTCCGATAGCCGGATGACAATCAGTGCGAATGTCAATAGAACCCCGCCAATCATCACCGCGGTCAGCAGCATGACCATACGCCGAAGCAGCCTCAGCTGCGGCGTTTCCTGCGGTTCTTCTTGGGGTTCGGAAGGGACAGTCATGGGCACCCGACAGGTTGAGTTTCAGATCGCGGCCGCTCCGCCGCCTCGCCTTGATAAGGCGCTTTCGCGGGATGTGCCAGCCGGGGAAAACCTGTCGCGCACCCGTCTGGTGCGATTGATCGAAGAGGGCTCGGTTCTGGTCGAGGGGGCAGAGGTGCGCGATCCAAAGGCCAAAGTGGCGGAAGGAGCCGTGGTGGTCATCACGGTTGCTGAGGCCGAAGACAGCCATATCGGCCCCGAGGATATCCCGCTTGAGGTGGTATTCGAGGATGACGACCTGATTGTGGTCGACAAACCCGCCGGAATGGTCGTGCATCCTGCGCCGGGATCGCCGAGCGGGACGCTTGTAAATGCGCTGCTTCACCATTGCGGGGCAGATTTGTCCGGGGTGGGCGGGGTCAAACGACCCGGCATTGTCCACCGGATCGACAAGGAAACCAGTGGGCTTCTTGTGGTCGCCAAATCGGATGCAGCTCATCATGGACTGGCCGCACAGTTCGAGGCGCATAGTGTCGAGCGTTACTACCGAGCGGTCTGCTACGGGGTACCGGATGCCAATGACCCGCGCTTGCGGGGCGTCAAAGGGGTGAGTTTCGAGCCGGGCAACATCATGCGCCTGACTACTCAGCTTGCGCGGCACAAAACCGACCGTCAGAGACAGGCGGTTCTGTTTCACGGTGGGCGGCACGCCGTGACACGTGCGCGTGTGGTCGAGACGTTTGGGTCTCCGGCAGGGGTGACGCTGGTGGAATGCTGGCTTGAGACAGGGCGTACCCACCAAATTCGCGTGCACATGGCCCATGCAGGTCATGGTCTGGTTGGTGATCCGGTCTATGGTGGTAAGCGCAAATTGGCGGCCAAAGCGTTCAGCGCGGCAACCTCTGAGGCCGTGCGTGCCTTTCCGCGTCAGGCGTTGCATGCCGCCGTCTTGGGCTTTGAGCACCCGGTGACAGGCGAAAACCTTCGATTTGAAGCGGATCTGCCGCAGGACATGCAGGACCTGATTGAAACGCTGCGCACCCCTCTGTCATAATACGCAAACTCCTGTGAGTAAGAGTTTCTTAGCTTTTCTTTACCCAAGCTTAATTTCAAACTGTTAACGGTACCTCTTGAAAGGGATGGGTTCCTTACCCATATCGTATGTTAAAGAACTAAACATTTGTCGGAGGGACATCAAAATGGCAAATTACGCAAATCTCCCCGCGCCGACGCCTGAGGGCGGCCTGAACCGCTATATGCAGGAAATTCGCAAGTTTCCTCTGCTGGAGCCGGAAGAAGAATACATGCTGGCCAAGCGCTGGGTCGAAGAGCAGGACACCGAGGCCGCGCATAAGATGGTCACGTCGCATCTGCGTCTTGCGGCCAAGATTGCCATGGGCTATCGCGGCTACGGTCTGCCGCAATCCGAAGTGATTTCCGAGGCCAATGTGGGCCTGATGCAGGCGGTCAAGAAGTTCGATCCTGAAAAAGGATTCCGACTGGCGACCTATGCCATGTGGTGGATTCGGGCCTCGATCCAGGAATATGTCCTTCGGTCCTGGTCGATGGTGAAACTGGGCACCACTTCGGCACAGAAAAAGCTGTTCTTTAATCTGCGCAAGGCCAAGGCCCGCATCGGTGCGCTGGAAGAGGGCGACTTGCGCCCTGAAAACGTCGCACGGATCGCCAATGATCTGGGTGTGACCGAGGAAGAAGTCATCAGCATGAACCGCCGCATGTCCGGTGGTGATGCCTCGCTGAACGCGACCGTCGGGTCCGAGGGCGAAGGCACCATGCAGTGGCAGGACTGGCTTGAGGACGAGGACGCCGATCAGGCGGGCGACTACGAGGCACGCGATGAGCTGGACGCCCGGCGTGAGCTGCTGGCAGCCGCACTTGAGGTGTTGAATGATCGCGAGAAGGATATCCTGACTCAGCGCCGCCTGATGGATCAGCCGGTCACTTTGGAGGAACTCAGCACGCAATACAGCGTCAGCCGCGAACGTATTCGGCAGATCGAGGTCCGCGCGTTCGAGAAGCTGCAAAAGAAAATGCGCGATCTGGCCCGTGAAAAAGGCATGCTTGCGACGCGCTAGGCGTGAAGATCATACAGCCCGCAGATCACTGCGGGCTGTTTTACAAAATGATGTAAAACAAAAGCTTACACCCCATATCTAGTCCATTTTTGATTGAGTGTTGACACTTGCCCTGGCTAGGTCTTGAGTTGGAACGCAGACCGAGCGCAAAGATCAGGGAGAAAGCGATGCAGAAACCGGTTCAATTTGGCGTTCTGGGGGCTGCTAAGTTTGCGCGGCAATTTATGGCTCCGGCGATCCACGCAGCCGATGGGGCGCGTTTGGCGGGGCTTGCGACCTCAGGCCCGGTCAAGGCCGAACCGTTTCAGGCGTTTTGCCCAGATCTGAATGTCTATGACAGCTACGACGCACTTCTGGATGATCCCAAGATCGAGGCCGTCTATATCCCTCTGCCAAATCACATGCATGTTGAATGGAGCCTGAGGGCGCTGGACGCGGGTAAGCATGTGCTGTGTGAAAAGCCGATGACGATGCAGGCGGCTGAGTTTGATGCGCTGATCGAAAAGCGTGATCAGACAGGGTTGCTGGCGGCCGAGGCCTATATGATCGTGCATCACCCTCAGTGGCAGTTCGTCAGGAAACTGATCGCCGATGGTGCCATTGGCAATCTGGTTCATGTGACCGGCGCGTTCAGTTTCGACAATCGGCAGGATACGACCAATATTCGCAATCGGGCGGAAACCGGCGGGGGCGGGCTGCGGGACATCGGGGTCTATGTGATCGGTGGCGCGCGGTTCGCCACAGGACAGGAGCCGTCTGAAGTACAGTCCGCGATCCGCTGGCAGGACGGCATCGACACGTTCACCGAAATTCGCGCACAATTCCCGGGCTTTACCTATTCGGCCTATGTCTCGATCCGGATGCACCCGCATCAAGAGATGGTGTTTCACGGCGAAGGCGGTGTCATCCGCCTGACCGCTCCGTTCAACGCACGGGTGTTCGGCGAGGCGCGGGTTGAACTGCATCGCCCGGGGCTTGAGGTTCAGGTGACCCGGTTTCCCGGCGACGATCACTATAAACTGCAGGTTGAGGCCTTCTGCCGCTCGGTCCGCGAGGGGGCGGCCTATCCGTGCCCGCTGGAGTTTTCGCGCGGGACGCAAGAGATGATTGATCGCGTGTTCGCGGGTGCCGTTCCCCTCTGACTTGCCAGACGTTGCCTGCCGCGCGTATCCTGTATTGCACACATAAAAGGAGAGGTCCCATGGCCGGAGGTTGGGCCCGAGATGGTGCGGTCAGTGAACAGATCGAGGCGTCTATTTCCGACGAACTGGCGCGGATGCAGGCGCAAAAGCGGCCGGTTGGTGAAAGCTTGACCCATTGTGCGGAATGCGAAGAACCCATTCCCGAAAAACGCCGACAAGCACTGCCCGGTGTCAAGCTGTGTTTGGACTGCCAACAGGATCGGGATGGGACATATCAGCAAAGGTCAGGCATCAACCGGCGCGGATCGAAAGATAGCCAGTTGAAGTGATTGCCCGCGTTTGCTGCCTAAAACTTGTCAAGACAGCCAATAGTTGGCACCTTAAACCGCATTGAGATTTTGTATTTTGGTTTTGGTTAAAAAGGTGCATTCAGATGGCTGTTTTGAAAAAGGGCTCCAAGGGTAAGGACGTCGCCGAGGCGCAGAAACTTTTGAACAAAGCGGGCGCAAAGCCCAAACTGGAAGAGGACGGAGATTTTGGCCCTCTGACCGAAAAGCAAACCCGCGCGTTTCAGAAAAAGGCCAAACTGTCGGCTGATGGCAAAATCGGCCCCAATACTCTGGCAGCTTTGAAATTTGGTGGCCCGTTGCCGAAACGGCCCGAGATTGTGTTCGAACAGGACGTCAAGACCGACGTCAGAAGCGGGGCCTACACGCCGACCCTGTCCAAAGAAGTGAATCAGGCCATCTCGCAGTTCGAAACGATGGTTGTTTCCGCCAACAAGAAATTCGCGGCGACCCGAAAGGCGCTTGAGGTTGATGTGAAGGCTGCGAACCAGAGAGTGGAGGTCGCCAAAAAACTCGCCGCGCAGATTGAGTTGTTCGACAAGACTGTGACCACGGACCCTGCGAAAGCGAAAAAGCTGATCCCCCAGATTGAAAGCCTGAACAAGCAGTGGGAGAAGCTGTATTTGGGCTACAATGGCGGCGATTGGCGTGGCAAGCATCTGGATGTTGCGATCAAAGACATAGAGCGGAGCCTGAAGGCCCTGAAAGACGTTTGACGCCTATCTGAGAAGGCCCGGGCCGTTGCCAGCCCGGGCGCTCCGTTTAGTCTTCCATCGCTTCCAGTTCGTCGATGAAGCCTGAGATCATCGACAGGCCCTTGTCCCAGAACTTGGGGTCGCTTGCGTCCAGCCCGAACGGGGCCAGCAGGTCCTTGTGGTGTTTTGACCCACCCGCGCGCAGCATTTCGAAATACTTGTCCTCGAACCCTTCAGCGCCGCTTTCGTAGACCGAATAAAGCGCGTTCACGAGGCCGTCTCCGAATGCATAGGCGTAGACGTAGAACGGGGAATGGACGAAATGCGGGATGTAGGCCCAGAAGGTCTCATACCCTTCCATGAATTCGAACGCAGGCCCAAGGCTTTCGGCCTGAACGCTCATCCACAGGGCATTGATGTCGTCCGGGGTCAACTCGCCTTCGCGGCGGGCGGCGTGCAGTTTGCATTCGAAATCGTAAAAGGCGATCTGACGGACGACCGTGTTGATCATGTCCTCGACCTTGCCAGCCAGCAGGACCTTGCGCTGTTCCTTGGTTTCGGCCTTGTCCAACATTTTGCGGAAGGTCAGCATCTCACCAAAGACTGAGGCGGTCTCGGCCAGTGTCAGCGGTGTCGAGGACAGCATCTCGCCCTGATCGGCGGCCAGAACCTGATGGACACCGTGGCCAAGTTCGTGCGCCAATGTCATCACGTCGCGCGGTTTGCCCAGATAGTTGAGCATCACGTAAGGGTGGACATCTGTCACGGTCGGATGCGCGAAAGCGCCCGGTGCCTTGCCCGGCTTCACCGCCGCGTCGATCCAACCTTTCGAGAAGAAGGGCGAGGCAATCTCACCCATACGCGGATCAAAGGCGTTGTAGGCATCCATCACCGTCTTTTCGGCCTCGTCCCAGCCGACGATGCGGGTGTCTTCCATGGGCAGTGGCGCGTTGCGGTCCCAGACCTGCATCACGTCCAGACCCAGCCATTTGCGTTTGAGCTCATAGTAGCGGTGGCTCAGCTTGGGGTAGGCGGCGACGACAGCTTCGCGCAGGGCTTCGACCACTTCGGGCTCGACGTCGTTCGACAGGTGGCGACCGGTCTGTGCGCTCGGCATGTTGCGCCAGCGGTCTACGATTTCTTTTTCCTTGGCCTGCGTGTTGTGGACACGGGCGAAGGTTTTGATGTTGTCCTGAAAGACGGCGGCCAACTCGCGCGAGGCCGCCTCGCGTTTGCTGCGGTCCTGTTCGGTCAAAAGGTTCAGGGTGCCTTCGATGTTCAGCTCTTCGCCGTCGACGGTGAAGGTCAGGCCCGCGATGGTTTCATCGAACAAACGCTCCCACGCGTCGCCGACCACGCCGAGGTCATGGAGGAATTTCTCAAGCTCGTCAGACAGTTGGTAGGGTTTCATCGCGCGGATACGGCGGAAGACGGGCTCATAGCGTGCAAGATCAGTGTTGGCCGCAAAATGCGCCTGCAGCACGTCGTCTTCGATGCGGTTGATCTCAAGCGTGAAGAACACCAGAGGGGTGGTGAAGACGGTGATCTTTTCCTGCATGTCCGACAGGAACTTGGCGCGGTCGGCATCGGTGGTCAGTTGGTAATAGCGCAGACCGGCGAAGGACATGATCCGACCGGCGATGGCGTTGATCTTTTCGTTGCGATACACGCAGGTCAGCAGGCCTGCGGCGTCCAGATCGGCCAGTTTGCCCTCGTAATCCGCCGCGAATGAGGCGCATTCGCCCTCAAGCCAGTCCAGATCCCGCGTCAGCTCGGCCGCTTCTTCCGAGGCATAGAGGTCGGTCAGGTCCCATTCGGGCAGGTTGCCAAGATTATCGGCACCGCCGACTGCATTTGCATCACGGACAGGAAAGGGCAGGTCGCGCATGGAACACCTCTGATTAGCTTTGTTGCCAAACATCTAGGGCTGGCGCGCCCGGATCACAAGCCGCCAGTCAAGATCAGTGTCGTGCGGAGGCCTTAGGGGCGATTTGCCAGGAAATGCGCGGTCAGCTCGTCCAGAACCGGATTGCGAACCTCGGGGGCTTCCATCAGCACCTCATGCTCGCCATCGGGGATCTCGACCAGACGGCCGTTGGGCCAGTTGGCCATCCGGGCCCGGATCGCCTTGCGGTCAACAATCTGTTCGTGGCTGCCCAGATAGGTCAGGCAGGCGGTGTCCGGCGCCGGTTGCGCCATCAGCCATTCACATTCGCTGAGGGCTTCGCGCAGCCATTGGTTGGACGGGGCACCAAGCGCCAGCTCGGGGTGCGCCTTCAGTTGATCCTGCATCATTTTGAACATGTCCGGGTCGCGCGTCAGCGAGTTGCCCTCGAACGGTTCCGCCAGAACATAGCTGGTTAAGGTTGTTGTCGGGGGGGTACGTTCCCCCAACCCCAGCGCCGTGCCCCAATAGGCGGTCATACGGCTGAGGGGTTTCATGATCGGCACGAAGAAAATGCCCCACATCGGCCCGGTGAACGCGCAGGCGGCAAAGCAATCGTGCTGGATGACCGCGCGCAGGCCGATTGCGCCACCCATCGAATGTCCGATCACGTACCACGGGCGCGGCAGGTCCAGTGTCTCCGCCAGTTCTAGCACCACGGCGACGTCATGTTGGTAGTCGGTGAACTCTTCGACATGCCCGATGCGGGGTTCGTCCAGCATGCGGTCGGCCAAGCCCTGTCCGCGCCAGTCGACGGCGAGGGCGGCGAATCCGCGGTTCAGGAATTCCCCCGCGGTGCTGGCGTATTTCTCGATATATTCGGTGCGGCCCGGAAACAGGAATACCGTGCCGTTCTTTGCATCCTCGGGCAGCCAATGCCCGACACGGATGCGTTTGCCGTCGGCGGTGTGGACCCAATGGGCTGTACCACCGGCGGGGTCGCCGGCCACGTCATCATAAAAGGGGGCCGGCGAGTACTCCATCAGGCCAGTACCGATGCAAGCTGCATGGCGATTCCCATGTCACCGTCGACGCTCAGCTTGCCGGACATGAACGCACCGGTCGGGTTCAGATCGCCGCTGAGAATCTGTTCGAACGTGTCCGCATCCGCGCTGAGTGTCACGTCGGCATCGTCATCACTGACGCGGGCACCGTCGCCGTCCAGAACAATCGCGCCCAGATCGGCGATTGCAAACTTGGCGGACGCATCAAAGCCACCGCCAGCCAGCTTTTCATTCAGCGCGGCCGCAGCCTTTTCAAGAATCTCGCTCATGCTTTTCCTCATATTGTTTATGCGCCGTGAATGGACATCCCCGGTCGCAACGCTACACTGACCATTGTTATGGGTATTGCAATCAACAATCTCAAAGGTACCGTTGCGGCACTTGTCGTGCTAGTCACGTTTTCCACCAGTGGTGGAGCGCAACAAGCGGATTCCCGCGACGAAGAGGCGCTGTTGAGACAGCTGACAGCGGCAACCCCGGAGCAAGCCGTCGGTCTCGATCGGCAGTTGCAGGCGCTATGGTCGCAATCCGGTTCACCCTCGGCCGATCTGTTGCTTGAGCGGGGGCGCGACGCACTGGACGACGGCGATATCGAGACTGCGATAGAACACCTCACCGCGTTGACCGACCACGCGCCCGAGTTTGCCGAAGGCTGGCACGCGCGGGCCTCGGCCTTTTTCGGCATCGACCGGTTTGGAATGGCTGCGGCTGATCTGGAACATGCGCTGACCCTCAACCCGAACAACTATCAGGCTATTTACGGTCTGGGCCTGATCTTCGAGGTCGTCGGCAAACCCGATCAGGCGCTTGAGGCTTATTCCCGCGCGTTGGCTATACATCCCCATCATGAAGAAGTAACCAATGCCTTGAATCGGCTGAAGCCTCAGGTTGAAGGCAAGGCGCTGTAAGTCTCAGGACGCTGGGGGCAAAGGTGAGCGGGTCATCCCGAGTAGTGGCCGTACTTGGCCCAACGAACACAGGTAAAACTCACTACGCGATAGAACGCATGCTGGGATACCGGACAGGTGTCATCGGCCTGCCTCTGCGTCTGCTCGCGCGTGAGGTTTATGACAAGATCGTCGCCATTCGCGGCCCCTCGGTCGTGGCGCTGGTGACGGGTGAGGAACGGATCGTACCACCGCGTACGCAATACTGGGTCTGCACGGTCGAGGCGATGCCCGAAGGCATGGGCGCGGATTTCGTCGCGATTGATGAAATCCAGCTTTGCGTCGATCCCGAACGCGGCCACGTATTTACCGACCGGCTGCTGCGCTCGCGCGGAACGAGCGAGACGCTGTTTCTGGGGTCCGACACCATGCGCGGCCCAATTGCGGCACTGGTGCCCGAGGCGCAATTTGTCCGGCGCGAAAGGATGTCTCAGCTGGTGTATTCGGGATCGAAAAAGATCAGCCGAATGCCCCCGCGCAGCGCAATTGTCGGGTTCTCGGTCGAAAACGTCTATGCCATCGCCGAACTTTTGCGCCGCCAAAAGGGTGGGGCGGCCGTTGTGATGGGCGCGCTTAGCCCGCGCACGCGGAACGCGCAGGTCGACCTCTATCAGAATGGTGAGGTCGACTATCTGGTGGCGACCGATGCCATCGGGATGGGCCTGAACCTGGATGTGAACCACGTGGCGTTTTCCTCGCTGACGAAATTCGACGGTCGCCGAATGCGCCCCTTGGCCCCCAATGAGCTGGCCCAGATCGCAGGCAGGGCAGGCCGGGGCATGTCGGATGGCACTTTCGGTGTGACCGGCGAGGCCCCGCCGCTGGACGAGGGCGTTGCGCAGGCGATCATGGACAGCCGCTTTACGCCGATGAAAAAGCTGAACTGGCGGAATGCCGCCCTGCGGTTCGGCTCGATCGACGCGCTGATCACATCGCTTGAGGTCAGCCCGAATGATGAACATCTGACCAAGGCCCGCCCTGCAGACGACCTGAACGTGCTGAAATCGCTGTCTCAAGTGACCGAGGTCGCAGCCCGCGCCAGCGATGGCCCGTCGATCCGTTTGCTATGGGATGTGTGCCGAATTCCCGATTTTCGGGGTATCAGCCATTCGGAACATGCCAGCCTGCTCGAGGTGATCTACGGCCATTTGCACGAGCGCGGCGCGATACCGGACGACTTCATGGCGCGGCAAATCCGCCGGATCGACCGGACGGACGGAGATATAGATGCGTTGTCCAAAAGGTTGGCTTATATTCGCACTTGGACATATGTTGCGCAACGAAACGGCTGGGTCCGTGACGAATCGCATTGGCGCGGCGAAACGCGCACTGTAGAAGACAGGTTGTCGGACGCTCTGCATGATCGTCTGACGCAAAGATTTGTGGACCGGCGCACATCCGTTTTGTTGCGCCGGCTCAAACAGAAGGAGGCCCTTTTGGCCGAAGTAAATGACAAGGGTGAAGTGACCGTCGAAGGCGAATTCGTCGGTCGTTTGGAAGGGTTCCGGTTTACACCGGACAAAAGCGCGCAAGGGGCTGAGGCGAAAGCGCTCAAGTCGGCCTCGCTGCAAGCACTGGCACCGCAATTCCATCTGCGTGCCGATCGCTTCTACAATGCACCCGATACCGAAATTGATTTTACCGATCAGGGTGGCCTGATGTGGGGCGAATACGCTGTCGGCAAACTGGTTGCCGGGGCAGAGCCTCTCAAGCCGATGGTCGAGGTTTTTGTGGATGAGGCCGCAGGGCCGGACGTCGAACAGAAGGTGCAGCGCCGTCTGCAGCACTTCATCGACCGCAAAGTGGCCGCACTGTTCGAGCCGCTGCTGAACCTGTCGCGGGACGAGGAACTGTCCGGTCTGGCCAAAGGTTTTGCCTTCCGCATGGTCGAGGCGCTGGGCGTGCTGCCCCGTGCGCAGGTCGCGCAAGAGGTCAAAGATCTGGATCAGGACGCTCGTGGCGCGCTGCGCAAGCATGGCATCCGTTTTGGTCAATTCACCATCTTCATGCCACTATTGCTGAAGCCTGCGCCGACGCGCCTGCGTCTGGTTCTGTGGGCATTGTCCAGCGGTTTGCAGGAATTCCCCGAAGCGCCGCCTCCGGGTCTGGTCACCGTACCGGTCGCCAAGGATGCGCCGCAAGGCTATGACACGATGTGCGGTTACCGCGATGCTGGCGATCGCTCGATCCGGATCGACATGCTGGAACGTCTGGCCGATATGCTGCGCTCTGAGGACAGCCGGGGTGGCTTTGAAGCCAAGCCCGACATGCTGTCGATCACCGGCATGACGCTGGATCAGTTCGCGGACTTGATGCAGGGACTGGGCTACAAGGCCGAACGCGGCGAGCGTGAAAAGGTCAAGGCCGCACCTGCCGAGGCCCCTGTAACTCCAGCGGAAGAACAACCCGCCGTCGATGAAACCCCGGCCGTTGAGGCATCGACCGATGAGGTCGCCGCACCCGCCGAGGCGCCAGCCGAGGCCACCGAAAGCACCGAGGCGCCAGCCGAGGCCCCGGTCGCAGAACCCGCAAGTGACGAGCCCGAGGTCGAGGTGTTCTTCACTTTCACATGGGGCCGCCAGCGCCAGCAGAACCGTGGCCCGCGCCGCGAGCAGGGGCAGGGCAAAGGCAAGCCGCGTGGGAAACCTCAGGACGGCCGCAAGCCGCAAGGCAAGAAGGGCGGCAAGCCGCAGGGCGCAAAATCCTTCTCGTCGCGGCCTCCGAAGAAGGAAAAGGCGATCGACCCCGACAACCCGTTTGCAGCAGCGCTGATGGGTTTGAAGGGCGGCAACTGATCCGTCATGGATCAGGCCAAGCTGCGGATCGACAAATGGCTCTGGCAGGCGCGGTTCTTCAAGACCCGCAGCCTGTCGGCGAAACAGGTCAGCAGCGGCCATGTCAGGCTGAACGGAAACCGGGTGCTGAAACCCGCCCAGACAGTAGTGCCCGGGGACGTTCTGACCTTTCCACAGGGGAAAATCGTCAGGGTCGTGCGCGTTGAAAAGCTCGGCGACCGCCGCGGTCCGGCCCCCGAGGCGCAAACATTGTACTTCGATATGACGGAAAAACAGGACATACCCCCTAGAAACCCGTCATTTGAAGGAAAAGGTCGTCCAACCAAGAAAGATCGGCGCGCGCTTGATCTTTCTCGCACCCCGAACGGCCCCACATCTTGAAGCCGAACCCGGACTGAACTAGCTAGACGCCAAATCTAATTGGGATTCTGAACATGACCTACGTCGTTACCGAAAACTGCATCGGCTGCAAATACACCGACTGTGTGGAAGTGTGCCCAGTGGACTGTTTCTACGAAGGTGAGAATACGCTGGTCATCCACCCTGACGAATGCATCGACTGTGGCGTCTGTGAGCCCGAATGCCCGGCTGATGCTATCCGCCCCGACACTGAACCGGGCATGGAAAGCTGGGTTGAATTCAACCGCAAATTCTCGGAAATGTGGCCGGTCATTGTCACCAAGAAAGACCCATTGCCCGAGGCGGAAGAGCGCGACGGCGAAGAAGGCAAGATGGAGAAGTACTTCTCCGAAGCTCCGGGTGAAGGCGGATAAGCGATTCGTGCCGTTTATGTTTGCCTGTGGCATAGGCTAGCGCGGGTTAGCCTGTTGATTATAGGGTGATTGCTTAAAATTTCCCCAAGGTAAACTTTCGAGTGTCGCATTTTTGTGATATACTCCGTCCTTACATGATGACTGAGATTGGGATGTGCTCCGTAAGTATGCTCGCTTTGGAGTTTTGAATTAGTGACAAACAGACCGCCTGCCGGGGCCACAACAGGCCCCGAGCGTGGTTTTTTTGTTGTTCGCATCCCGGTCCAAAACCAAGGAATGAATTGAATGTCGAAGTCGAAAAAGCTTGAGTTCCGCCCGAACGACTATGTCGTCTACCCCGCCCATGGTGTGGGTCAGATCATTTCGATCGAAGAGCAGGACGTCGCTGGATTTTCGCTCGAATTGTTCGTCATCTCTTTTGAGAAAGACAAGATGACCCTGCGGGTGCCTACAAACAAGGTGACCGAATCCGGTCTGCGTTCGCTCAGCTCGCCGGATGTGATCAGCCAGGCGATGAAGACGCTGAAGGGCAAGGCCAAGGTCAAACGGGCCATGTGGTCGCGTCGCGCGCAGGAATATGAACAAAAGATCAACTCAGGCGATCTGATCTCGATCGCAGAAGTGGTTCGCGACCTGCACCGCACCGATGACCAGCGCGAACAAAGCTATTCCGAGCGTCAGTTGTACGAAGCAGCGCTGGAACGTCTGACCCGCGAAGTCGCCGCCGTGTCCGGAGACGGAGAGATTTCTGCCGCCAAGCAGGTTGATGACGTCCTGACCTCGCGCGCCGCTGCCGCCTAAGTCCACGACGATTGAAACAGCAGGGCCGCTCCGGCATCGGGGCGGCTTTTTTCGTTGCTTGGTGGATTGGTGAAAACCGGTTAGTTTTTCTGTAGATGCAAGCAGATACCGGTTCGGCATGAAGAAGACGGTCAAGTTCCTATATATCGGAAAGGCCCCGATTTCGGTCTGGTTCCGCTATGGTTTGATCCTGTTTGATGTGGTCACGATCATCTTCTTTGTCGCCACCGCGCATTTTCCGCATGGCCCATGGGTGACTGCTATCAGTTGGGTGGTTGGCTTTATTATCCTTCTGGATTTTTCAGCCAGAATGTGGATCGCCAAAGACCGTTGGAAGCTGTTGCGCAAGATTTATACGCTGGCGGATATTGTGGTGATCGCGTCGCTGATCCTCGACCCGTTTCTGACCGGCAACCTCGCATTCCTTCGTATCCTGCGCGCCCTTCGGTTGATCCATTCGTACCATCTGTTGTGGGATTTGCGGCGCGACAGCACCTTTTTCCGCACGCATGAAGATGCGGTCATCGCGGCCATCAATCTGCTGGTCTTCGTGTTTGCAACTTCGACAGCGGTTCTTGTCTTTTTCATCCCCGAGGACGCTCAGAACCCCTATATTGACGCGCTGTATTTCACCATGGCGACCCTGACGACGACGGGGTTTGGTGACATTACCCTGTCGACGCCGTGGGGCAAGCTGTTCTCGGTGTTTATCATGGTGGTTGGGGTTGCTCTGTTTGTGCGCCTCGCGCAGGCGATTTTCATGCCGCAGAAAGTGCGCCACAAGTGCCCCAGCTGCGGGCTGTTCCGGCATGATCCGGACGCAGTGCATTGCAAGCATTGCGGCTGCACCCTGCGGATCGAAACCGGCGGGGTGTCTTAAAGCTGCGCTGTTAGTGCGATCAAAAAGGTGATCTCGGCCAATTGCTGAGACGCGCCGAGGATGTCTCCGGTTTGGCCGCCTATCTTGGCCTTTGCCACGAGGGCCAGCGCACCCACAACGAGCGCGGCGCATAGGGCGGGCAAAATGACCTGCGCACCGATCAGGAACACTCCTGTCAGAACCGCCAGAGCGAGCGAAACCAAGACTGGGAACACCGACGGAGCCCCGACGGAATGGCTGAGACCTGACTTTCGTGCATTGGGCAGTACAGCCATCAATACCGGCATGAACGCGCGGGATACCACGCAGGCGGCAATAATCGCCATAAACGCGCCGGCCGACAAAAGCGCGGCGATTGCTGCAACCCGCATCAGCTGCGCGCCAATCAGGGACAGAACGCCATATGTGCCGATATGGCTGTCTTTCATGATCTCCAACCGGCGTTCGGGCGTGAACCCGCCCCATAGGCCGTCAAATGTATCGGCCAGCCCGTCCTCATGCATTGCGCCCGTCGTCATGGTCAGAGCCGCGACCAGCAACACCGCGCAAATGAAAGGCGGAACCGAGAATGCCAGTGCAAGCCAGCCGATGAGGCAAACCAATGCGCCAATCACAAGACCAACGACGGGAAAGGCCCAAGCCGCTTGCGCCTGGCGGGCAAAGACCCTCTCGGGCAGGCGGGGCAGGGGCAGGCGCGTCAACAAGACCAGCGCCAGCGGGATATCCCATGCGGAAACCGGATTGGTGTCGTTTTTTTGCACTTCCGCGCCTTTCGGGGTCTTGTTGGATTCAGTGCTTCGGTTAAACACGCAGGACCACTCTGATGCAATGAGGCTTTGATGCTGCCTGAACTGAATGATTTGAACACGTTCCGCGACGCGTTGACCAGCGCCCAAGGGCCGGACATGGCGGCGGCGGATGGCGCGGCTGAACGCAATGGTCAGTTGACCAAACCTCCGGGCGCGCTGGGGCGGCTTGAGGATCTGGCGATCTGGTATGCGGCGTGGCGCGGGGATGCGCGACCGCTGGTTGCGGCCCCTCAGGTGATTGTCTTTGCCGGCAACCACGGGGTCACGGCGCAGGGCGTATCCGCGTTTCCGCCCGAAGTAACCGTGCAGATGGTGATGAATTTTGAACATGGCGGTGCTGCGATCAACCAATTGGCCAAGGCGGCGGGCGCCAAGATGGATGTCCACGCGCTGGATCTGGATCGTCCGACAGCGGATTTCACCCAAGCCCCAGCCATGAGTGAGGCCGAGTTGCTGAGCGCGCTGCAGACCGGCTGGCAGGCCGTGGACCCTCAGTCCGATCTGCTGGTGGTTGGCGAGATGGGGATTGGCAATACCACGCCCGCCGCTGCAATCGCTTGCGCCCTGTTCGGAGGTGAGGCTGCCGATTGGACCGGTCGCGGGACAGGTGTCGACGATGCGGGGCTTGCCAACAAGACCCGCGTGGTGGCCGAAGGTGTTGCTCTGCATGGCAGTGACGACGGGTTGGAGGTTCTGCGCTGCCTCGGCGGGCGCGAGATCGCGGCCATGGCCGGAGCGATTGCGGCGGCCCGTGTGTTGCGTATCCCGGTCATTTTGGACGGTTTCATCTGCACCTCAGCCGCGGCCTGTCTGGCGCGTATCTCGCCCTCGGCGCTGGATCACGCTGTGGCAGGACACCAGAGCGCTGAAGGCGCGCATGCGGCGATGCTGTCAAAACTGGGCAAGGAGCCGCTGCTGAGCCTTGGCCTGCGTCTGGGCGAAGGGTCTGGCGGCGCGCTTGCGATCAACATTCTCAAAAGCGCGGTTGCCTGCCATTCGGGCATGGCAACCTTCGCCGAGGCCGGTGTCTCGGACGGGTAACGTCAACGCCTGACCGGGCATTCGCTTCGGTCAGGCAGAATCCTTGGCATGCTGCTCGGCCAGTTCCAGCAGCGCGGTTTCGAGATCCTTCTCAAGCTTTTGCGCGCGTTCGATGTATTTTGAGTTCTCGGCCGTTGGCATGCCAGGAACCCAAAGCTCGGCCAACTCACGCACCGACGTCCGGTCATGGTGATAGAAGGTCTGTTCGGCCTGCGCCGCCTCGTATTCGCTCAGCCCTATATTCTCCAGCACATAGCGACCCGCGCGCAGAGAACTGTCGAACATTTCGCGCACGATGTCATTGGCCCCGGCCTGATACAGTTCGTACACATGGGTCCGGTCATGCGCCCGCGCAATGATGTGCAGATCGGGGCGCTGGCGGCGGGCGTAGCCGACCAAGCGCGTCACTGTCTTTCGATCATCCATCGCGGCGACAAGCACCGAGGCTTTCTCAAGCCCTGCCGCGCGCAGCAGCTCTGGCCGGGTCGGGTCGCCCAGAAAGCCTTTGACGCCAAATCTACGCATCAGTTGGATCGTTTCGATATCGTGGTCCAGAACAACAGTCTTGAAGCCGCTGGCGCGGACCAGCCGGTTGACGATCTGACCAAACCGCCCGATTCCGGCAATGATCACAGGGCCTTTTTCGTCGATCTCGTCAGGTTCCTGAGCCGCGTTTGTGTGTGCCATCCTGCGGGACAGAAGGTCGTAGATGATGAACAGAAGCGGGGTGATCAGCATGGTCAGGGCAATGATCATCAGCAGTTTTTGTGACAGGTCCGTCGGGATGACATTCTGCTGCGTCGAGAACGCCAGAAGGACAAAGCCGAACTCACCCGCCTGGGCCAGTCCCAAGGTGAACAACCAGTGATCGCGGCCTTTCAGCTTGAAGGCCTTCCCAACCAGATAGAGGATGATCCCCTTCACGAGGATGACCAGCAGGGCCAGACCGATCAGGTCAAACGGGTCGTTGAAGAAATAGGCGACGTTGATCCCTGCGCCGACCGTGATGAAGAACAGCCCCAGAAACAGGCCTTTGAACGGCTCAAGGTCGCTTTCCATTTCATGGCGGAATTCCGAGCTGGCCAGAACCACACCCGCCAGAAACGCGCCCAGAGCGGGGGACAGGCCGACCAGTGTCATCAGGAACGAAATCCCGACCACGATCATCAGCGCCAGCGCCGTATACATCTCGCGCAGGCGGGTTGCGTGGATGAACCGGAAAAGTGGTCGGGTCAGGTAGACGCCCGCCAGAATGACAAAGGCAATCGCGCCGATTGTGACCAGAGTGACAGCCCAGCCCGGCAATCCTTCGACCAGAGACAGGCTGTGATGCCCGGCGTCAAGCAGTTGCCCCGCGCCCCGGTCGATAGAGCCGTCTGCCTCGATATGGGGTATCGCAGGCAGAGCCAGCAGTGGCAGCAGGGCCAGGATCGGGATGACGGCGATATCCTGCGTCAACAGAACCGAAAAGGTCGCGCGCCCCCCGTTTGTCTGCATCAGGCCCTTTTCAGACAGGGTTTGCAGCACAATCGCGGTAGAAGACAAACACAAGGTCAGACCGACCGCCAGTGCGACAGACCACGGATGGTTTGCATATATGGCCACACCGGCAATAACGGCTGTGGACAACAGAACCTGAAGCCCGCCAAGACCCAACAGTTTGTCTCGCATGTCCCAAAGGGCGCGCGGTTCCAGTTCCAGCCCGATCAGGAACAGCATCATCACCACACCGAACTCGGCAACATGCTGCAGGTTTTCGGTTTCGGCGCCGACAAGGCCAAGCACGGGGCCGATGATCAGGCCCGCCGCCAGATAACCAAGAACCGATCCAAGGCCCAGCCGCGCCGACAGGGGCACGGCGATCACGGCCGCAGCCAGGTAAATTGAAGCCTGATATAGGAAATCGTCCATCTATGCCCTCGTTGCCCGCTCAGGTTGGCAGGGGTGCGTCGCGTTTGAGTTGGTCCATCACGATCTGACTTTGTACCCTTGCTACTGCAGGATGCGGCAGGATCACCTCGTGAAGCAAGCTGTTGAGTGCAGAAAGATCGTGGCAATAGACGTGAAGCAGATAATCTGCCTCGCCGGTCATGGTCCAGGCGCTGGTAATCTCGGGCTGGGTGTTAACCATTCGGGCAAAGCTGGCGGATTGATCGGGGCCATGGGTGCCCAGGTGAACCTGAACAAACCCCTGAACCTGCAGACCCAGTTTCAGCGGATCCAGCCGGGCTGCGTAACCGGTGATATAACCCTCGGCCTCAAGGCGCTGACGACGGCGGCCTGCCTGGCTGGGGGACAGGTTCAGCAGCTCACCCAATTGATGAGCGGTCAGATGCGCGTCCTTTTGCAGCGCTGAAAGCAGGCGTGTATCGGTTGCATCAAGCATTTGCGGCAATATCTCATGTTTCAGCTCATTCATGCGCAGTTTGCGCGCACTTCTTGAGTTTACATGAAAACAATGCGCGGAAACAGCACTGGTTAAGGCGTATTTTGGAATCAGCAAAGAAATTCCTGTTTTCGAAGGAGACGCGCCATGGGTCCTTTCCCGCACAACGCCCCAAAATCTGTCATCAGCCCGGAAAACCCGGCAGGCACCGACGGGTTTGAGTTTGTCGAGTTCGCTCATCCCGAACCGCAGGAACTGCGTGATCTGTTCGCGAAAATGGGTTTCGATCTGGTCGCGCGCCATAAAACCAAACCTCTGGTCGAGCTATGGCAGCAGGGCGATGTCACCTACATCCTGAACGCGGACCCGGAAAGCTATGCCGACAAGTTCGTCGCGGAACACGGGCCTTGCGCACCGTCGATGGGCTGGCGGGTAGTGGATGCGCAGAAAGCCTATGACCATGCCGTCGCAAAAGGGGCGGAGCCATATGACAGCGCGGACAAGACGATGAATGTCCCGGCCATAAAAGGGATTGGCGGATCGCTGATCTACTTTATCGACCAGTATTACGATACCTCGCCCTACAATAATGAATTCGCGTGGATCAAGGAATCCAAACCGCGCGGCGAAGGGTTCTTTTATCTCGATCACCTCACCCATAATGTCTACAAGGGGAATATGGACAAGTGGTTCAAGTTCTATGGCGACCTGTTCAACTTTCGCGAAATCCGGTTTTTTGACATTCAGGGCAAGTTCACCGGTCTCTTTAGCCGCGCCCTGACATCGCCCTGTGGCCGCATCCGTATCCCGATCAACGAGGATCGGGGTGAAACCGGTCAGATCGTCTCTTATCTGAAAAAGTACAAGGGCGAGGGTATTCAGCACATCGCAGTGGGCAGCGAGGACATCTATGCCTCGACCGATGCCATTGCCGAGAACGGGTTGAAGTTCATGCCGGGTCCGAACCAGTCCTATTATGACATGTCCAAAGACCGGGTGACGGACCATGATGAGCCGCTGGATCGGATGATGAAGCACGGCATTCTGATCGACGGTGAAGGCGTTGTGGATGGGGGAGAGACGCGGATTCTGCTGCAGATCTTCTCAAAAACCGTGATCGGCCCGATCTTTTTCGAGTTCATCCAGCGCAAGGGCGATGATGGGTTCGGTGAGGGTAATTTTCAGGCCTTGTTCGAATCCATCGAACGCGAACAGATCGAAAGTGGTGAGATTTCGGCGGCCTAAGCTGCGCCAAAGACCAGCCACGTCCAGGTCACACCGGCGCGCCGGTTCGCCGGTTGTATCGATGAGGTTCGGGACCTGTGGTGAACCCGCAGGCCTGAACCTACCGATTGATCAACGATGGCGTCGTCCGAAATCACAAAACCGGGTCGGTCCGGCGGGCAGGGGCCATGTCTGAGCGACAAAATCATCTGCCCTTGCGGTCTCAGGCGTTTAGACAGGACGCGGATCGCCATGTGTTGGTCGCGCGGGGGCAGGTGATGCAGGACTCCGATGACCAGAATGGTGTCGAACGCGACGTCGTCTTTCAGAGCGATTAGTCTTGGCAGACAAGCATCAAGCCATCGAACCGATTGCGCGCCGTCACCGCAAATAGCGTGGTTTCTAAAGGCATCGACTGGCTCGATCGCCGTCACGTCGCAGCCTCGTTTGGCCAGCCAACGCGCCACCGTTCCAGTGCCAGCGCCCACATCCAGAACGCTCGCTCCGGTATCCGGCAAGTGATCCAGAACGGGGTGCAGGACTTCGGTAGGAGAAAGACCGTCATAGGCCGGAATCAACTGGGGAGCCGCTTGTTCGTACCCAGCCTTGACAGTCTTAAAATACGGATCGCCTTCAGCCACGCGGCATTTTCAATGTCAGGTTGCGGCCCTTCTTCTGATACCGCAACTCGCTGTCGCTGATGGCGATGACCTTGCCTCCGTCGATCCTGTCGCCGATCTTGAGCTTTTTGTACCGCCCACTCGGAAGCCGGACGAGGGCACGGCGATTGGCCGGGGTGCCATAGACGCCGATCAGGTTCAGCTTGCGCAGGTTCAGGGCATTGTCGATTGTGGCCTGCCGCGCGACCGAGGCCGTTGTCGGGATTTTCGGAGCCACGGATTTCGGTTGGAACGACCCGGCGTCGTCATTGCCGGAGGCTACTGCGGCGGTTGACCCCAGATTTGATCCGCTCGCACTGGCCGAGGCCACGGCCCGCGCAGGCCGCAATTTGGGGCGGGGCACGCGGACCACGGCCAAAGCGGTTGGTGTATCGTCGACCTCGGGCCTTACCTGCAGGCTTTCGGGGCGCAACTTGGGTCGCACGACCGCAAGCTCTTCAAGACTGCGCCCGCCCAATTGCGTTCGTTCGAAATTCTCGACCAGATTGCCGGGGCGGGGCCGGGGGCGGAGTTCGGCCAGCCTTTGGTTGACCTCATCCACCACGGGTTCGTCTTCGAACCGCACCGGTACATCAGGCGGGACCTTGGACGGACGCCCCTGATAAACCACGATCCCTTCGGGCGACAGCGCGCCTTCTGGTGTCGGTACGACCAAGCCACGTTCGTCCAGTTCGTATTGCGCGCCTGCGATTGCGGGGCCGGGGATGCGTTCAAAGGCGGCATCCGTATCGAAACTGCCTTGGTCGGGCAGGGCAATCGCGTCGCTGGACAGATCCGAGGAGTGAATCGATGCGAGGTAGAGGTCATCCTCGGGCACCAATGCCGGGGTAGTCGGCACTTCAGGGGCTTCCACCAGGGTGCCTGCGACCTCTTCGATGTCGCTTTGCGCTTCGGGGTCCTGTGCAATCTGTTCCACAGGCATCGGCGCGACTTTCAACGCTTCGAGAATGGCGGCATCTGTCGGGGACAATTCTGGCTGGGCTTCAGGTTCTGGTTCTTCTTCCGCTGCCGGTGTCGCCGCGATTTCGGTTTCAGGCTCTGGATCCGTCTCAGGCAGTAAAGTGTCCTGAGGCTGCGGTGCAGACAGTTCGGCCGTATCGTTTTCGGTAGACGTGTCGTTATCTGGGTCCGCCCCGATCAGAGACCACGCCCAGACACCAACCCCAACGCAAATCAACGCGGCAATCGCAGGAATCGCCCAACGCTGCCCTTTGTTCGATGTGGGAGGTAACGCGATTGCAGCCGTATCAGGCTCAGGAGAGCGGAACGCTGTAGGCGCCGCGTCATCCGCTATGGCATGAACTGGAGGGCTTTCGGGTTCGGGCGCGTGCGCAGTGACTGGCGGCGTGTTGCATAGGTCAAAGACGGGGTCACGCGGAAACTCGGCGTTGGTTGTTGTGGCACTATAGGCGACCGGCACGAATCCGTGTTGCGCGGCAAAGCCTTGCGCTTCGTCCAGCGTCTCGCGCGCGACGACAGCGACAAAGGTGGTTGGCCCCTCGGTTGCGCTGTCATAGCACAAGTCGCTCAGGTCATACGGCGTTGCCTCGGCCAGGGCGGTTTGGACCTCGGACTTGATCTGATCATCGCTTTGGCCCTCGGTGGGCAGAGCCAGACACCGCACCTGATCTGCGGGCAGCATCAATTTGCAGCTCAGGTCGTTTTCCAGCGCAAAGGCCTTGTCGTGCAGGGCTTTGATCTGGTCACTCAGATCAGGGGCTGAAAGGGGCGCATTGCCAATGTCGTACCATTCACCATCCGAATGGTGTTGAAGGGAAATTCCGGTCGCAGAAAAGGTTAGCGCAAAAGCGGGTTTCATAATCCGGAGGAACCACAATTAACCATATCAACGCAAATACCTTTGTATTCGCAGAGCGATACTAAAGCAGGAACCCGCCGAGGGAAAGAAAAAGCCGTGACTTCCCCTTGTGCCTGTAGGCCCCTCGGACCCATGTTGAGACAGAGTAAATTGGAGGGATCACCTTGAAGACATTTGCTTTTCTGGCCGCGATGATGGCCGCAACCACCGCCGGGCTGGCGCATGCGGAAGAACGTCGCATCAACGTGGATGCCACCGGAACCGTTCAGGTTGCCCCGGATATGGCGACGATCACCCTAGGTGTGACACATCAGAACCCCGAGGCCTCAGAGGCCATGAAAGCCACCTCGGATGCTGTTGCGCAGGTGCTTGCGCGGCTGGGTGACATGGGTATCGAGGATCGGGACCTGCAGACCCGCGACCTGTCTTTGTCGCCGGTCTGGTCGAATCGGAAACAGCAGAACGGGGAGCCACCCGAGATCACCGGATTTGTCGCCTCGAACCGGGTGTTTGTGCGGGTGCGTGATCTGACCCAATTGGGTGAGGTCATGGATGCGGTCATTCAGGACGGCGCCAATGATTTCGGCGGGCTGAGCTTTGGTCTGCAAGACCCTGAACCGATTGAGGTTCAGGCCCGTGCAAAAGCCGTGGGTGAAGCAACTGCAAAGGCCGAGCAGCTCGCCCAAGCCGCCAATGTCACGCTGGGGCCGGTTCAGACGATCTCGGAACGTGGGGGCGGTGTGCGCCCGATGGCCGAGATGCGAACGATGGCCATGGCCGACACGGGCGGAGTGCCTGTGGCTGGCGGAGAGATCTCGGTTTCTGTCAGTGTCTCGATGGAGTTCGAGATTTCAGAATAGGCTCACGCACTCGTGCGGGCCATCAGCGGATTTCGTTGCTGGCCCGTTTCGTCAAAATTATCCGGGGACAACCAGTCCTCAAAAGCCTCTCGAATACGCGGCCATTCGCTGTCGAGGATCGAATACCATGCCGTGTCGCGATTGCGTCCCTTGTAGTGGGTCGCTTGACGGAACGTACCCTCATAAGTGAAACCCAGCCTTTGGGCTGCACTGCAAGAGGGGGCATTCAGCGCGTCGCATTTCCATTCATAGCGACGGTAGCCCAATTCATCGAACACGCGGCGCATCATCAGATACATGACCTCGGTCGATTGCGGCTTGCGCTGCAGCAGGGGCGAGAAGTGGATATGCCCGACTTCGATCACGCCGGTGGCGGGTTCGATCCTGAGGTATGAGGCCATGCCAACGGGTACGTCGTTTGCATCCAGAACCGTGTGAAACATCGGGTCGGCGTCCATGCAGGTCGCGCGCGCCCAAGTTTCGAACTCCTGCTCAGAACCAAACGGCCCGTAGGGCAGGTAGGTCCAATTTCGGTGATCGGCGTCATTGGCAAACGCCCGAAACAATCCGGGCGCATGCCTGTTCACATCAAGCGGCACGACCGAGCAATACTGGCCCTCCATCGGGGTATAGGGCGGCGTCGGGCGCGGGAACTCGCCCGTGACCGGCCGTCCGATGGGTTGACCCAGTGCGTTGGTGTCGTGCCCGCTCATGGCTTTATGCGCTGGCTTTGGCCAAAGCCTGATCCAGATCGGCGATCAGGTCGTTGGCATCCTCGATCCCGATGGACACGCGCACAACATTGGGACCCGCGCCTGCGGCCTCTTGCTGTTCGGGCGTCAACTGACGGTGCGTGGTCGAGGCCGAGTGGATGATCAACGAGCGCGCATCGCCGAGATTGGCAACATGGCTGAAGATTTCCAAAGCGTTCACCAGCTTGATGCAGGCGTCATAGCCGCCCTTGACCGCAAAGGTGAACAGCGCACCGGCACCGCGCGGATACTGCGCCTTAACCCGGTCGGAGTAGGGCGACGAGGGCAGGCCCGCATAGGTCACGTAGTCAACACGGTCATCTGCTTCGAGCCAGGCGGCGATCTTCTGTGCGTTCTCGACGTGGCGCTCCATCCGCAGCGACAGCGTCTCGATCCCCATCAGCGTGTAATGTGCCGCTTGCGGGTTCATGGTCATGCCCAGATCGCGCAGGCCAATGGCGATGCCGTGGAAGGTGAAGGCCAGCGGGCCGAAGGTCTCATGGAATTTCAGCCCGTGATAGGCCTGCTCGGGCTGGCTGAGCGAGGGGAACTTGTCATTCGCCGACCAGTCGAACTTGCCCGAATCCACGATGCAGCCACCGGTGACGGTACCATTGCCGGTCAGATATTTGGTGGTCGAATGCACCACCAGAGTCGCGCCGTTTTCGATCGGGCGGCACAGGTAAGGCGTGGCTGAGGTGTTGTCGACGATCAGCGGAATGCCTGCGCCGTCCGCGACATCAGCCAGCGCGCGGATATCGGTGACATAGCCGCCGGGGTTGGCGATGGATTCGCAGAAGACCGCGCGGGTGTTTTCGTCGATGGCGGCTTTCACGGAGTCCAGATCGTCGGTGTCGACAAATTTGGCCGACCAGCCGAAGCGCTTGATCGTCTGGCTAAACTGCGTGACCGTGCCGCCATACAGGCGGGTCGAGGCCACCACGTTGCAGCCCGGCCCCATCAGCGGGAACAGCGCCATGATCTGCGCCGCGTGACCCGAGGAACAGCACACCGCGCCAACGCCGCCCTCAAGCGTCGCGACACGTTCCTGCAGAACGGCAACAGTCGGGTTGGTCAGGCGCGAATAGATAAAGCCCACTTCCTGCAGGTTAAACAGCGCTGCCGCGTGGTCTGCATCGCGAAAGACATAAGCCGTCGATTGATAGATCGGAGTCTGGCGCGCGCCGGTTGCGGGATCGGGGCGTGCGCCCGCGTGAATTTGCAGAGTGTCGAAACCGTAGGTAGGGCCGTCAGACATCGTGAAAATCTCCTGTTGGAATGTGTGTTGGCGAATCTGTAGGCTATTGCAGGCGCTTGCACAACGATCCTCTGGACGATCCTATGGGCGATCCTGTC
This sequence comes from Ruegeria sp. YTSC192, assembly GCF_059609705.1. Classification (NCBI taxonomy): domain Bacteria; kingdom Pseudomonadati; phylum Pseudomonadota; class Alphaproteobacteria; order Rhodobacterales; family Roseobacteraceae; genus Ruegeria; species Ruegeria sp. YTSC192. Next base: position 132,930 of record NZ_JBXWMG010000005.1, read on the forward strand.
AGCGCAGCCAGAGACCTCTGGCCTTGATTGCCTTGCGAATGGCCTGTTCGCGCCCGGGCAGGGCGTTCTGGTCGAACATCTCGCGGATTTTGTGACCTTTGCCTTGGAAAATCAACCTCTTCATCGGGTCATAAGCCTTGAGGACCTTCTTGATCTTATTGGGGGCCGAGACGGTCTCGAGCACTTCAATCACGCGGTCACTCTCACGGGCGTAGAGCAGCGGAAACAGGCGGTAGTGACAACTGACCGACCCATCGAGAAGCCCGTCCGGCAAGGCATCACGCCCGCCACCGAAGGAGTGGATCACCAGCGGCAAAGCAGCCTGATCCAGCCAGGGATCAAGGTTCTGGCCGGTTAGTTCGGGGATTTCCTCGTCGCGAATGGTTCTGGCATAATCCAGAAACCGTTCACCGAATTGACGCGGGCATTTGTAGAAGAAATAGCCTGCGTTGAAATACAGAAACCGCTTCCAATGCTCCTTTGGCTGGCTGTCATCAATCGAGCTGTCGAAATCCAGCCCGAACCGACGATAGAGCGCGCTCCAGATCCCTTCGAACCCCGGCCCATACAGGGTGGGTTTCGGCCAGGTGCCGTCCACCTTGAGAGAGGCACCGGGGCGTTCGAAGTCAAACGGGACCGAAGCCAGATCGCCGGTGATCAGCGTATCTGTATCGAAGAAGACAAAAGGCTCCCCCTCGGGCAGGGCCAGCAGGGCCTCGATCTTGTTGCCATGCGGATAGCTTTCGCCGAAGACATGATTGTCGAAGGGCAGGATCTCGGCGTCCAGTTGAGACAGCGCCTTGCGCACATCCTCGTTCTGGATGCTTGGGTTCTGCTTCCAACGAGGGCCGGGGTTTGGGGTTGCCACAAAAAGCTTGCCGTCAAAGCCGGGCGCGCAGTGGCGCAGCGAGGCAGCGAACAGTAGGGCCTCATACTGCAGGCGGTTATTCTGTCCGATGACGACAATGTTGAATTTCCGCGAAGCCATGCGTGCCTGTTCCTGTCGCCCGTTTTCCTAGGGACTACAGCAAGTCGCAGGGGGCGTCAAAACTGTCGGATTGATTTTCGCGTTCTCCATCCCATCTCATGCAGGAAACTCAAAGCAGGAGGCCGCCATGAAGATCAACGCGGATTTCACCAAACGCGCTGCGGTGCATTTTGATCAGACCGAATGGGTGCAATCACCAGCAGCAGGGGTCGAGCGCAAGATGCTGGACCGGATCGGAGAAGAAGTCGCCCGCGCCACCACGATCGTACGTTTTGCCCCCGGCAGTGCCTTCGCGGCCCACACCCATGATGGTGGGGAAGAGTATCTGGTGTTGGATGGCGTCTTTCAGGACGAAACCGGGGATTTTCCGGTGGGCAGCTATGTTCGCAACCCTCCGACCTCATCCCATACCCCTTCGGCGGCGGATGGGGCGACCATTCTGGTCAAGCTGCATCAATTCGACCCGTCTGACCGGACCGAGGTCAAACGCTCGATCAACGGTCAGGGCGATCTGCGCTTGTTCAAGGATGAGCATGAGGATGTGCGCATCGCGCAATGGGCCGCAGGTGAGGTCATTGATCTGAGTGCAGAAGGCGGGCTTGAGGTGTTTGTCATCGCCGGCGGCTTTGACGAGGGCGGTGACTCATTTGCTGCGTGGGACTGGCTGCGCCTGCCACCCGGATCGCCGTCGCAGGCCATTGCGGGGCCGGATGGCGCGCGTGTTTGGATGAAGTCGGGGCATTTGGCGGGCATGATCTGACCTGATCCCGCATCAATTTTGGGCAGAGTCGCAGAAATCCGGGTCAAAAGCCCGGATTTTTCATTTTTTGACCGGTTGATAAAATTTACCAATTGATAAAAAATCAGAATGTGCCAAGCTGAGCCTTACAACAAACATATCTACAGGGAGTAGAGTGATGGCACAGGGCCAGATGGCACCCGGGATCGTCCCAGGGCGGCTTTCCAGCGATGAGCTGACCTCGAATTTCACCGATCTGCATCCGCCATTGGCCCCGCATGAGGCCGCCGTGGCGGCAGATCGCTGTTATTTCTGCTATGATGCGCCGTGTGTGACGGCCTGTCCGACGGATATCGATATTCCGTTGTTCATTCGCCAGATCCAGGCCGGTCAGCCGCAAGCAGCCGGTCGCACGATCCTCGAGCAAAACATTCTGGGTGGCATGTGCGCCCGCGTATGTCCGACCGAGACTTTGTGCGAGGAAGCGTGCGTTCGTGAGGCCGCCGAAGGCAAACCGGTCGAGATCGGGCGCTTGCAGCGCTATTCGACTGACACCGTGATGGAAGCGGGCGATCACCCCTTCGAACGCGCCGCGCCTACGGGCAAGACGGTTGCCGTGATTGGGGCAGGGCCTGCCGGTCTTGCCTGTGCGCACCGTCTGGCGATGCTGGGGCATGACGTGGTGATTCACGAGTCCAAGCCGAAACCCGGCGGTCTGAACGAATACGGGATTGCGGCCTACAAATCGACCAATGACTTCGCTCAGGCCGAAGTGGATTGGCTCTTGAAAATTGGTGGCATCGCGATCGAAACCGGCTCGGTTCTGGGCGATACGATTTCGCTGGACGGGTTGGCTGAGAACTATGATGCCGTGTTCCTGTCGATCGGACTGGCGGGTGTGAATGCGCTGCGTGCGCAAGGCACCGAAAAGGACGGTGTGCGCGATGCGGTGGAATTCATTTCGGATGTGCGTCAGGCCGAAGATCTGGCCCATTTGCCGGTCGGGCGGAATGTGGTCGTGATCGGCGGAGGCATGACAGCAGTAGACGCGGCGGTGAAGTCAAAACTGCTGGGCGCTGAGCATGTCACGATCGCCTATCGCCGTGGTCGCGATGCGATGGGTGCCAGCCGGTACGAACAGGACCTCGCTGCCTCGCATGGGGTGCGGATTCTGACGAATGTGCAGCCGGTCGCCGTCTACGGCAATGGATCGGCGGTCGATATCGAACTGGAATACACCACCACTCGGGACGGCAGGCTTGAAGGGACGGGTGAGATGATCCGGCTTCCGGCTGATCAAGTCCTCAAGGCAATTGGTCAAACGCTTGAAGGCGCGCCCGAAGGTCTGGCGCTGGACGGCAACAAGATCGCTGTCACCGGGGCCGGGCGGACCTCTCTGGATGGTGTCTGGGCGGGCGGAGACTGTGCTTCAGGTGGCGAGGATCTGACCGTGACAGCCGTGGCCGAGGGCCGGGACGCTGCGATGGACATCCACGCAACGCTCGTTTCGTGATAAGATGGGGTATTCACCCCATTTTTATTGCTGCTGAGGTATCGTCATGTCCCAGATCGAACAAGCTGTTGCCCAACATTACACAACCGGTGCCCTGACCGAACGCGTCCGCGCGGCGCTTGAGGCCAGTGGTATTGACCCGGATGCAGCCACTGTTGCCGACCTCAAGGCCGGGGACGAGTTTCATACGGGTGGTGTGAAGGCAACCGACAACCTGTTCGCTCAGCTCTCGCCCACCCACGCGACGCGTGTGCTGGACGTTGGCTGCGGTATCGGCGGGACATCACGCTATATCGTGGATCGGTATGACTCGACGGTCACTGGGGTCGACCTGACGCCTGAGTTTGTCGAAACGGCCAAGACGCTCAGCGATCTTGTCGGCCATTCCGGTAAGTCGGAGTTTCTTGTGGGCAGCGCCCTCGATTTGCCGGTTCCCGATGCCGGGTTCGATCTGGCCGTGATGTTTCATGTTGGCATGAACATCGAAGACAAGGCTGGATTGTTCGCCGAGGTCTCTCGGGCTTTGGCGATAGGCGGTACTTTTGCCTTGTTCGACGTGATGGGCGGCGAGGCGGCTGAGCCGTTGGCGTTTCCTCTGCCATGGTCCACCGTGGCCGAGACATCCTTCGTCCACGCGCCCGATGTCTACCGCGATGCTGCAAGTGCTGCGGGTCTGGAACTGGTGACTGAGACGGATCGTACCGAGTTCGCACTTGCCTTCTTTGAGGAAGCCTTTGCGCGCATGGCTGAAAGCGGCCCGCCCGCGTTGGGTATCCACCTGATGATGGGCGAGACGGCCCCTGAGAAGTTCCAAAACTACGTAAAAAACCTGAAGGCCGGGCGCATTTGCCCGACTGAAATGATATTCAAAAAAACCGGCTGAGCCGGGAAGGGAGAAGCCATGGCCGATCTGACGACAAACTTTCTGGGCATTTCCAGCCCCAACCCTTATTGGCTGGCCTCTGCGCCGCCGACGGACAAGGAATACAACGTGCGCCGCGCGTTCGAGGCCGGATGGGGTGGCGTTGTCTGGAAAACACTGGGGTCCGAGGGCCCTCCGGTCGTGAACGTGAACGGGCCGCGCTATGGCGCGATCTACGGCGCGGATCGTCGGCTGCTGGGTCTGAATAACATCGAGCTGATCACTGACCGCCCGCTTGAGGTGAACCTTGAGGAAATGGCGCGGGTCAAGGCGGATTACCCGGATCGCGCGCTGATCGCCTCGATCATGGTGCCCTGCGAGGAGGAGGCGTGGAAAGCCATCCTGCCGCGCGTTTCTGAGACTGGCGCGGACGGGATCGAGCTGAACTTCGGCTGCCCGCATGGCATGAGCGAACGCGGCATGGGGTCTGCTGTGGGGCAGGTGCCCGAATATATCGAAATGGTGACCCGTTGGTGCAAGCAGTACTATGACCGCCCGGTCATCGTGAAGCTGACGCCCAACATCACCGATATCCGCAAACCTGCGGCGGCAGCACGGAATGGCGGCGCAGATGCGGTGTCGCTGATCAACACGATCAACTCGATCACCAGCGTCAATCTGGATACGTTCAGCCCCGAGCCCTCGATTGACGGCAAGGGCAGTCATGGCGGCTATTGCGGTCCGGCGGTCAAACCGATTGCCCTGTCGATGGTGTCTGAAATCGCGCGAGCCGAGGCCACTCATGGTATGCCCATCTCCGGCATTGGCGGCGTGACCACATGGCGGGACGCGGCCGAGTTTATCTCGCTTGGCTGTGGCAATGTGCAGGTCTGTACCGCCGCGATGACCTACGGGTTCAAGATCATTGATGAGCTGACTGCGGGTCTGTCTGAGTGGATGGATGAGAAGGGCTATACCAGCGTCGATCAGGTCATTGGTCGTGCGGTGCCGAATGTCACCGACTGGCAGTATCTGAACCTGAACTATGTGGCCAAGGCCAAGATTGATCAGGACCAGTGTATCAAATGCGGCCGGTGCTATGCTGCTTGTGAGGATACCAGCCATCAGGCGATCTCAATGTCTGATGATCGTGTGTTCGAGGTGATGGATGACGAATGCGTCGCTTGTAACCTCTGCGTGGATGTCTGCCCGATTGATGGCTGCATCACGATGGAGCAGATGGCAGTAGGTGAGGTCGATCCGCGAACCGGTAAAACCGTGCAGCCGGACTATGCCAACTGGACCTCGCATCCGAACAACCCGATGGCAAAAGCAGCAGAGTAAGGGAAACCTTCATCCCCAAAAAGCCGGTTCGGTGCTACACTGCCGCTGACAGACAGGATCAAAGGAGAATGTCATGCCAGCGGCACCACCGGGCCGGAACAAGGGCGGCAACAAGGTCACAAAGCTTGACCGTGACACGTCCAAAAAGAACGTTGCCCTGTCCAAGGCCAAGCAACGTGACGCGATGGCCGCCAAGAATTTTCTTCAGCATCAGAAGCAGATCAAACGCGATCTGGACAGTCTTGAGAAGCTGAAGCGCTCTCTCGAAGAGATGATGGCGAAGTTGAAGGAAGAACGTCAGCTGGACCAGCGATTCCTTGGTCAGGTGATCAAAAAGGTCAAGGCACTGCAGAATTTTGACGCCTACGTGAAGGCCTCGGCCAAGGATCACATGGCTGGGGTACAGCAGCCGAAAATGTATACCGCGATCGTCAAGGATGCTGGCAAAGTGCCCAAGATAAATACGGTCAAGACCATGGGTGACCTGACCATTCTTATTGCCATGGCGATTGTACTTTTGCGCCGTATTCTGGCGCTGAAGCCCGCGAAATAGCGATTACGGCGTCAGCAGGCGCGTGAACACCTGATCGAGGTAGATCTTCGCGTCAGGGTAGGGATCGGCATCATCTGCGCCCAGAACGGCGCGGATCTGGACGTCGAAATCCGCGTAATGCTGGGTCAAAGACCAGATCGAGAAAATCAGGTGATAGGGGTTCACCTCGGCGATATGCCCCTCGGCCATCCAGCGTCGGATCAGGGCCGAGGTTTCATCGACCAGTGCTTTCAGATCGGTGGACAGTACCTCATAGATATGCGGGGCGCCGCGAATGATCTCGTTGGCAAACAGGCGGCTTTCGCGCGGGTAGTCGCGGCTCATTTCCAGTTTGCGGTGGATGTATCCCAACAGCTCGGTCAGGGGGTCGCCACCGGGGTTGATGGCGCGCATCGGGTCCAGCCACGTGTCGAGAAGACGCTCGAGAAGGGCGGCATAAATCGCGTCTTTGCTGCGGTAGTAGTATAGCAGGTTGGGTTTGCTCAGCCCGGCAGCGGATGCGATCTGATCGACAGTGGCCCCGCGAAACCCATGGGTCGAAAAGACCTCGAGCGCGGCTTCCAGAATCGCGGCGCGATTTTTCTTTTGGATCCTGGTGGGTGCGCGGTCTTTCGGCATGTGTCCAACGTGTCTGTTTTTGCGTCATCTCATAGGGGATTTTGCTGAAAACTCCAGCGATGGCGCGCAATTTCTTGACTGATGTCGAACCCGTGATAGCGTGAGTTTGACCAGATGGTCAAATCAAGACACCAAAAAGCGAGCCAAATCGCAAGCAACAGGGAAGAAGACTATGGCAGCTCCGGCGCAGAATCTCAGGATCAACGGCGACAGGTTGTGGGACAGCCTGATGGAGATGGCCAAGATCGGCCCCGGTGTCGCAGGCGGCAACAACCGACAGACGCTGACCGATGAAGACGCCGAGGGGCGCGCGCTGTTCCAAAGCTGGTGCGAGGATGCGGGCTGTTCCATGGGTTTGGATCAGATGGGCAACATGTTCGCGCGGCGCGAGGGCTCGGACCCGGAGGCGCTGCCGGTCTATGTCGGCTCGCATCTGGATACACAGCCGACCGGCGGGAAGTATGATGGGGTTCTGGGCGTTCTGGGAGGGTTGGAGATCATCCGCACGTTGAACGATTTGGGAATCAAAACCAAACATCCGATCGTGGCGACCAATTGGACGAATGAAGAGGGTACACGCTATGCCCCTGCGATGCTGTCTTCGGGCGTGTTTGCAGGGATGCACACGCAGGATTGGGCGTATGCTCGCGAAGATGCCGAGGGCAAGACATTCGGCGACGAATTGCAGCGTATCGGCTGGCGCGGCGAGGAAGAGGTCGGCGCGCGCAAGATGCATGCGTTCTTTGAGTTGCATATCGAACAGGGGCCGATTCTGGAGGCTGAGGGTAAGGATATCGGTGTCGTCACCCACGGTCAGGGGCTGAGTTGGACCCAGATCACGGTGACCGGCAAGGATGCCCATACCGGCTCGACCCCGATGCCGATGCGCAAGAATGCAGGTCTGGCGATGGCGCGTATTCTTGAAAAAGTGGATGAGATTGCGTGGTCGCATGCGCCGCATGCCGTTGGCGCTGCGGGGCATATTGATGTGTACCCGAACTCTCGCAATGTGATTCCGGGCAAGGTGGTGTTCACGGTCGATTTCCGCTCGCCCGAGCTGGATGTGATCACTGATATGGAAAACCGCCTGCGTGTGGCGGCTGAGGATATCGTGAACGAAATGGGCCTGCAGATTGAATTCGAAAAGGTCGGTGGTTTCGATCCAGTCAAATTCGATGAGGGATGCGTGGCCGCCGTGCGCGACGCGGCAGAGCGGCTGGGCTATTCCCATACGGATATCATCTCGGGGGCCGGGCATGATGCCTGCTGGATCAATCGGGTCGCGCCGACCGCGATGGTGATGTGCCCTTGCGTAGATGGCCTGAGCCACAACGAGGCTGAAGAGATTAGCAAAGATTGGGCGGCTGCCGGGGCGGATGTTTTGCTGCATGCGGTCGTTGAGACGGCGGAGATCGTGGAATAGGGGGCGCTGCCCCCGTCGCGGCAGGCCGCGACTCCCCCGGGATATTTTTAGCCAGATGAAGCAAGCGGCGCAGACCGCAACAGGGAGTTTGAAATGAGTACTGTCATCAAGAACGGGACCATCGTAACCGCTGATCTGACCTATAAGGCGGATGTGAAAGTTGAGGGCGGTGTGATCACCGAGATCGGGCCGGACCTGCGCGGCGACAAGGAGCTGGATGCCTCGGGGTGTTATGTGATGCCCGGTGGGATCGACCCGCACACGCATCTTGAGATGCCGTTCATGGGGACCTATTCCAGCGACGATTTCGAAAGTGGAACGCGCGCGGCCCTGGCAGGTGGCACTACGATGGTGGTGGATTTCGCGCTGCCCAATCCGGGCGAAAGCTTGCTGGACGCGCTCAAGCGGTGGGACAATAAATCGACGCGGGCGAATTGTGACTACTCGTTCCACATGGCGGTGACCTGGTGGGGCGAGCGGGTGTTTGATGACATCAAGACTGTCATCGAGACGCGCGGCATCAACACGTTCAAGCATTTTATGGCCTATAAAGGCGCGTTGATGGTGAATGATGATGAGTTGTTTGCCTCGTTCAAACGTCTGGCCGAGTTGGGCGGCACCGCGATGGTACATGCCGAGAACGGTGATGTGGTGGCCGAGCTGAGCGCCAAGCTGCTGGCCGAGGGCAATACCGGCCCCGAGGCACACGCCTATTCCCGTCCGCCGCAGGTCGAAGGCGAAGCGACCAACCGCGCGATCATGATTGCGGACATGGCGGGCGTGCCTTTGTACGTGGTGCATACCTCTTGCGAAGAGGCGCATGAGGCCATTCGGCGCGCGAAGATGCAGGGCAAGCGGGTGTGGGGGGAACCTCTGATCCAGCACCTGACCTTGGATGAGAGCGAGTATTTCCACCACGATTGGGAACATGCGGCGCGGCGGGTCATGAGCCCTCCGTTCCGGAACAAACAGCATCAGGATAGCCTGTGGAACGGTCTGCAATCGGGCACGTTGAGCGTGGTCGCCACCGACCATTGCGCCTTTACGACCGAGCAGAAACGCTATGGCGTGGGGGATTTCACCAAGATCCCGAACGGGACCGGAGGGCTGGAAGATCGGATGCCGATGCTGTGGACCCATGGGGTGAATACCGGGCGTTTGACGCCAAACGAGTTCGTGGCGGTCACTTCAACAAACATCGCCAAGATATTGAATTGCTACCCGAAAAAAGGTGCGATTTTGGTTGGCGCAGATGCTGATCTGGTGGTGTGGGATCCGGACAAGGCCAAGGTGATTTCGGCCGAAACGCAGCAATCTTCGATCGACTACAACGTGTTCGAGGGCAAGGAAGTGCGCGGGTTGCCGCGATTCACGCTGACTCGTGGTTCGGTTGCCGTGCATGATGGTGAGATCCAGACGCAGGAAGGGCACGGGAAGTTCGTGGCGCGTGAGGCCAACACCCATGTGAACAAGGCGCTGAGCACCTGGAAAGAACTGACCGCCCCGCGCCCGGTGGAGCGGACGGGTATTCCGGCGACGGGTGTCTGACGCATTCGGGTCGCTTGTCGGGCGGCCCGCAATCAAATTTTTCAAGGCTATGGAATGAACATTGACTCTACGACCCAGCCTGTGATCGAGGCAAGGCAGCTGGATCTCACCTTCCAGACGAATGACGGCCCGGTTCATGCGCTGAAAGATGTGAACCTGACGATCGACAAAGGCGACTTTGTCAGCTTTATCGGTCCTTCGGGCTGCGGCAAGACCACCTTTCTGCGCTGCATCGCGGCTTTGGAGACGCCGACCGGCGGCACTCTGACCGTCAACGGCATGACCCCGGATGAGGCGCGGCGCAAGCGCGCCTATGGCTATGTGTTTCAAGCGGCGGGTCTGTATCCGTGGCGGACCATCTCCAAGAACATCAAGCTGCCGCTTGAGATCATGGGCTATTCCGCGTCCGAGCAGGAAGAGCGCGTGAACAAAGTTCTCGAACTTGTTGATCTTGCTGGGTTTGGTGGGAAATTTCCATGGCAGCTGTCGGGCGGTATGCAGCAGCGGGCCAGTATCGCGCGGGCCTTGGCTTTTGACGCGGATATCCTACTCATGGATGAGCCGTTCGGTGCGTTGGACGAGATCGTGCGCGATCACCTCAACGAACAGCTTCTGGCGCTTTGGGCGCGTACGGAGAAGACGATTGGCTTCGTTACGCATTCGATCCCTGAGGCCGTATATCTCAGCACCAAGATCGTGGTGATGAGCCCTCGGCCCGGGCGGATTACGGATGTGATCGACAGCCCTCTGCCCAAGGAGCGGCCCTTAGATATCCGCGACACGCCGGAGTTTATCGAGGTTGCGCATCGGGTGCGGGACGGTCTGCGGGCGGGGCATTCCTATGATGACTGATGGGGCCTCGGATATGATCAGGCGCGCCACTTTGCGGGACGTGCCTGCCTGCGCCCATGTGATCCACGATTGGGCTTGCGAAACGGAGTGGATGCCCGAGGAGCTGCCGGTTGAACAACTGACAGCCTTGATTGAAGAGGCCTTTGATCAACGCGAGATTTGGGTCACGGGTAACCCAGTCGATTGCTACATGTCCGTGGACCCGGCAGAGCAGAAGATCGGTGCGCTCTATTGCAGACGGACCGGGCAAGGCATTGGCAAGCGCTTTGTTGACAAGGCCAAAGAGGGCCGCGCGTTTCTTTGGCTGACAACACACACGCCGAACACGGAATCGCAACGGTTCTATCGGCGCGAAGGGTTCGAGGTTACAAGCGAAGAGCCGCCCGTGCCCCCGGACACCGTGCCGGTTTACCGGATGGAGTGGCACGCATGAAGCAGCTCTTATCTGTTTTGACTGTTCTACTAGCCATTGCGGTCCTGTGGTATCTGGCCGTCGCGCCAATGAATGTTCGTGTTTCGCTCGATCAGGCGGAACGGGCAGGGGAAACCGTGACGCCCGAAACGTCGAGGGCACGTCAGCAGGTCTCGGTTTGGGTTCTGATGGCGCAGAACCCGTCGCATATCGCAGGTGGCTACGAGCTGGATCGCCCGCGCCTGCCAACGCCTGTTCAAGTCGGGCAGGAGCTTTGGAAAACCACCGGCGAAATGGTGATGCGGGGCCGGGCGATGTCGAAACGCTCGTTGATTTATCACGGGTGGATCACGCTGCAATCCACGCTCTGGGGGTTTGTGCTGGGCACGGCCGTTGGCATCCTGGGGGCCGTGGCCATCGTCTATTCCCGCGTGGTGGATATGAGTTTGATGCCATGGGCCATCATTAGCCAAACCGTGCCGATTGTGGCACTGGCGCCGATGATCATTGTCCTGAGTTCTCAGTTGGGGATCGAAGGGCGCGGGGTGCCAAAGGCGATAATCTCGGCCTACTTGTGCTATTTCCCGGTACTGGTCGGGATGGTCAAAGGGTTGCGCTCGCCAGCTGTTTCGCAGCTGGATTTGCTTCAGACCTACAGTGCGACCGGATTTCAGGCCTTTCTGAAACTGCGCCTGCCGTCCTCGGTGCCTTATCTGTTTACATCGCTGAAGGTTGGCATCGCGGCGGCCCTGGTCGGGACCATTGTGGGTGAGCTGCCGACCGGAGCGATCTCAGGCCTCGGCGCGCGTATTCTGATCGGCGATCAGTTCGGCACGCCTCTGGCCATCTGGGCGGCCTTGTTCGCAGCGGCTATTTTGGCGGGCATTCTGGTGACTTTGCTGGATATTCTGCAGCGAGTGACTCTGAAACGTATGGGGATGAGCGCATGAGCTGGTTGATCTTTTCCCTCGCCTTCTGGGCCGGCGCCTGGTGGCTGAACGCATGGCTGGCACGGTCGATCTACCGTGATTCCAAAGGCGTGCGTGTCTTTGTTCCCGTACTTTTTGGTGTCACGCTGCTGATCCTGTGGGAGGGGCTGGTGCAAGGGCTGGGCGTCTCGCCCGTAATCCTGCCGCCGCCGTCGATGGTGGCGCAGACCTTTGTGAACTCGACCGATATTCTGTGGCAGGACTTCAAACAGACCGTGTTCAAAGGCGCTTTCACCGGGTTCGCAATCGGTGCCTCTGCTGCCTTTCTGACGGCTGTTCTGATCGACCGGTCCGTCTTTCTGACCCGAGGGTTGCTGCCTATCGGCAACTTCGTCGCGGCGCTTCCCATTGTAGGGATCGCGCCCATTCTGGTCAGCTGGTTCGGGTTCGACTGGCACTCCAAAGCGGCCGTGGTTGTCGTGATGGTGTTCTTCCCGATCCTCGTGAATACGGTGCAAGGCCTGCGTGAGGCGGATGCGATGCAACGAGACCTGATGCGGACCTATGCGGCCAGCTATACGCAAACGCTGATCAAGCTGCGCCTGCCTGCGGCGATGCCGTTCATATTCAATGGCCTCAAGATTGCCACCACACTTGCGCTGATCGGGGCGATTGTGGCCGAATATTTCGGCTCACCCACACGCGGCATGGGCTTTCGGATATCAACCGGGGTGGGCAGCCTGTCGATCGATCTCGTCTGGGCGGAAATCGCAGTGGCTGCACTGGCCGGGACAGCGTTCTATGCTTTGGTGGCGGCGCTCGAAAAAATGGTAACCTTTTGGCACCCTTCACAACGCAGATAACAAGACCAACCAGACCCCGAAAACGGGGCACAATTCGTAACAAGGAGAAGATGAAGATGAAAAAGCTACTCAGCGGGGCGGTTGCCGCCTTTAGCCTGGCCGCCAGTGCATCACTGGCCGCGGATGAGGTGACATTGCAGCTTAAATGGGTCACGCAGGCGCAGTTTGCAGGCTACTACGTCGCGAAGGACAAGGGGTTCTACGAGGAAGAAGATCTGGACGTTACCATCCTGCCGGGCGGTCCCGATATCGCGCCCACTCAGGTGATCGCGGGTGGCGGTGCGGATGTGACCGTCGAATGGATGCCGGCCGCACTGGCCGCGCGCGAAAAAGGCTTGCCATTGGTCAATATCGCGCAGCCTTTCAAAAGCTCAGGCATGATGCTGACCTGCTGGAAGGATGCGGGGATTTCCTCGCCCGAGGATTTGAAGAACCGTACCCTCGGCGTTTGGTTCTTTGGCAACGAATTTCCATTCATGAGCTGGATGAGCCAGCTGGGCATCGACACAGGCGGCAAGGCTGAAAACGGTGTTGAGGTGCTGAAGCAGGGTTTCAACGTTGATCCTTTGCTGCAACGTCAGGCCGATTGCATCAGCACCATGACCTACAATGAATACTGGCAGGTCATTGATGCAGGCGTGAATCCGGATGAGCTGGTGACCTTCAAGTACGAAGATCAGGGTGTCGCGACGCTGGAAGATGGCCTGTATGTGCTGGAAGAGAACCTGAGCGATGAGGCATTTGTTGAGAAAATGCAGCGCTTTGTGCGGGCCTCGATGAAAGGCTGGAAATATGCCGAAGAGAACCCGGATGAGGCCGCTCTGATCGTTCTCGACAATGACGCCACCGGCGCGCAGACCGAAGAGCATCAGAAACGCATGATGGGCGAGATTGCCAAGCTGACCGCAGGATCGAACGGGGCGCTGGACCCGGCTGATTTTGAGCGGACGGTGGGCACACTGCTTGCAGGTGGGTCCGATCCGGTCATCACCGCGAAGCCGGAAGGGGCATGGACACATCAGGTGACCGACGCTGCGCTGAACTAAACCAGTCAGACTTTCTGACGCAAAGACGCGGTCCCAAACGGGGCCGCGTTTTCTATTCTGACTGTCGGTTTCGTGTGTGTACTCTTGGCGAAGTTATAGTAGTATTTCCCTGTAATTTAGCGCAAATCATCCTTTCAATTGCGCTCAAAGGGATAAAATGCAAGGATTTGCAGAAGAATTCAATCACGCCCTCTCTCTCATCCTCAATGGGGATGCGGATCTATGGGCGATTGTCTTTCTGTCTCTGAAAGTATCCGTGTTTGCGGTGCTAATCTCGGCGCTGATCGGGATGCCCGTCGGGGCAGCGCTGGCCGTGGCGCGCTTTCCCGGACGCCGCGCGTTGATCGTGCTGATGAATGCTTTGATGGGCTTTCCGCCTGTGGTGGTCGGGTTGCTGGTCTATTTGATGCTGTCCCGCTCGGGTCCTTTGGGAGTGTTGGAGCTGCTCTATACGCCCACCGCCATGATCATCGCGCAGGTGGTTTTGGTCACGCCCATCGTCGCCGCACTGACCCGGCAAGTGGTCGAGATGCTGGCCGAGGAGTATTCGGAACAGCTCCGCTCGCTGGGCGTGTCGCGTCTGGCTTCGGTTCCGGTGTTGTTGTGGGATGCGCGCTTGGCTTTGATCACGGCGCTTCTGGCCGGGTTTGGTCGGGCCATTGCCGAAGTGGGCGCTGTGATCATCGTGGGCGGCAACATCAATCACGTCACGCGGGTCATGACCACGACAATCGCGCTTGAGACCTCAAAGGGCAATCTGGCCTTGGCGCTGGCGCTGGGGGCGATCCTGATCGGGATCGCTGTGGCCGTGAACGCCATGGTCAGCGCCGCCAGCCTCCGCGCCGAACGGGAGGGGTTGCGCCATGCGTGATCTGACCTTTGAGATGGCACAGTCCCTGCAGGTCCGCGATCTGATCATCCGGCGCAATGACCAGGCCTTGTTGGATGTGGCCGAGCTGACGCTGGACGGACCGGGGCCAACACTGTTGCTGGGTCCGAACGGGGCGGGCAAAAGCCTGCTTTTGCGGTGTCTGCATGGGTTGATCGCGCCGGATCAGGGGCAAGTTGTTCAAGATGGTTCTCCGCTGAACGCCTCTCATACAGCGCGGCAGGCGATGGTGTTCCAGCAGCCCGTTCTTCTGCGCCGATCGGTGTCTGCCAATCTGGATTTCGTGCTGAAACGGCAGGGACTGGCGCGTCGCGTGCGCAAACTTAGGATTGCCGAGCTGTTGGCAGAAGGTGGTCTTGAGGGTAAAGCCCGGCAGCCCGCGCGGTCTTTGTCGGGTGGGGAGGCGCAACGGCTGGCGATCCTGCGGGCTTTGGCGATGACCCCTGAGACCCTGTTTCTGGACGAGCCGACCAGCGCGCTGGACCCAAGTGCTGCGCAGATGATTGAGCGTATGATCCTTCGGGCCTCGGCGCGCGGAGTAAGGATCGTCATGGTGACACATGATATCGGACAGGCGCGGCGGTTGGCTGCGGATATTGTCATGATGCAGGGCGGGCGCGTGGTGGAACACGGACCGGCCAAACAGGTTCTGGATGCCCCTGAAAGCGACGCATCACGTCGCTATCTCTCGGGTGCATTGGTTACATAACAAAAACATTGGAGCATGTGATGAGACGGGCAATTTTGCGCGCAGCGGCGCTTGGGCTTGGGATGATGGCCGGCATAGCCACAGCGGAAGAGCCATTTATCGTGGTACAATCCACGACCTCGACCCAGAATTCGGGGTTGCTGGACTATCTGTTGCCGGGCTTTGAGGCGGAAAGCGGTATTGATGTCCGCGTCGTGGCCGTTGGCACCGGTCAGGCCATTCGCAATGCGGTGAATGGCGATGGGGACGTGCTGCTGGTCCACTCCAAACCTGCAGAAGAGCAATTCGTTGCGGATGGCTGGGGCGTTGAGCGTTTTGATCTGATGTATAATGACTTTGTTCTGGTCGGGCCAAAATCGGACCCAGCGGGCGTTAAAGGGGGATCAGATATCCTCTCAGCGCTTTCTGCGATCGAGGAGGCAGAGGCCGTATTTGCCTCGCGCGGGGATGACAGCGGAACGCACAAGGCCGAGATGAGCCATTGGGCGGACGCTGGTTTGAATCCGACCGAAGCGTCGGGTGAATGGTATCGCGAGACCGGATCTGGCATGGGGGCCACGCTGAACATCGCCAGCGGCATGGGGGCCTATACGCTGACAGACCGGGCGACATGGCTGTCCTTTGGCAATAGAGGGGATCTGGAGATTCTGGTCGAGGGTGATCCGCGTTTGTTCAACCAGTATGGCGTGATTTTGGTGAACCCCGAGAAACACCCAAAGGTCCGGGCCGGTGCGGGGCAAAGGTTCATTGATTGGCTGACCGGGCCGGACGGGCAGGCTGCGATTGCGGCATTCCGGCTGGACGACCAGCAGGTGTTTTTCCCCAATGCGCAGTAGGTTGGCCTGCGGCCAATGCCTTCGGCGAGAGTATTTTTGAAAAGATGAAGCGTTAACCGCTGGCACCATTGTGGTGGACCTGACCCAAACCGGCCAGGTCATATCCACCAAATTCAGAGGCGCGGGTGCGGAACTGATCCGAGTGCAAGAAGCGTAGTAGTTTCTGCATCGGCTCGTCGAAATAGGCCCGCCGCCAGATCGCCAGATCCAGCCGTTCCGAGTGGGTGGGCACGAAGCGCAGGCTGTAGAGGCTGGCCAATGCACCCAGTCCAAAACCGGCTTCGGCCTTGTTGTCGTGTAGAGTGATGGCCAGCTCTTCCTCGGTGCGGGCGCAGGTGGGCAGGGCGGTCAGGTCGTCTCGGGTCAGGCCATGGGTTGTGAGTTCGGCATCAAACAGGCGTTGGCTGGCGGCGCTGTTCTGGCGCAGTACGACGCGGCGACCTCTGAGGTCGGCAAAACCAGCAATACCCGAGGTTTCAGGGGACAAAAGAAGCCCGCGTTGTCGCTGTGCGATCTCGATCAGGATCACGGGGGCCTCGCCCAATGCGTCGCGCAAGGATTGGGTGTTGAAGCCATCATCCTCGTGGATATGCAGCGCGGCGGCCTGCGCGCTGCGATTGCCAAGGCGACTAAGCCCGTCGAACGAGCCATCGTAGTAAGTCGCAAGACCCGACCCGCTCTCTCGCAGGGCCCAGTCCAGTAACGGGTCATGGCTGCCTGCGACAATCGGGGGCAGGGGTGGTTCCGCCACCTGTGGACCGGAACGCGAGGCGTTGAGCCACGCGATCACCTCGGACCGGGGGAACAGCAGCTTGCCCATGGCGCGGACACAGGGCACCTCATCCGAGGAGGCGAGATCATAAGCTTTCCGCTCACCGATGCGCAACAGGTCGGCCAGCTCTTTCGTCGTCAGGTATTCGGACATTCAGTCGAGGCGCACAGCAGGGCCAGAGGTCGCCTGTTCCGCGCTGAAACCGATCTGGTTCAGCGCATAGGGGGCGGCAACTGTGATGACGACCATTGCAGTTGCGGCGGCAAGAAAGGCTTTCATCGTTTCCTCCGGTTCAGTTCTGATCGACCGTTGCGCGGCGCAGAAAGGTGATCAGGTCGTCCCGGTCCTGTTCTTGCGTGATCCGCTGCATCGGCATCTTTGATCCTGGAATGTAGTGATCCGGCCCCTCATCGAAAAGGGCATTTATCGTCTCGTCATTCCAAATAATATCAGAGTCTTGCAGCGTTTCCGAGTAGAAATATCCGGGCAGGGTTCCGGCTTGCCGTCCGAACACTTCGTAGAGTGTCGGACCTGCACGGCGCTGCCCGTCCAGTGTCAGGCTGTGGCAGATCGAGCATTTGCGGGCGAATTGCCGTTCGCCGTTGCTCATCTGGTCGGGGTCTTTCAAAAAGCTGGGTTCAGCAGTGGCCATCTGCTCCTGATCTCTCAGCGCGGTGACCGGCCAGCTATACATGGCCTGATCAATTCCTCCCGCGTGGATGTTCTGGCCGTCAGCCGAGAACGCCAGCGCCCAGACCGGGCCCCGCAATGTTGCGCGGAAATCTTGGGCGATGCTCCAGTCCACCGTGTCGATCACCATGATGTAGCCTTCACCATCGCCGACGGCCAGCAGGTTACGATCGGGGCTGAGGGCCAGCGCCAGAATGGGGCGTCGGTCCAGGGTGAAATCCCTCTCTTTATCCGTCGTGAGGTCGCGGATACGGGTGACGCCATCCACCGCGCCATAGGCGATCCAGCCGTCTTGTTCGTTCAAGGCCAGCTCATTGATGCCAAAGCCATGTTCGATCACGCGCCGGGTTTCCTGTCCGCTGGCCACGTCCCATTCGCGTAGGCTGCCATCCACACCCGCCGAGAACAGCCGGGTTCCATCCTGTGAAAACACCACCGCGTTCACACCGCCGCCAGCCGGGTCCAGCATCTGTGGCGCCGAGCCGTCCACCGGCCACAACCCTATTGTGCCGTCCCAACTGGCTGTTGCGACATGGGTTTTTGAGGCTGCAAGGCCCACGATTTTGCCTTTGTGCCGGCCCACGACATCACCGCCCGGCCAGCGGCGCAGGGTGAAGTCGTCTCCGGCAGAGTAGATGGCGGTGCCGTTGAACACGACAGAGTTGACGGCGGCTTCATGACCTTCCAACCATTCCGGCATTTGATCCGACCACAGGCCAACCGAATTGTCGAAACTGGCCGTGGCGATGCGTCCGTCAGGTGCTGTTGCAATGCCCATGATCGGCCCGCCATGGCCCTTGAGCGTAAAGAACTCGGACCATGCGGGCAGGGGGGTCAGGGCCAGCGCGACGGCGAGCCAGCGCATCTATTCAGCGGGAGAGGCCGCTGCTTTACCTGCCTCTTTTTCCTGCACCTCTTCCAACCACAGCGAATGATGCTCACGCGCCCATTGCTCTTCCACTTCGCCGGTACCCATGGCGTCAAACGCGCCTTCCATCCCGACCGAGCCGAGGTAGATATGGGCGATGATGATGGCGATGAAGACATAGGCGATCATGACGTGCCAGACCTGTGCGTATTGCATTTCTTCCTGCGGCGACATCTGGACGGGCAGGCTCAGGCCAAGCGCTTGTGGAATGCCTGTAGAATTGGCGATCGAGAAGGTCTTGGCGAACATCGGCAGTTCGAACGGGAACAGCAGCGACAGGCCGGACAGGCTGATCGAGAGACCCAGCAGGATGCAGGCCCAGAAGATGATTTTCTGGCCCGCGTTGAACTTTCTGGCGGGCGGATGGCTGCCCTTGGTGAACAAGCCCCCTCCGGCGGCCAACCATTTCAGATCGGTTTTGTTGGGGATGTTATGGGCGATCCAGTTCACGGTGACGATGATCAAGCCCAGCATGAAGGCCCAAGCGAGGTTATTGTGCAGCCACTTGCACCCTTGTGCGATGGTCGCAAAGCCTTCCTTGCCGAAGACCGGGATCAGGAAGTCGCGGCCATAAAGTGTCAGCAGGCCGGTGAGGCCGAGGATCAGGAACGAGCCAGCAAACAACCAGTGCCCGAACCGTTCAAAACTGTTGAACCGCAGAACCGTGCGGCCCGTTTTTTCCCCGTCGATGCGGATGCGGCCTCGGATCAGGAAGAACAGCAGAAGGACGGCCGCCATTCCGGCAATGATGTAGCCACCATATTCACGCAGCGGGCCGGTGCGGAAGTTCCACCACCACATGCCGCCATCCTGAATCAGAACACCAGCAGCGGGGCCCTGCGACGACACGGTCGTATCAGCCGCGCCATAGCGGATCGCACGATACACATCGCTGTCCGAGGCGACACCGCTTGTTCCGAACTGGCCCAGTAGCCCCTCGACATTGCCCTGGCCGGTGTTTTCCGAACGATAGGCGTTGTCCACTGTCTCGCCCCGCTGCCGCGCAAGAATGTCTTCTAGCGTCGTGGCACCACCGGTTGTGGCGCGCGCGTCTGCGGCGGGGGGCTCGGTCTCGGTGTTTTGGGCAAGGGCGAATTGGGTCAACCCAAGGGTGAACAGAAGGGCGAAGAGTAGACGGAACATCTGAACCTCGGTCAAAATTCCAATGCAGGTGACCCACCTTGGCGGGTCACCTGTGTCTTATGCAGACGGATCAGCCGTCTTTCTGGTCGTAGGCAGTGCCCCAACCCCACGCGCCCGAGCCAAACCCGCGGGCAACAACGCGCTCGCGGTAGATGGCCGAGACCACGTCGCCGTCTCCGGCAAGCAGGGCCTTGGTGGAACACATCTCGGCGCAGATGGGCAGCTTGCCCTCGGCGATCCGATTGCGACCATATTTGGCGAACTCTGCGGTCGAGTGCGTTTCCTCGGGGCCGCCAGCGCAGAAGGTACATTTGTCCATCTTGCCGCGTGACCCGAAATTGCCCGCCTGCGGATACTGCGGCGCGCCAAACGGGCACGCGTAGAAGCAATAGCCGCAGCCAATGCACAGGTCCTTGGAGTGCAGGACGACGCCTTCTTCGTTCTGATAGAAGCAATCGACCGGGCACACCGCCATGCAAGGCGCATCCGAACAATGCATACAGGCCACCGAGATCGAGCGTTCGCCCGGGTTGCCGTCATTGATCGTCACCACCCTGCGGCGGTTGATGCCCCATGGCACCTCGTGCTCGTTCTTGCACGCGGTGACACAGGCGTTGCACTCGATGCAGCGTTCAGCGTCGCAGAGAAACTTTGCTCTAGCCATTTATCGTCCTCCTTACGCTGACCAGATTTTGCAGAGAGTACACTTGCTCTCTTGCATCTGGGTCACTGAATCGTAGCCATAGGTCTGGGCGGTGTTCGTACTTTCGCCCAGCACATAGGGATCGGCACCTTTGGGGTATTTGTCCCGCAGGTCCTCGCCCTGGAAATGGCCGCCAAAGTGGAAGGGCATGAAGGCCACACCGGCGCCGACCCTGTTGGTCAGCATCGCCATCACCTTGACCTTTCCGCCCTCAGGACCTTCGACCCAGACCTGTGATCCGTCACGGATACCAAGGTTGTTGGCATCGCGCGGATTGATCTCGACGAACATGTCCTGCTGCAGCTCGGCCAGCCACGGGTTCGACCGGGTTTCATCACCGCCACCTTCATATTCGACCAGACGACCTGACGTGAGGATTATCGGGTAATCCTTTGAAAAGTCGTTCTTTTGAATCGATGCATAAAGGGTAGGCAGGCGATAGGCCTGACGGTCCTCGTAGGTTGGGTAATCCGCCACCAGATCGCGACGCGGCGTATAGAGCGGCTCGCGGTGCAGTGGGATAGGATCCGGGAAGGTCCAGACAACCGCGCGGGCCTTGGCGTTCCCGAAGGGCGCACAGCCATGAGCAATCGCGACCCGCTGGATACCGCCCGACAGGTCGGTTTTCCAGTTGGTCTCTGGCCCCGCAACGGCATCAATCGCCGCGCGTTCCTCAGCCGTCAGATCACCGTCCCAGCCAAGGTCCATCAGCATCTGCATCGTGAACTCAGGGTATCCATCCTGAATTTCCGATCCAACGCTATAGACCCCTTCGGCCAGCAGGTTGTCGCCATCGCGTTCCACCCCGAAACGGGCGCGGAAGGTCAGGCCACCTTCGGCCACCGGTTTGGACATGTCATACAGGTTCGGTGTCCCCGTATGACCCATCTCAGCCGTGCCCCAGCAGGGCCATGGCAGACCGTAATACTCGCCGTCGTTGGGCCCACCAATGGCTTGCAGCGTGGTTCTGTCGAACGTGTGCTGGTTGGCCATGTGGCTTTTCAGACGTTCCGGCGACTGACCGGTATAGCCGATGGTCCAGAGGCCCGAGTTGAATTCACGCGTGATGCTTTCAACATTCGGGGTTTCTGCGTCTTCCATCTCGATATTACGGAAGAGACGATCCGCCCAGCCGAACTTGTTGGCGAACTTGGCCATGATGACCTCGTCCGGCAGGCTTTCGAACAGCGGATCAACCACCTTGTCGCGCCACTGCAGCGAGCGGTTCGATGCCGTGACCGAGCCACGGGTTTCGAACTGAGTACAGGCCGGCAACAGGTAGACGCCATCGGTGCGGTCATGCAGAACAGCGGAAACGGTGGGATACGGGTCGATCACGACCAGCATGTCCAGCTTTTCCATCGCCGTCTTCATTTCCGTCATCCGGGTCTGCGAGTTGGGCGCGTGGCCCCACAGAACCATGGCGCGGACGTTGTTGTCCTGATCCATGTTCTCGGGGTCTTCCAGAACACCGTCGATCCAGCGGGAAACCGGGATGCCGCGCTCATTCTGAAGCGGTTTATCCTTGCCTTCCTTGTCCTTGATCGTGGCGAACTGACCTGCCAGCCATTCGGGATCTTCACCCCAGACGCGGCTCCAGTGACCCCATGCACCCTTGGACAGGCCGTAATAGCCGGGCAGGGTATGGGACAAAACACCAAGGTCCGTCGCGCCCTGCACGTTGTCATGGCCACGGAAGATGTTGGTGCCACCCCCCGAGGTGCCCATGTTGCCAAGCGCAAGCTGCAGCACGCAATAGGCTCGGGTGTTGTTGTTGCCGTTGGTGTGCTGCGTGCCACCCATGCACCAGACAACAGTGCCGGGGCGGTTGTTCACCATGGTCCGGGCAACGCGGCGCAATTGCGAGCCGGGCGTGCCGGTGACGCGCTCAACCTCATCCGGGGTCCACTTGGCAACCTCTTCACGGATCTGATCCATGCCCCAGACGCGGGTGCGGATGAACTCTTTGTCCTCCCAGCCGTTGTCGAAGATGTGCCACAGGATACCCCAGACCAGCGCGACGTCCGTGCCGGGGCGGAAACGGACATATTCATCCGCATGGGCCGCGGTGCGCGTAAAGCGCGGGTCGCAGACGATCAGAGGCGCATTGTTCTGCTCTTTCGCACGCAGGATATGCAACAGCGAGACGGGGTGCGCCTCGGCCGGGTTACCACCGATGATAAAGATGGCTCGGCTGTTGTGCATGTCGTTATACGAGTTGGTCATGGCGCCGTAGCCCCATGTATTCGCAACGCCCGCAACAGTGGTCGAGTGGCAGATACGCGCCTGGTGGTCCACGTTGTTCGTACCCCAATAGGCGGCGAACTTGCGGAACAGATAGGCCTGTTCGTTGTTATGTTTCGCGGACCCCAGCCAGTACACGCTGTCCGGTCCGGATTCTTCGCGGATGTTCATCATGCCGTCGCCGATCTCGTCGATCGCCTGGTCCCAGCTGATGCGTTTCCACTCGCCACCTTCCTTTTTCATCGGATATTTCAGGCGGCGCTCGCCATGGGCATGCTCGCGGACCGAGGCCCCCTTGGCGCAGTGCGCACCCAGATTGAACGGGCTGTCCCAGCCGGGTTCCTGCCCGACCCAGACGCCGTTCTGCACTTCGGCGACGACGGTACAGCCGACCGAGCAGTGGGTGCATACGGATTTGATGTTTTCGACGGCCTGATTGGCCGCTGTCTGGGCGCTGGCTGGCGTCACGGTTCCACCCGTGGCGCTGATCGCGGCAAGGCCGCCGATCGTCAGGCCCGAGCCACGCAGGAATGCGCGGCGATCGACGGTTTTCTCGCCGACCTGGGACAGGATACTTGTCCGCTGGGGGCGTCTCGCAACCCCGTTGGTCTTTTTCCTAAGCATTACTTTCCTCCCTTGCGCGCCGTGTCAGCCACGGCTGGCTTGGTACTTCGCGAACCGACATCAGGGCCAATCGCAACCGTCCGTCGGGGTAGATGACATCGTCCGGCAGACAGGCCGGGCGCCGTCGTCGCGCTGGAAGCGCGCTTTAAAGCGGCTTAAAAGCGCGCGCTTTCCAAATACGCGCGGGTATGCGCGGTATCCTGCATGCGGGTTTCATCCGTCGGCAGCTCGGCTGCTTCGGCTTGACCGCTCAGGCTGGCGGCGGCGACAGCAGCGGGCGCTGCGGTTCCGGCCAGTTTGAGGAAGTCGCGGCGGGTTGCGCCTTCTTCCTTGGTCTTGCTCATGGGTGTCTCCTCTCCCATTTGCGATCTAGCGCCTGTTTGGGCGCTGGTGAGTGGCGGGTTAAGCCGCCGTCATTCGGAAGGCCTCACGCTCGATCTCCATGAACACCCGACCGGCCGTCCCGACCGAGGCATAGAGAACCGAAGCTTCGGCAGCTTCCAAATCCGAATAGAAATGTGCGGCCCAAGGGCCGATATGTTTGTTCCAGAACGCTTTTTGATCGTCGAGCGAGGCAGCGGTTCCGAACCGGCCCACGATCATGCCCGCCATAATCTCCATCAGCGATGCGATGTTATCTTCGGGCTCGAACACGTTCTTCGCACGGGTGATGCCGCGCACGGCCATGTCATTGCGCAGCTGGGCCAGCGGTTTTTCGTTCAGGAACCCGGTTAGGTAAAAGCTGGCATAGGGCAGCAGCTCACCACGGCCCAACCCAATGAATAGCGCGTTGAATTCGCGTTCTGCGGCGGCGGGCTTGGTCACTTTGGCCACCCGTGCCATGGCTTGAATGGCCTGCCCCAGATCGGTGTCATCGCCGCTTAGTCCGGCCATCTGATCCAACAGCAATTGATCCGGAGGGCCAGCCAGCAGCAGGCCCAGAAAATTGTAGAAATCCGCGCGCAGCCGATCTTCGGCCGAGATATCCATGTGTTGCGCGTTGCTTGCGGTCATTCGTTATCCTTCGAATTCAAATCTCATGCGGCGCGGGGCCGGGGTATATGGGTCTTCCTCGGGCTCTTCCGCATCAGCCAAAACCATCGGTTCCGGCGCTGGTTCAGGTTCGGCGAGGGTCGGCGGTTCTTCTTCCTCGACAGGCTCGGGGGTGTCGATCTCAGGCTCGTCCTTTTTAGCTGCCAACGCCTCAACATGCGCCAACATCCCTTTGCCGACCTGATACGCGGTCTGGAGATTTTCGATGACACAGGCGGCATCGGTGTAGTCTTCGCCGTAGTCGACCAGCCCATCCACATTGGCCAGCACCGGATTCAGTCGCCACAGCCGACGCAGGGCGCGGCGGCGCAAACGGTCTGGAACTGCCTTGACCATGAAGCCCGACACATCATCGCCCGCTTGCAACTGGTCGGGGTCGGGCAGGTTGAACTCAGCCAGAATCTCGGCGTCGCTCTTTTCTTCCAACTCGGCATGTTGCGCCGCAAGGACCTGTTCCTCTGTCGCGATAACCTCGGCCTCGGTTTCGGCCTGAACGGCTGCCTTTCGACGGGACCAGAAATCGCGGGCTTGGGTCATTGCAGCACCTTCCTTGGCGCGCGGTACACGTCCGAGGTCTGCCGAATACGCGCATCCCCCTTGCCGTCCTCCACAAGATCCGTGCGTTTCTTGTCGCGACGGCGTTTGACGAAAACCTCATCCCGGTGGTGTTCCAAAGTGAAGTCCCGAACCCAGGCGATCAGCCCTTCGGTCATCGGGATCTTCTCAACAATCTCTTCGCCGGTATCCGCGTAATCCTGCCCTTCGAATGGCGAGGCGGTGATCAGTACCGCATCCATAGGGCGGTTGCCGTCCAGATCATTTCGTAGAACCAAATAGATCGAAGGCTGCCCGTCCGAGAGGTTGACCATGTAAGCTTCGGTCTCATCGGTCCAAAGTGTCAGAGGCAGGGTGGCGGCGTGGTATTCCACCGCGTCACCTTCGCGCCGAAGCTCGACCCAGTCGGCGGGCGCGGCACCGGGCAGCACGGCAACCGCGCGCCAGTTCCATTTTGCCCAGCGAGTTACCCCGGGTGTCTTGCGCACGATGACGCCAACAGGCATTTCAATACGGCTTGCGGCCTTGGCCACTGGTTCCTCCCCGTAAGGCGCTCCCCTGCCTTACCTTGTGTCTACTATGGTACACATAGGGCTGTTCTGCCAAGTCTCAATCGCGTGAATAAGTCCTGTTCAAATAAAATTTAACAAGTGAAATTCTGATGATTTATGTCAGGAAAACAAGCGCTCCCAATGAATTTTACGTGCGATCCGTGGTGTTGGGCAAAGACTGGATTGTCAGCCGAGCGATACCATTTAAGGTAGCAAGTCAGGAAGCTGTCCGAGGGGAGGGACATGGCCACCAAACTTATTCTATGTAACTGCGAAGGCTCGCAGCAGGTGGATGCCGACCGTATCGGTGCGGCCACCCAGCTGGAGTGCAGCAAAACGCACACCGCCCTGTGCACGCGAGAGCTGGGCGTTGTTGCCGATTTCATGAAGGGCGACGATCAACTGCTGATCGCCTGCGGGCAGGAGCAGGAGGTGTTCCGCGATCTGGCCGAGGATCTTGAGGTTGAACCACCCGCCTTTGTTGATCTCAGGGACCGTGCGGGCTGGTCTGACCAGTCCGGTGACGCAGCCCCAAAGATGGCGGCCTTGGCGGCCGAGGCGTTGGTGCCCATGCCCATCTCGCCCAGTGTTGATGTGATCAGCGAGGGGACCTGTTGCATCGTCGGCCCTGCCGAGATTGCCTTTGATCTGGCCGAGCGTTTGTCGACCACGCTGGCGGTGACTGTTGTGGCGGGCGATGAGACGTCGCCCATCAGCCGCAGCTTTGACGTGGTGCGGGGGCAGGTGCGTTCCGTCTCGGGCGCTTTGGGTGGTTTTGCCCTGCGGATCGACAGGTTGCAGCAGATCGCGCCCGGTGGACGTGGGGCGTTTGGCTGGACCGATCCGCGCGACGGGGCGCAATCGGCCTGTGACATCCTGATTGATGTGACGGGTGAGACGCCGCTGGTCCAAGCGCCGGCCAAGCGCGAAGGTTATCTGCGCGCTGATCCCCGCGACCCGCTGGCTGTCTCCAAACTGGCGTTTGATGCAGCGCAATTGGTGGGGACGTTCGAAAAACCCCTCTATGTGCGTCTTGAGGAGACTCTGTGTGCCCATTCACGGGCCGAGCAGGTGGCCTGTACCAATTGCCTCGATATTTGCCCGACCGGGGCCATCACACCGGCAGGCGAGCATGTCGCCATTGACCCCATGATCTGCGCAGGTTGCGGAGCTTGCGCCGCGCTGTGCCCTTCGACCGCGATTACTTATGAAGACCCGCCGGTGTCGGCTGTGCTGTCGCGGATGCATATCCTTGCCCGAACCTATCGCCGGGCCGGAGGTTCTGCGCCGCGTCTGCTGGTGCATGACGCCCACGGGGCCGAGATGATCCGCCTTGCCGCGCGGTTCGGACGTGGGCTTCCCTCGGATGTCATTCCAATGGAGTTGAGCGTCATTTCCGGCTTTGGCCATGCCGAGATGCTGGCCGCTTTGGCCCACGGTTTTGCGAGGGTCGACATCCTTCTGGCCCCCACGACCGAGCGGGACGCGCTGGACCGAGAGCTGGCGCTTGCACAGGCGATCGCGCCGGACGCGGGGCTTGGTTTGATTGATGAGGTCGACCCGGACGCGATGAGCGATCTGCTCTATGCGCAAGAGGTGCCGGCGGTGTTGAACGACCCGGTTTTGCCTCTGGGCAATCGCAGGCAAATCGCCCGGTTGGCGGCGCAGGCTCTGAACCCTAAGGCCGAGGAGCCTCTGACCTTGCTTCAAGGCGCACCCTATGGGGCCGTCGCGGTGGATACGGATGCGTGTACGCTGTGCCTCAGCTGTGTGTCGCTGTGTCCATCGGGGGCCTTGATCGACAACCCGGACAAACCTCAGCTGAACTTCCAGCAGGATGCCTGTTTGCAATGCGGCCTGTGCCGCAACATCTGCCCCGAGGATGCCATTGCGCTGGTCCCGCAACTGGACCTGAGCGATGCCGCGCTGTCTCAGCAGGTGTTGAATGAGGAAGAGCCCTTTGAATGTGTCGAATGCGGTGCCCCGTTTGGCGTGAAGTCAACGGTTGAGCGGGTCATGGAAAAGCTGTCGGGTATACACCCTATGTTTGCCTCGTCCGAGCAGGCGCGGATGATCCAGATGTGTGACAATTGCCGGGTGGGCGCGCAGTTCAACATGTCGGACAATCCGTTCCAGTCCAATCCGCGGCCCAAGGTTGTGACGACAGATGACTATTTCTCAAAGCGAAAGGATCATTGATGCTGCAGCGGCGCGCCCAGATCCGCTGCGCTGATGACCGAGACAAAGGCCAGGATGGCATCCAGATCGTCCAGCGTCATCTCGACAGGGTGTATCGGCGACGGACGCGAAGGATCGAACGGGGGCGTCAGCCCCTCGATCTGCGTAAAGGCCGGATGAGGGTTCAGCGCGAAGAAGGCCTGAAACCTCTCATCCCAATCCGGCAGCGTGCGCAACACAGCAAAAGAAGGGGTCGAGCCCAGCCCATTCATGCGGTTCTGCGGGCCGATTACATGGCAGCGGCCACAATGGGTCATAGAAAGCGCCTCACCCAATGCGGTATTGCCGTCGATGACTTCGGAGGCCTCGGCGCTGGCAACCTCGAAGCTGGCACTGAAGGGCGGGCCTTGGTCTGGGGTATAGCTTTCGATCGTGCGCTTGCCGATATCCGACAGCAGCCAGTCACGAAAACGCTCCTGTTTCGGGTCGTCCTGAATGCGCAGGTGATAGACGATCTCGCCACGTGCAAAGACCGGATCGCCCTCGGCACCGGTATTCAACGACATTACCCCCTCAGCATCGCTGATTACCCGTATCCCGGTCTTGAGTGAAAAGCGCGGAAGAATATGTTGCAAAAGACCCGAGTTCGAAACTTCGGTCGGGCTGGCCAGGCCAATCGCGTCTTGCGCCCCGGAAGGGGTGGCGGAGAGCGTCAGGCTGAGGCACAAAAGGAAAAAGCGCATGCCCAAGCCTAATCGCCGGAAGGCAAATGCGTCAAATGAACGAAAAGAGACGGAGACACATGCAATGAAAAGCAACCATGCGATGGGGCAGGTTATGGGGATGATGGCATGAGTGTCCGTGACGCGGTTCTTGCGAACCTGAAAAAGATCACTGACCCGGTTTCCGGTCAGGATATCGTCAGCGCGGGCGTCGTGCGCGCCCTGAATGTCGAAGGCGATACCGTGCGCTTCGTGCTTGAGGTAGACCCCAAACAGGCCGAACGGATGGAGCCTGTGCGCGCCGCCGCTGAGCAGGCCGCGCAGATGGTCGAAGGCGTCGCGAAAGTGTCGGCCATGATGACCGCGCATTCCGACAAGGCGCCGCCGGATCTGAAGCCGAAACCAAAGCCTTCTCAGACCGGCCCGCAGGCGGTGCCCGGTGTGGATCGGATTATCGCCGTTGCCTCGGGCAAGGGTGGGGTCGGCAAGTCTACTGTATCCGCGAACCTCGCCTGTGCTTTGGCGGCAGAGGGGCGGCGCGTGGGTCTTCTGGATGCGGATGTCTATGGCCCTTCGCAGCCCCGAATGCTGGGCGTGTCGGGTCGTCCCGCCAGCCCGGATGGCAAGACGATCCTGCCACTGCGCAATCACGGCGTGACCATGATGTCGATGGGTCTGATGACCAACGAAGGGCAGGCGGTGGTCTGGCGTGGCCCGATGCTGATGGGTGCCTTGCAACAGATGATGAGCCAGGTCCAATGGGGCGCGCTGGACGTGCTGATCGTTGACCTGCCGCCCGGAACCGGCGACGTGCAACTGACGCTCAGCCAGAAGTTCCAGGTGGATGGGGCCATCGTTGTCTCAACCCCGCAGGACGTGGCGCTTATTGACGCCCGCAAGGGGATCGACATGTTCAACCAGCTCAAGACGCCGATCCTCGGTATGATCGAGAACATGTCGACCCATATCTGTTCCAACTGCGGGCATGAGGAGCATATATTTGGTCATGGCGGCGTGGCGTCCGAGGCCGAGGCGCTGGGCGTGCCGCTTTTGGGTGAAATCCCGTTGCATCTGGATATCCGGATGGCCGCGGACGGGGGTGCGCCCATCGTGGTCAGCAAGCCCGAAAGCCCGCAGGCCGACGCGTTCCGCAAGATCGCGCGCGACCTGATCACCAAAGGCAACGCATGAGCGAACCGGTTTTTCCCCCCTTGCTGACAGGTCATCCCGCCAAGGGTGGCGAGGATCCATTCGAAAAGGCCCAGGCCATGGCGGCGCTGGGCTGCGATTCAGGCTCGGTCGTGTACAATATTCAGGCTGATCGCCTGCGCGCGGCCATTGTATTCGCGCCCGAGGTTGCCTTGCGGGACGCGATGGCCATGCTGCCGCTCTGCGCCGTCGGGTTTCAGAACGCGCTGGGCGCTCTGGCTCCGCCAGAGGTTGCGGTGCATCTGGGTTGGGATGGCTTGATCTGCGTGAACGGCGCGAAATGCGGGCAGTTCCGTGTTGCCGCGTCATCCACCGAACCTGATCAAATGCCCGATTGGCTGGTCGTCGGGTGGGAACTGGCGCTGCTGCAAACCAGTGATGCGCCCGGCCATACGCCAGACGTCACCGCGCTCTATGATGAGGGCTGCGCCGACGTTTCGGCAACCCAACTGGTGGAAAGCTGGTCGCGGCATATGCTGACCTGGCTCAACCGCTGGTCCGAGGACGGCAACGCGCCGCTACACGGTGAATGGTTGGGCCTTCTGCGCGGCGTCGGAGAACCGATCGAAGGGCAGGGCGTGTTCCTTGGCACGGATGAGCGGTTCGGCATGCTGATCCGCGACCGGGATGAGACCCAGCTACGCCCGCTCACAGACCTATTGGAGGCGACCTGATGAAACTGGCCCGCGCGATACATTTCGACGAAAGCGACATGAACGTATTCCACTCGCCCGCGCGCACGGGGGAATGGTGCATCTCGGGCGGGTTCGAGTTCTCGAACTGGGGGCAGGGAGATCTGGAAGGCAAGGCCCGTCAGGCCTTTGCCAATGGCTGGCTGGGGCTAGAGACCTTCGGGCGTGTGACCTTTGTGGCCGTCACCCAGATCGAACCGGCCGAGAAAAATCAGATCATCGAAAACCTGGCCGGACATTTCGTGAAGCTCTATGGCGCACCATCGGTCGAGGCCGCAATGGGCGTGGCGCAATCGGAAATCGACCACATGTCTGAGTTGTGCGAAGAACATGCGGCCAACACGCTGCTGACCGTTGCGCGTGAATTGACCGAAAGCGGTGTGCACGAAGCGTTTCGCGTGATCACCCCGCAGGAAACCCAGCTTGAGGCGCTGGCGGTTCATGGTTCGCTTGACGACTGAGGGCCGTCAGATCAGGTCGACAAACCCGCCGAACTGACCGCGTTTGAAGATCAACCCCTGACCCGTTCGGTACATGACCTGTTCTACATGGCTGACCATGATCAGGTGATCGCCCGCTTCGTGGCAGGCATGCAGATGGCAGTCAAACCGCGCAAGGCAATTGGCCAGTCGCGGCCGGCCCATATCATCCGCGCTCCAGTCTGCATGAGAAAAGTCTTCTCCGTCCCGAGCAAACCGCAGGCTTTGGTCCTGCTGCTCTTGCGCCATGACATGGATGGAGTAGTGCTTGCAGTCCGAAAACGCGCCGAACCGGTTGGAGTCCTTGGCCAGACACCACAGGACCAGCGGAGGGTCCAGTGAGACCGAAGTGAAAGAATTCACGGTAATCGCGCGCGGCCCGAGCGCCGTCTGCGTTGTGACAACCGTGACACCTGTCCCGAAACACCCCAGCGCTTCACGAAACGCGGTGCTTTGATCAGGGGTTGGAATAAAAGTCTTCTCGGTCATTGCACATCTGTTCTCTGCCCGTTCGTCAGGTGACATGACCGTTCCGTATTGTCCATGGTAAGTTTGGCGCATCACGTTGAAAACCTAGGTCAGTTCAAATCCTCCAACAAGCGACCATGTTTGCGGGTCTCGGCGACGATTGCGCCAAATGTGGTGATATCCCGCGCTTTCAGCATGGGCAGCATCCGCACAAGCGCCTCAGCCGTGGCCACCGCATCCCCCAGCGCCGTGTGGCGGAGCGCTTCGGGAATTTCTATGTCCAAACGGTCACATAGCGCGTCCAGCGTATGCGTTTCGCTGGCGCCGAACAGGACAGCGGACAGAAGCACAGTGTCCAGAATTGGGTGGTTCCATTCAACACCCATCCGCTTGGCGTGACGGCGCAGGAATGCCATATCGAACGGCGCATTGTGGGCAACAATCACTGCGTCCCGTGCGAATTGATGAAAGATGCGGCCAGCCTCGCCAATCTTGGGTGCGCCTTGCACCATATGGTCGCTGACCTTGTGTACCTTGGTCGAAGCTGCCGGAATCGGGATCCCGGGATTGACCAGCATATCGATCTGCTCGCCCTCGACGATGCGCCCTTTTACGACCCGGACGGCACCGATCTGAACGATCTCGTCCTTGTGCGGCAACAGGCCGGTGGTTTCGGTATCGAAGACTACAAAGCATAGATCTTCAATTGTTTGGGCCTCGAAACTGTCCGAGGCGGACGCGTTCAACAGATCAAAATCATAGACCAGCGGGCGCGCCGCGTCCGGGGCGATCTGCGCCGCGCTGTCGTCGAAAATCAACATGTATCCGGGCGCGTCCCCCAGCGGTTTCATTCGCGCGGAATAGCTCTGCGCTCCGTCGATGCTGGTCAGCGTGCAGGCGACGTCCTGACCGGATTTGACCAGCTGCGCATAGGCGGCATACAGCGCGTCTGGCTGTAGATAGTCCTCAAGCGCGGCATTCAGGCGGGGATGTGCGATCTGGGCCAGAACCTCGGCAGCTTGCGCATCATAGAGGACGATCTTGTGGTTCGGGCTGGCAAGCAGCATGGCAACCGGGATTTCGGTCAACAGGGCAGTCAGCCTGTTCTTTTCGGCAGCCAGCTGAGCAGTCTCAGATGCGATAGCCTCGGCCACGCTGAGCGTTTTGTGCGACAGCTGATCCGCCAGCCCAGCGGCGGCAGGGGCAAGATCGCCCAAGTATTTCGCCGTCTGCATATCCATATCGCTGCTGACCCCGGCATGGGCCCGCGCGCGCAATTCTGCAGACAGACGCTCAATCGGTTTTGCCACGTTGTCGTCAAACAGCAACCAGACCCCGGCGATCAGGGCCAGCAACCCAAAGGCAATCACGATCCCCGCAAATAGAAACGCGTCGAACAGGGCCGGGTCGCCCGCGCGGACATAGCTGAACCAAAGTGCCAGAGCGCTGACCGCCAGCCCACCCACGGCCAACAGGCAGAAGAACAGAAAGATTCTCAGACGCAGGCTTAGCTTGGTCAGCATGGTCAGACTCCGCAGGTGGCCTCGACGATCGGATCGCCGTTTCCGGCCTTGATCCAGTCGGCATTCAGAACGCGGCCATCGTCGCCAAACTCGGCCCCGTCGGCCAGATTGGCCCGCAGGTTTTCGGCGCAGTTTACGACCACGGGCACTTTTGACACCGGTGCCCAGCGGCCAAAGAAATAAAGCTCGACCAGCCGTTCATCCGGTACCTGTTCGTTCTTGCGCACCGAGTCGGTGTCGATGGCCGCGAACCTGTCCACGAAAGGCACGGCATAGGTCCAGGGGCGGTAAATCGCGCGGCTTTCGACCTCTTGGATGATGCTGACACTGTCCGGCAGCGTTTCGCGGGTGCGGTCGTACCACGAGTATTCGCTGGCGATCGTCATCCCGATCATGCCCAGCCCCGCAGCAACCGGCGTGGCCCAGCGTGGCAAACGACCACCAGTCAGCTTGTTCAGCACCAGTACGACCCCGGCAAAGGCAAAGCCCGCAAATATCGTACCGATCAATTCCAAAAACATTGGTATTCTCCACCCTTCGGGCGAGACCCGCCCATTCTAATTGTTTCAAATACGGTCGCCCAGGGCGATCCTGATCTCTCGTTTCTAACCCAGCATTCCCTTGCCATGACCAACGGCGGATTGCATGGTTTTCACCACCACAAACGCGTCCCTCAGGTGGCTGCGTTCAAAATCCGACAGGTCTACTGGGGGTAGGTAATTGTCGGGTTTCTCCCCGGTTTTGACCAGTGCGACCTGATGTTCCAGCCGGGTTTCCGCAATCAGATCATAGGCATCCAGCAAATCGCGCGCACCTGACGGGCTTAGGACACCTGCGGCCTCAGCCGCCTTCAGGCGGGCGCGTGTGTTGGCTTCGGGCAGTTTGCCCTGCAGGCTATAGATCCGCGCCAGATCGACCACGGGCACCACGCCGTTGTGTTTCAGATCCAGCGTATTGCGATGCTCGCCCGAACGTATGGTGGCAAACCCCCGCAACAGACCCAACGGCGGCGTGTGTTTCAGCGAATTTGAGATCATATGCGCGACAAAGATCGAATTCGCATTGGCGGCGTTCAGCGTATCGGCCTGAAGATCGGCAAACAGCTCGAACGAGCCGCCGATAGGACGCAGGTCAAACATGACCGAGGCCAACATTTGCGCTTCGGGATTCGGTTTGGCAATCCACCCCTTGAAATAGTCGCGCCAGACATGCAGCGGCTGACACCAACGTGGATTGGTCGCCATCATGTCACCCGGGCAGTAGAAATAGCCGCAGGTATCCAGCCCGTCCGAGACATATTTGGCCAGCTCCGTGAAGTAGGCCATGTCGTCGTCGGACACTGCATCATCCAGTATCAGGCAGTTGTCCTGATCGGATACGCCCGTCTGTTCCTGCCGCCCTTGTGAGCCGCAGGCCAACCACAGATAGGGCACCGGTGGCGGCCCCAGTTTGGCTTCGGCAAGGCTCAGCAATCGTCGCGTGGCGGTGTCGGCGATATCCGTGATCAACCGTGTCACGATTTCATGCCGGTTGCCGCTTGCCACAAGCTGCACCAGCAACTGCGGGATCTCCGCTGTGACCAGAGCCATGTCATCGGCCGATTCTGCATGGGCGATCCGGCGTACCAGCTCGGCCGAGTTCACGGCCTGATAGTGGGTCAAGTCGGTTTGCGTGACGATTCCGACCAGGCGGCCACCTTCGCAAACGGGGATGTGGCCGATGCCACGCTCCATCATCACATGCAGCACGTCCGAGCCGATATCGCCCGGCGACAGGGTGATGGGATCGGGTGTCATGATTGCCGAGATCGGCGTGTCCATCGGCATCGCGTCGGCCACATATTTACCTGAGATGTCGCGCAGTGTCGCGATCCCCATCAGGTCGTTTGATTGCGTGATGCAGAGGGAAGAGATGCCCTTGTCCCGCATCAGTTTGGCCGCGTCGCGCACGGTCGTGGCCGGAGGGCAGGTGGCCGGATTTCGCGCCATCAATACGGCGATCGCGCTGGTCGCAAGACTTTGGGGGCCGCTGCGGTCTCGGCGGGATCGGTCGAAGAACCTCGCGACAACGTCATGGTTGCCAATAAGAGAGCGTACTAGTTCCGGCGGCAGGATGATCACGACGGATGGGCTGCGCGCCTGTGCCTTGGTGGCGGCAAGTCCGTCTTTCAAAAGCCCGCGCTCTCCGAACGAGTTACGCAGACCCAGATGGGAAACGACCGCACCGTTTTCGTCGGTAATTTCAATCTGCCCCTCGTAGATCACGAAGACGCCGGGCAGGGGGGCACCGAATTCGTAGACGGTTGCATCCTGCTGCAGGCTGCGCACCTCGACCTGCGATGTGATGTCGATCAGTACATCGCGCGGCAGAGTGTCATAGGGATGCACGGATTCCAGAAACCGGGTGATCTGGTCATGGGACAGGGGCATCAAAATACTCCGTGGAACAAAAATCCCGCCCGGTGGTGTGCCGGACGGGAGTAGTGGATCGAAAGACGCGGCCAATGGCAAGAACCTCAGGCCGCATCAAGCTCATTTGTTCTGAGCTGCACCCGCACCACGGGGAATGCGTACGCTTTCGACCAGTTCCTTGATCTCCTGCGGGGTTTCCTTGGTCATGCCAGCCACCACATAAGCGACGGCGAAGTTGACCATGGCACCAATCGCGCCGAACGAAGTCGACTTGATCGGACCCAGCAGCGGGTCAGCATCGGTGAACGAGTTGGTGCCCGGAATGAACAGCCAGCCCTTGTGCAGGAAGATGTAGACCAGTGTGACGACCAGACCAGCCAGCATACCTGCAACCGCGCCGGAGTTGTTGATGCGGGTCGAGAAGATCCCCATCATCAGCGCCGGGAAGATCGAGGCAGCCGCCAAGCCAAAGGCCAGAGCAACGGTTTGCGCCGCAAAGCCCGGAGGATTGAGGCCCAGCCAGGTTGCAACCGCGATCGCGACAGCCATCGCGATACGCGCCGACAGAAGCTCGCCTTTTTCCGAGATGTTCGGGTTGATCGCGCCCTTGATCAGGTCGTGGGATACAGCGGACGAGATCGCCAGCAACAGACCCGCAGCGGTCGACAGAGCAGCCGCAAGACCACCAGCCGCGACCAGACCGATCACCCAACCCGGCAGGTTGGCAATCTCGGGATTGGCCAGAACCAGGATGTCACGGTTGAATTTAGTCAGCTCGTTTCCGACCCAGCCTTTTTCTTCCGCGATTGCAGTCATCGCTTCGGATTTGTCGTTGTAGTACTGGATCTTGCCGTCGCCGTTCTTGTCTTCCCAATCCAGAAGACCGGTTTTCTGCCATGTGGCCATCCAGTCATAACGTGGATCGTTGTCGATATCCTCGACCGAAACAGCGCCACCTTCGATGCCACCATTGGGCCACATCATGTCGGTGATGTTCAGACGCGCCATTGCGCCAACCGCAGGGGCGGTCAGATACAGCAGGGCGATGAAGACCAGCGTCCAACCCGCCGACCAACGTGCGTCAGACACTTTGGGAACGGTGAAGAAGCGCATGATGACGTGCGGCAGACCCGCGGTACCGATCATCAGCGACAGGGTGAACAGCACCATGTTCAGCGTGTTCGAGTGGTGGGCCGTGTATTCGTTGAAGCCCAGCTCGGTCACGATGGCGTCCAGCTTGGTCAGCAGGGGTTCACCGCTGGCGGTGTCACCAAACAGACCCAGCGCCGGAACGGGTGTACCGGTCAGCTGCAGCGAGATGAAGATCGCCGGGATTGTGTAGGCCGTGATCAGCACGCAGTACTGAGCAACCTGGGTGTAGGTCACACCCTTCATCCCGCCAAACACCGCATAGGCAAACACGACGCAGGCACCGATCAGCAGACCGGATGTGTTCGAGACCTCAAGGAAACGGCCAAAGGCCACGCCAACACCGGTCATCTGACCGATCACATAGGTCACCGATGCAACGATCAGACAGATCACGGCAACAACGCGTGCTGTCTGGCTGTAGAAACGGTCGCCGATGAACTCCGAGACGGTGTATTTGCCGAACTTGCGCAGGTAAGGTGCAAGCAGCAGTGCCAGTAGCACGTAACCACCGGTCCAACCCATCAGGAAGGTCGAGTTGTCATAGCCGGTAAAGGCAATGAGGCCAGCCATCGAGATGAACGAGGCCGCAGACATCCAGTCCGCCGCTGTCGCCATACCGTTGGTGACCGGGTGAACGCCGCGACCAGCGGCGTAAAATTCAGATGTGGAACCCGCACGGGCCCAGATCGCGATGCCGATGTATAGCGCAAAGCTCGCGCCAACAAACAGCAGGTTGATGGTAAACTGATCCATTATCCCCGCGCTCCCTTATTCTTCCACGCCGTGTTCGGCGTCCAGCTTGTTCATGCGCCAGGCGTAGTTGAAGATCAGCACCAGAAAGACCAGGATCGATCCTTGCTGAGCAAACCAAAAGCCCAGATCGGTGCCGCCAACGGCGATACCCGACAGCAGCGGACGCAGCAAAATGCCGAATCCAAACGACACCAGCGCCCAGATTGCGAGGCTGATGTAGATGAGGCGCAGGTTGGCCTGCCAATAGCCCTTTTGGGACTCGGCAGCCTGCGCGGAGTTGGTAGATTGATCCGCCATTGCGGGTTCCTCCTTCGCTTCCTCGTTGGGCAGTCCTTTGCTTCGTTCCTCCAACGCGCCGGACTGCTTCTCGAATGAGCCAGATACCCCGTGGAATCTGGCAAAACTCCTCTGTTCCGCCAGGGCGGTGCATCGAAGTATTCTGTTTAAGGATCAAGGCCTTGTGGCCCTTTCTCCCTCCCTTAGTTCACCGCGCTGGCGACGATGTCCTCCAGCTCGCGCGCGATGTCTTCAATCTTTCCCATAGCGTTCGTCCGCTTCAGAACGCTCTGACCGTCGTAGTAGGTGATCAGCGGGGCCGTTTGTGCGTGATAGGCGCTCAGGCGTGAGGCAACGGTTTCCGCGTTGTCATCGGCCCGACGCTTGAACTCGGTCCCGCCGCAATTGTCGCAAGTGCCGTCGACCGACGGCTTCTTGAACGTGTCATGGTAGCCTTCACCGCAACCGGCGCAGGTGTAGCGGCCTGAGATCCGGATCACCATTTCAGCATCCTCAACCTCAAGGCTGATCGCGGCGCTGATCTTCTGGTCTTTTTCAGCCAGCAGACCATCCAGCGCCTCGGCCTGAACGGTGGTGCGAGGGAAGCCATCGAGAATGACCCCTTTGGCACAGTCGGGTTCCGCCATGCGATCGCGCAGGATGTCGATGACGATCTGGTCGCTGACCAGCTCACCGGCCTCCATCACGGCTTTCGCGGCCTTTCCGGCGTCGGTGCCAGCGGCAACAGCCGCACGCAGAAGGTCACCGGTGCTGAGTTGCACCAGCCCGAACTTGTCTTCCAGCATGCGCGCCTGAGTGCCCTTCCCGGCGCCCGGAGGGCCGAGAAGGATGAGAACAGCAGGCGTTGTCATGGTCGCAGCGTCCATCATGCCCTCACTTATTCGCGCGATTTGCGATCAGGTCGTCGACAACCGACGGATCGGCCAGAGTGGACGTATCGCCCAGCGAGCCAAAATCGTTTTCGGCGATCTTGCGCAGGATGCGGCGCATGATCTTGCCCGAGCGTGTTTTGGGCAGGCCTGGGGACCACTGAATAACGTCGGGCGAGGCGATCGGGCCAATCTCGGTCCGAACCCAGGTGCGCAGCTCTTTGAGCAGCTCATCCGAAGGCTCACGGTCGTTCATCAAAGTGACATAGCAATAGATGCCTTGTCCTTTGATTTCATGGGGATAGCCCACCACGGCAGCCTCGGCCACGGCGGCATGTGCCACCAGCGCGCTTTCGACCTCGGCGGTACCCATACGGTGGCCCGAGACGTTGATCACGTCATCGACGCGGCCAGTGATCCAGTAGTCACCACCTTCGTCGCGACGGCAGCCGTCACCGGTGAAGTAGTAGCCTTTGTAGTCCGAGAAATAGGTCTTTTCGAACCGCTCATGATCGCCCCAGACCGTGCGCATCTGGCCGGGCCAGCTGTCCTTGATGCACAGAACACCTTCTACACCGTTCCCTTCGATCTCGACGCCGGATTGCGGGTCCAAAACCACTGGCTCGATGCCAAAGAACGGTTTCATCGCCGAGCCGGGCTTCATCGCATGCGCGCCGGGCAGGGGGGTCATCAGGTGACCGCCGGTTTCAGTCTGCCACCAGGTGTCGACGATCGGGCATTTGCCCTTGCCTACAACCTCATTGTACCAGTTCCACGCTTCGGGATTGATCGGCTCGCCCACGGTGCCCAGAACTCTGAGGTCACTCAGATCGCATTTTTCGACCCATTCATTGCCCTGACCCATCAGGGCCCGCAGCGCAGTCGGAGCAGTATAGAACTGATTCACTTTGTGCTTTTCACACACCTGCCAAAACCGGCTGGCGTCTGGATATGTTGGCACACCCTCGAACATCAGGGTCGTGGCACCATTGGCCAGCGGGCCGTAAACAATATAGCTGTGGCCGGTGACCCAGCCTACATCCGCCGTACACCAGTACACATCGCCTTCGTGATAATCGAAAACGATCTCATGCGTCATCGCCGCATAGACCAGATAGCCGCCAGTGGTATGCACCACGCCTTTGGGCTGACCGGTGGAACCGGACGTATACAGAATGAACAGCGGGTCTTCAGCGTTCATCTCTGCGGGGGCGCAATAGTCGTCAGCCTCCAGCGCCATTTCATTGTAGTCAAAGTCGCGGCCGTCGATCCATGTGGTCTGTCCACCGGTGCGTTTGACCACAAGGCATTTGACGCTGTCCTTGCAGTGCAGCAGCGCCGCGTCCGCGTTTGACTTCAGCGGCGTTTTGCGGCCGCCACGTGGGGCTTCATCTGCTGTGATGACAACCTTGGCGTCGCAACCGTTGACACGGGCCGCCAGAGCGTCAGGCGAGAAGCCTGCAAAAACGATCGAGTGAATCGCACCGATGCGCGCACAGGCCAGCATGGCATAGGCGGCCTCGGGGATCATCGGAAGGTAGATGACGACGCGATCACCTTTGCGCACGCCCATGGATTCCAGAATATTGGCCATGCGGCAGGTGCGGCGGTGCAACTCGGCATAGGTGATGTGCTGGGCCGCGTCATTTGGATCATCCGGTTCCCAGATGATTGCGGTCTGATCGCCGCGGGTTTCCAGGTGGCGATCCAGGCAGTTGGCCGAGACGTTCAGCGTACCGTCGGCATACCAGTTGATCTTGACCGAGCCGAAATCGTAGTTGACATCCTTGACCTGCGTAAAGGGTTTGATCCAGTCGACGCGCTTGCCGTGTTCACCCCAGAACGCGTCCGGATCGCTGACCGATGCGGCGTACATTTCGTCATATTTTGCGGCATCGACATGCGCCCGCGCAATGATTTCGGCGGATGGCGGATAGGTCTTGGCATCTGCCTGGGCAGCGGTGGTCATGTTGAGGCTCCTCCCTCTAGGCTGGATATCTATGGGACGTCTCTTGCCCGTTTTTTGGGCATTGTCGATCCCGTTCCTCCCCGATCGAAGTATGGCCGGGTTCAGAAAATAATGAAATAAATTGCGGTATTCTTTGGATTTGTTTGTAAAGAAATTTCTTCAAGGGAAGTCTGAGAGTCAATAAAATCTCAAAACAGGATAAAAAGTGTGTAAAAACAAATATATGATTGTAACGAGCTGGACGCGACCTTTGAGCGCAAAAGCATGGTTGTTCGCGCCTATGTGGTGAAACAGGAAGCCTCAAAAGATCAGTCTGTAATTCACCTATCGGATCGTAGGGGTTGGCACATATACATGTTGGCGCTAGCATCTTGCCAAGCGCCTCGGGAGGGGGCGCATTAAAGGGAGATAAAATATGAAAAAGATGCTGAGCGGTGCCGCCGTCGCCGCCCTTGGCGTTGCCTTCGTGTCCGAGGCCGCAGCCACCGAATGGAACGCCTCGGTCTGGGGTAAACGTCGCGCCTTTACCGAACATGTCGAGAAACTGGCCGAGCTGGTTTCGGAAAAAACCGGCGGAGAGTTTACGATCAATGTCAGCTATGGCGGCCTATCCAAACCGCGCGAGAATTTGGATGGCATCGAGATCGGCGCATTCGAGATCGCGCAGTTCTGTGCCGGTTATCACCGCGACAAGAACCGCGCGATCACGGTGCTGGAGCTGCCCTTTCTGGGCGTGAACAATCTGGAAGAAGAGGTTGCCGTCAGCCATGCCGTCTACGATCACCCTGCGGTGGCGGAAGAGATGGCGCAATGGAACGCGCGCATTCTGATGACTTCGCCGATGCCGCAATACAATCTGGTCGGTACTGGCGATCCGCGCGACAATCTGGCCGCGTTCGAGGGCATGCGTGTCCGCGCAACAGGTGGTCTGGGCAAAGCGTTCGAGGCCGTTGGCGGTGTTCCAACCTCGGTCCCCGCGACCGAGGCGTTCAACGCGATGGAATCGGGTGTGGTCGATACAGTCGCCTTCGCGCAGCACGCCCACCTGTCCTTTGGAACAATCAATGAGGCGGATTGGTGGACTGCAAACCTCAACCCCGGCACCGTGAATTGCCCGGTGGTTGCGAA
Source organism: Ruegeria sp. YTSC192 (assembly GCF_059609705.1). NCBI lineage: Bacteria > Pseudomonadati > Pseudomonadota > Alphaproteobacteria > Rhodobacterales > Roseobacteraceae > Ruegeria > Ruegeria sp. YTSC192. Next base: position 174,167 of record NZ_JBXWMG010000005.1, read on the forward strand.
TATCGACGCGTATGAAGCGCTGTCACCCGAACACCGCGAAGCGCTCGACAGCTCTATTGACGAGGCCATTGCGCATTACCTGGCCAACTATGGTGGCCTGCTAGAGCAATGGGACAGCGTTCTGGAAGAAAAAGGTGTGCAGAAGGTGATGATCGACGATGCGGTCATCGACGAGTTCCGCACCAAGGCCGCCGATCCGATCCGCGAACAGTGGATTACGGATATGAGCGCGCAGGGCCTGCCAGCGCAGGACCTCTATGATCTGGTTCAGACCACGCTGACGCAACAGCGCGGCGGCAACTGATCGATTTAGCCGGGCGTGTCCTTGCGCCCGGCCTTTCTTGACAAAGGGGATCACCGGAATGGCGGGACAAGCCACGGTGCTGGAGGATGGCAGTCGCCTCAGCCAGATCGATCAGCACTTGCTGAGGGCAGAGCGGGCTCTCGCCTTGATCAGCGGGATTGCGGTTTTTGGGCTGATGGTTCTGGCCGTCGTCTCGGTCAGCGGCCGCAACGCGTTCAACGCGCCACTGCCGGGATACGTGGACTGGATCGAACAGGCGATGCCACTGATCGCTTTTCTCGGCATTTCGTATGTGCAACGCGATGGCGGCCATATTCGGATGGATATCGTTATCTCTCGGCTGCACGGTCGGGCGCTGTGGTTGTTCGAACTGATCTCGGTTGTTTTGATTCTTGTCCTGATGCTGGCTTTGGTTTGGGGCAGTTGGTCTCATTTCGACCGATCCTTTGATTTCGGCGCACCAATGTGGAGCCGCGACAGCTCAATCGACATTGGCATCCCGCTTTGGCCTACCAAACTGCTGGCCCCTGTGGCGTTCTCGGTTTTGTCACTGCGACTGGTGCTGCAGATCTGGGGCTACGGTCGCGCGTTTCTTCTGGGGCTTGAGGCGCCGGTGGCGGTGCCCTTGCTTCAAGACGCAGCCGCCCAGGCCGCAGCCGAAGCCGAGCAGTTCGAAGGGCAGGACTAACACATGGACACGATAGACATCGGCCTTTGGGTGACCGCGGGTCTACTGGTCCTTGTCGTTACTGGCATGCGGGTGGCCTTCGCAGCGGGTCTGGCCGGTCTGTTTGGCCTGGTTTGGATATTCTGGGCCAAGTTCGGATACGATCCCGACCGGTTCGGCAAGGCTGTCACCGTTGCCGTCAAAACCGCAGGGCAGGTGCCTCATTCTAAAGTTGCCTCGCATACACTCAGTCTGATCCCGACCTTTATCCTGATCGGATATCTTGCCTATTACGCGGGCTTGACGCGCGCGCTGTTCGAAGCGGCCAAACGCTGGATTGCCTGGGTGCCCGGAGGGCTTGCGGTTTCCACTATCTTCGCCACAGCAGGTTTTGCCGCCGTCTCGGGCGCATCGGTTGCTACCTCGGCCGTGTTTGCACGTATCGCAATTCCCGAAATGCTGAGCGTTGGATACAACAAGCGTTTCGCCGCAGGTGTCGTAGCCGCCGGTGGAACGCTGGCCTCACTGATCCCGCCATCCGCCATCCTTGTGATCTATGCTATCATTGTCGAACAGGATGTTGGAATGTTGCTGTTGGCCGGCTTCATTCCCGGAGCGTTTTCGGCCGTGATTTACGGCCTGCTTATCGTCGGCATCGCGGTTGTGTTCAAAACCGTTGGCCCTCCGGTCACCGGATTCACTTGGAAACAGCGGTTTCAGGCGCTGCCCGGGGCGATCCCGATCGTGGCCGTCATCCTGATTATCATCTGTTTCGTCTACAACCCATTCGGTGAACAGGCTTGGGGTACCCCGACAGAGGGCGGAGCCATTGGCGCATTCATCGTATTCTGTTTCGCCCTGTTTCACGGCATGCGCTGGCCCGAGTTCAAATCGGCTCTGTTAGAGACAGCCAAGCTGACGGCCATGATTTTTTCGATCATCTGGGGGGTGCTGATCTACGTGCGGTTTCTGGGGTTCGCGGATCTACCGGGTGCCTTTTCGGATTGGATCACCTCGCTTGAGATGGCGCCGATGCTGATTCTGATCTGCATCCTTCTGGCCTATGCCGTATTGGGCATGTTCATGGATGCCATCGGGATGTTGCTGTTGACCTTGCCAGTCGTCTACCCCGCCGTGATGGCCCTGAACGGAGGAGAAGCCGTCAGCGCCGCAGAAAGCGCCTTTGGCATGTCCGGCCCGATGTGCGCGATCTGGTTTGGGATTCTAGTGGTGAAAATGGCCGAGTTCTGCTTAATCACGCCGCCCATTGGTCTGAACTGCTTTGTTGTTGCAGGGGTCCGGCCAGACCTGAGTGTTCAGGATGTGTTCAAGGGGGTCACCCCGTTCTTCCTGGCAGACGCGGCCACCATTGCGCTGCTTGTGGCGTTTCCCGGCATCGTTCTCTACTTACCGTCTTTGGCAGGCTAGGATTGTGCGAGGCGCTGCCTCGCGCTCCGAGGTATTTTAAGCCAGATGAAGCAGGGATCCGCTCTCCAACGTCAAAGTCAGAGAGCTTCACCTGGCACGGTCATCGGCGTCCCCGCCTGTACCGCAAAAGCAGAATGCCAAACCTGGGTTAACGATCCGTTTCTTCATCTGGCCAAAAATATCCCGGGGGAGTCGCCCGGAACGGGCGGCGGGGGCAGAGCCCCCGTTACGACATGGATCTGGCGTAAGATTGAGAAAGGATTAACCCGCCCGCATAAGCATCCCAAACAGATCGCGGGGATCGTCAGGGTCGGCCAACATATCCAGGGGTTCGAAGAAGTTAGTCTCTGCAACCGCACTCTTGATGACGCGCAGAGCAGAGAAGTCCTCGATGGCGAAGCCTACGCTGTCGAAGAGTGTAATCTGTTTTTCATCCGTCCGACCGTGTGCCTGACCAGTCATGACCTGCCACAATTCAGTGACGGGGTGGTCATCATCCAAAGCCTGAATTTCACCTTCGATCCGGGTCTGCTCGGGGTATTCCACGAAAATCTCCGAACGCAGAAGGATGTCGCGGTGCAGTTCGGTCTTGCCGGGGCAGTCGCCTCCGATGGCATTTATGTGGACGCCAGGGCCGACCATGTTGTCGGTCAGGATCGTGGCGTATTTCTTGTCGGCGGTGCAGGTGGTGATGATCTGTGCGCCCTCTATCGCCTCTTCGGCGGTTTTGCAGGGCACTACGTTCAGGCCTTTGCCTTGCAGGTTGGCAGCGCATTTGGCGGTGGCGTCCGGGTCTGTATCATAAAGCCGCACCGTGCTGATTCCGCAAATGGCCTTGAAGGCCAGGCATTGGAACTCGGACTGCGCGCCATTGCCGATCATGGCCATTGTGGTCGCACCCTTAGGGGCGAGATAGCGACCGACCAAAGCCGATGTCGCCGCCGTCCGTAGGGCGGTCAGGATGGTCATCTCGGTCAGAAGGGTCGGGTAGCCCGTATAGACATCCGCGAGCAGCCCAAAGGCCGTTACTGTCTGCAGCCCCTCGGACGTGTTCTTGGGGTGTCCGTTGACGTATTTGAAGCCATATGCCTCTCCATCCGAAGTGGGCATCAGTTCGATTACGCCATGCGGGGAATGCGCGGGAATCCGAGGGGTCTTGTCGAAGCTTTCCCAGCGTTTGAAATCGGCCTCGATCTGCTCGGCGATCCTTATGATCATCTTTTCGACGCCGACATGGTGAACCAGCCGCATCATGTTATCGACGGAAACAAAGGGCACCAGGGCCTTGTCAGAAGGTGCAGTCATCAGAAACTCCGAGTGGGGCGGTCAAAGATCCGGCGCCCCATCAGGGACGCGGCCAGGTCGACCATGAGTTTTGCGGTGCGTCCGCGTTCATCCAGAAAGGGGTTCAACTCGACCAGATCAAGGGAGCAGACCAGCCCGCTTTCATGCAAAAGCTCCATGACCAGATGGGCTTCGCGTTCGGTGGCCCCTCCGGGTACGGTTGTCCCAACGGCGGGCGCGATCGCGGGGTCGAGGAAGTCGACATCCAATGAGACGTGAAGGATGCCGTTCTCGGCGCTCACGCGGTCCAGAAAGGCCATAAGCGGGGCTTTGATCCCATGTTCGTCAATGCTGCGCATGTCAGCCAGCATCGCGTGGTTCTTCTCAAGCGAAGCGCGCTCAGCGGGGTCGACCGAACGCAACCCGATCATCCCAACGCGATTGGTTGGAACTACGGCAGGCAAGGGTGGAAAGTCTTCGAACCCGGGTTGACCGGTGAAGTAGGCGACGGGTGTTCCATGCAGGTTGCCGCTGTCGGTACTGCCGGGGGTGTGAAAATCGCTATGGGCGTCTAGCCACAGAACGAACAGAGGTCGGTCGATACGCTGTGCATGATCCGCCATTCCGGCCACGGTTCCCATCGACAAAGCATGATCGCCGCCCATGAAGATTGGCACACCTTGGGGCGCGACTTCGGTAGCGACCCGGGCCAGAGCCTGCGTCCAACCGATGCACTCGGGCAGGGCGAAAAGATGGGGGTGGTCCGGTGTCTCTACCGCATCCGGGGCGGCATCTCCGTAGTCGATCACCGTATGGCCAAGATCCGCAAGCGCGCGATCCAGCCCGGCCACGCGGTAGGCATCCGGCCCCATTCTGCACCCCTGCCGACGCTTACCAGCGTCCATGGGGGCACCAACCAAAACTATGTTCTTTGTATCCATATGCTTCATGTAACGTGACGATCTGTCTTGCGTGAAGAGGGCAAATTGCTCAATAAGAAAGATGAATATCCGAAAAGGAAGTTGTTGATGGACGATTTGGATAACAGGTTGCTCAGCGCGTTGCACCGGGATGCAAGGGCGTCGCTGTCTGAGTTGGCCGAGATGCTTGGCGTCACGCGCACGACTGTGCGCAGTCGGCTGCAGCGCCTCAAACAATCGGGCGAGATCGTGGGCTTTACCGTTCAGACCAAGCGCGATGTAGCGCAAAGCCCGGTCCGCGGCCTGATGATGCTTGAGATTGAAGGGCGAGGGACCGAACGCACAATGGCCCGGATCGGAGCGCTACGGCAGGTGCGCGCGGTGCATTCTACAAATGGAAGCTGGGACCTGATCGCCGAGATCGGTACAGACACGTTGGCCGAACTCGATGAGGTCTTGTTCCAGATCCGCCGTATGGAAGGGATCACCCGGTCCGAGACAAACCTTCTGCTGTCCACGCGCAAGGGAAGGTTCTGAAAACGCTGCGTGAAACGGGCCGTCACGCTTTGTGTGCCAAGGAAACTGTGCCACAGTCGGCGGGGATACAGGCAGGATTGATCGAAGATGACCACTCAGCAGCACGAACCACGGGCCGTGCAATTGGCCGAAAAGATCACCGCATTCCTTGAGAAGCCATGGGTCCGCATCGCCATCCCGATCTTTGTCACCCTGATTGCTCTGACGGTTCTGCATGAGCTGTCTTCTCATGTGAAATGGGCAGATGTGCAGTCGGACATCTCGGATACGTCCTGGCGTGTGTTGTTTTTTGCTCTGTGTTGGACGGCGGTCAGTTTCTTTTCGCTGTCTCTATACGATGTCTTCGCAGTTCAAAGCGTGGCAGACGGCGAGGTCCCTCTGCCGGTCGCCGGGATGGCCGGAGCCAGCGGCTATGCGGTGTCCAACTGTCTGGGCTTTTCCTATATCACCGGAACGGCCATCCGGTACCGCATCTATGCCTCTCTGGGCCTTGATCTGAGCCGTGTCGCCGGGGTCATCGCCACGTCCTGGGTTGCGTTCTGGATGGGGTTGGTTCTGATCCTGGGTCTGCTTTTGACCTTTCATCCCGACGGTATCTCAAATGCGCTGCCGATCAGCGCAACGGTTGAGACAGTCATCGGGCTAGGGCTGCTTAGCGCGCTGGTAGCGGTTTTTGTCTGGCTCTCCACCAGTGGGCGTCGGCTGGAGGTTCTGGGGATTGGTTTCCAACTGCCCGGCGGGAAGCTGGCCTCATGTCTGACGCTGGCGGCGATTGGCGATTTGGCAGGGGCTTCCATGGTCCTTTACGTGCTGATGCCGGACGATCTGGGGGTTGGGTACCCATATTTCTTCACCATCTTCATCGCCGCGATTGCCGTTGGGATTGTCAGCCACGCGCCGGGTGGTATCGGCGTGTTTGAGGCGACGTTGATTGCGGGGCTGGGGGCCTCGGGTCGATCGGATGTCATTGCGGCGCTGCTGCTTTACCGTGTCGTATACACGTTTCTGCCGTTCGTTATTGCCAGCCTGTCCATCGCCGTTGCCTCGGCGCTGACGCAGCGCCATCGGATTGTCGGGGCGGGGACATGGGTGTACCGCGCCATCCGTCCCATTGTGCCGATGGTTGCTGCGGGGGTGACTGCAGTGGCTGGCATCATACTGCTGGTCTCGGGCGCGTTGCCGACCGACAGCAAAAGCCTCGGCGCGTTGCGCGAGGTTTTGCCCCTGTCTTTTGTCGAGGCCTCGCATCTGGTCGGCAGCGCCGTGGGCGTTCTGCTGCTTTTGGTGTCGCGCGGGCTTTTCCGCAAGCTCTACCGCGCGTGGGTGGTCGCGATGTTGCTGATGGTCGCGGGCTTCGCCGCGTCTCTGGCCAAGGGTTTGGATACGCATGAGGCGTTCGGCATGTTGGCCACGATCGCCGTTTTGGCGCTGTTTCGCGGAGCGTTCTACCGCGTCAGCGGCGCGTCGATCTTCCGGTTGAATATCCCTTGGCTGGTCAGCGTTATGGCGCTGCTCGCTGTCATTTTCTGGATCGGCCTGTTCGCCTATTCCCACGTGCAATACCAGAATGCCTTGTGGTGGGAGTTTGCTTGGAACGGCGATGCCTCCCGCTTCCTGCGCTCCAGCCTCGTGGTGGCGGTCATCCTCGAGATTGTGGCCGTTACGTCCTTGTTCGGACGTGAAATCCCGGTGCCTGTGCGGACCGAAATCCCCGAATGCGTCGAAAAGCTGGTGATGGAGAACGAAGATACCGAAGCTCAGATTTCTCTGACCGGTGACAAGCAATTCCTGATCGCACCGGACGAATCCGCGTTCATCGCTTATGCCGACACGGGCAATGCCATCATTTCAAAAGGTGAGCCTGTGGGCGATGAAGCGGCGGGCAAGCAACTGGTCTGGCAACTGCGCGAAATGGCGGATCGAGAGGGTAAGCTTTGCGCCTTTTACAGCGTCTCGACCAAGTACCTGCCGACCTTTCTGGACCTCGGCCTGTCGATCCTGAAGATCGGAGAGGTCGCGCGCGTGCCGCTGAAAGACTTCTCGCTAGACGGCAAATCCCGCAAGCGCTTCCGTCAGGCCAAGAACCGGGCCGAGCGGGAAGGCTATGTGTTCGAGATCATTCCAAAGGAAGACCTTGCGCCCGTTCTGCCGGAGCTGAGGGCGATTTCCGATCACTGGCTTGAGCAAAAAGCAGGGGCCGAGAAAGGCTTCGCCTTGGGTGGATTTGATGATGACTACCTGTCCTACTTCGATCACGCCGTGTTGCGGAACGGAGAAACCGGTCAGATCATGGCCTTTGCCAACCTGTTTCAAGGTGGCAATAAGTCCGAGCTTTCTCTGGATCTGATGCGGTACGAACCGGACAGCCCCAGCTTCGTGATGGATGCCTTGTTCGCCGAGATGATGTCCTGGGGGGCTGAGCAGGGGTTCCATTGGTTCTCACTTGGCGCAGCGCCGTTCTCAGGGATCGAGAACCGTCAGCTTGCGTCCCTTTGGAACCGGATCGGTGGGTTCGTCTATGAACATGGTGAGCAATTCTATCACTTCGAGGGGCTGCGCGCGTTCAAACAAAAGTTCGATCCGGAATGGAGCCCGAACTATTTGGCAAGTCCCGGAGGGCTTGCCGCACCGCGTATCCTCTATGAGGTAAACATCCTGATCTCGGGCGGCCTGCGGGGCCTGACCAAATAGCGCGAGCATTTCGGGTTTAGTTAGAGACGCCAATACCCTGCCATGCCTCCGGCGTTCTCGGGACATTGGCGTCGCCCATTGATTTAAGTGAAACCCGAAACGCTCTAGTTCAAGCTGGCGCGGGTTGGTGTTTCCTGCAGCAGGTCGCCCCAATCGGTACGATAGGCCATCTCGGCCAGAACGGTTTCGGGCAGAAACTCTCTGTTCTCGCGAATTTGCCAACCGCCTCCGAGGCCTTTGTAAACGGCGACGAGATTGCTGGAGACCTGCTGCCGCGCTTCGATCAGATTGGCCTGAGACCGTAGCAGCGCGGTCTGTGTGTTCAAAATGCGGGAATAGTCGGCGATCCCGTCGGTGTATTGATTGACGGCGATGTCCGCCGCTTTGCGCGAGGCATCGACGCTTTGCTGGTAGAACCCGACCTGCTTGCGCGCCTGCGCATAGGCGACCATGGCGCTTTCGACCTCGGAATAAGCGGTCAGAACGGTGTTCTGATAGTTGGCGATCAGCGCCTGATAGGCGGCATCCTGTGCCCGCACATTGTTTTTGATGCGGCCATAGTTCAGCACGTTCCATACGACCCCCGCGCTGGCAAGGCCCGTGGTGCTGTTCGAGCTGAACAGGTTCCGCCCGCCCGAGGCCTGCAACCCGACCGAGCCAGACAGAATGAACTGCGGATAGAGATCCGCCATGGCAATGCCGACCTCGGCCGATTGCGTGGCTGCGGCCAGCTCGGCGGCTCTCACGTCCGGACGACGGCGCAGCAGCTCAGCCGGGACACCGACGGCCACATTGGACCGGGCCGAGGGGATGCGACCGGAATTGCCCAGAAGGCTGGACATGCGCGACGGGGTGGTCCCCAGCAATACGGCCAGAGCGTTCTTGGTTTGCTGCAGATCGCTCTCAAGCTCGGGCACGAGGGCCTTGGTGTTGTTCAGCAGAGCCGTCGATTCCTGCACGTCCAACTCGGTCGTGATACCGTTGTTGAACCTCAATTGGGTCAGGTCTGCCGATTCCTGCTGTAGTTTGATGTTTTCACGCGCAACGCCCAGAGACTCCTGCAAGGCGCGGATGTTAACGTAGAGCGCTGCGACATCACCCGTCAGCGTCACCAGCGCGTCGTCATAGTTCGCCACCTGCAACGCCAAGTTCGACCGCGCCGCCTGAACACCGCGCCGCTGCGCACCCCAGACGTCCAATTCCCACTGCGCATCAAACCCGGCCTGAGAGGTCGAGAATTCGGTATCGAGAGGAATGATCCGGTTGATATCGGCAATGGGCCCAAGGTTGTCGCTGATTTGTCGCCGTTCGGTCGAGGCCCCGAGGACCTGCGATTGCGGATACAACTCGCCAAAGGCGATGCCCAGTTGTGCCCGCGCTTGCAGAACCCGCGCGCCAGCGACCTGCAAAGACAGGTTCTGGGCATAGGCCTCGGCGATCAGCTTGTTGAGAGTGGGGTCATTGAACGTCTCCCACCATTTCACAACCGGCGCGCTGCGTGAGGTCAGGCCGCTTTGCCCGGTGCTGGGGCTGTTCACCTCGATCCACTGTTTCACGACCGGAGAGTTCGGGCGCACGAAATCAGGGCCAACCGGCGCGCAGGCCGTCAGAAACGCGGCACACAGGGCTGTTCCCATCAAGTGTCGAAAGGGGGTGGCCCGTGTCATGATGCGCGTCCTCAAATGTCCAGCGGTCGGATGAAATTGGCGAAGGAATACAGGCGGATATTGATGCGCCGCAGAAACTCAAAGCTTTTGCCCTGACCGGTGTAGATCGCCACAGCGGCATGACCGCCTGCGGGCAGGATGTGCTCTTCCGGCAGATCGACGGTGATCTGAACCGCGATCCGACCGGGGAGCTTGGGCAGCTCAAAACCGGGCAGGCGGCCTGAGGGCAAATACTGCCCCTGACGGGTGGCCCACCAGATCGCCTCGACCTTGCCGGGCAGGATTTCACCGGGATAGAGGTCCAAGGCGACCTCAACCTCTTGGCCGACCTCGACAAATTTCAGGTTCTGCTGGCGGAAAGTGGCCAGAAGATAGGGGCTGTCTTCGGTGACGAAACTGGCAATCGCACCCAGACGAATGTCACCCACCACCAAACCCGGACGTGCCTGTTGCGAGACGATCATGCCATTCTCGGGCGCGTAGATCGTGGTGTTTTCCAGAAAGTACTCGGCTTCGGACAGTTGCGCCTGCGCTTGCAGGATGCCGGTGTTCACGCCGTCAATCTGCGAGGCCTGCGCCAGTTTTGCTTTCTCAAGATTGGCTTCGGCCTGTTTGACCGAGGCGGTATCCTCGGTCACCTGTTCATTCCAGCGATCCAGCTCATCCTGACGGGCGCCGCCTGCGGGGACGAGGTTTTCGTACCGCGCCTGTTCGGTCAGCGCGTAGGCCAGTTGTGCATTGGCGCGCTCGACGGCTTCGGTTTTGGCAATGACGTCCTGTTCCAGAATTTTGGCATTCTGCTCGGCGGCAACCAGCTGTGCCTTGGCATTGTCGACGGCCAGAGAAAAGACGGTATCGTCAAAGCGATAGAGCGGATCGCCCTTGGTGATTTGTGTGTTCGGCTCGACCAGAACTTCGGTCAGAATCGTCGGCTGCGTCAGCTTCGGCACGATCTGAATGGTGGACCGCACCACATGGCTGTCGACCGAGAAGGGCTGAAAAAAGCGCAGCGCGACAAGGAAGATCAGCAGCAAATGCGCGCCAACCCAGAACGAGACAATCCCCCAGGCGATGTTGAACTTGAGCCATTCCATCTTGAAGAAGATGAACCAGACGAAAATGATGTAGAACAGCGATATGCCGAGGGCGACGAACATGTCTGAGTGTTTCCTTTGGCCTTAGCTTTTCTGCGTCTCGTCAGGTGTAGCCGCATATTCTTCTTTGACAGTGCCGCCCAAGCGTTCAATGTCTTTGCGGATGGCGTCTTTTTCCTCATCCGGGCCGCGGCGGATATCGACGGTCACGCCGTCGTGGAAGGCCCACATAAAGGCATGAACCCACGGGACGACGGCCAGAAAACCCATCCATCCCATGATCTTGACGGCCTCGGCATGCGGATGATTGCGCTTGATCGCGATCCGTCCGGGTAGGCCCATGATGAATAGAAACAGTCCCATCACGGCAGCCAGAAGCAGGATCAGTGCCACGAATGTCAGATAGTCGTAGTAGCCCAGCGGCTGCCCCAAAAGTCCCATGCTCGATGCCTCTTGTTGGGAAGGTTGTCTCATCCTCAGACGTCGGCCCCTGTCTCGTCAATGACTTTGTGTTGGGACCTAGCTTTTTCGAACCCGAGGCAGTGCGGATCAGTCAGGACAGACGATCAGACCCGTGCCCCATTCATTACATTTTGCCGAGAGGTCGGGCGTAAGCGGCTGATCGGTGTAGAAGCCATCAATCTCGGCCAGCGAGGTGATGCGCGCAGGGGCAAGGCGCTGGAATTTTGAGTGATCGGCCACCAGCAGCGTGCGTCGGGCCTGCGCGATGATCGTCTGGCTGACATGGATTTCCTGAAAGTCGAAATCCAGCAGATCACCATCGGGGTCCAGCGCGGAACAGCCGATCACCGCATAGTCAAACTTGAACTGACGGATGGTCGAGACGGTCAGATTGCCCACCAACCCTCCGTCCGAGCGGCGCAGGACACCGCCTGCCACGACAATCTCGCAATCGGGGTTTTCGACCAGAATATTGGCGACGTTCATGTTGTTCGTTACCACCATCAGGTCCTTGTGGTTCAGCATCTGCCGGGCCACGGCCTCGGTTGAGGTGCCGATATTCATGAAGACCGACGCGCCGTCCGGAATGTCATTGGCGCAGGCTTTCGCCATTCTGACCTTGGCGTCTGCATTCAGGGTGCGGCGATCCTCATACCCGATGTTGGAGACGCCGGAACGCAGGACAGCCCCGCCATGGACGCGGTCCAGCTTGCCGGCATCTGCCAGCTCGGACAGGTCCCGGCGGATTGTCTGGACCGTCACGCCAAACCGCTCGGCCAGACCGTCAACAGTAACACGGCCCTCGGTGCTGGCGATCTCAAGAATGTCGGATTGGCGAAAAGAGAGCGACATGTTGGGTCCCATTCAAGTGAGCTGCTTTCGTTTTTCTTCCTTTGGTCAAAATAAGCAAGCGGCCATGCAGAATTTTCATAGTTGTGTTGCAAAGCGAAAATAAACGAACATAAACATTGATTGTACGAATGCAGTGCTGATTAATGCGCGCAACCAGATTGGATAGGGAATCACAAGCCATGCAAGCGACGGACGATCAGATCAGCGACCTGTTCATCATCGGCGGTGGGATCAACGGATGCGGCATCGCGCGGGATGCGGCGGGCCGGGGCCTGTCTGTCACCCTGGCCGAGATGAATGATCTTGCATCGGCAACATCGTCAGCCTCGACCAAACTGTTCCACGGCGGGCTGCGCTATCTGGAGTATTTTGAGATCCGGCTGGTGCGCGAGGCGTTGATCGAGCGTGAGACGCTGCTGCGCGCCATGCCACATATCAGTTGGCCGATGCGCTTTGTGCTGCCCTATCACAAGGACATGCGCTTTGATTCCGAGACGCCGACATCAAAGCTGCTCAGCACCGTCATGCCGTGGATGCGCGGGCGTCGCCCCGCGTGGCTGATCCGTCTGGGCCTGTTCATGTATGACAACCTTGGGGGGCGCAAAATCCTGCCGGGAACGCAATCGCTGGACCTGCGCAGCGCTCCGGAAGGTGGTCCTTTGCAGGGCAAGTTCGAGACCGCCTATGAATACTCGGACTGCTGGATCGAAGATGCGCGGCTGGTGGTTCTGAATGCGCGCGATGCCGAATCCCGTGGTGCGCGGATCATGGTGCGGACCGAAGTTGTCTCGGCCGAGCGTGTCGATGATCTGTGGCATGTCACTATCCGCGACCGGGCGACCGGGGAAAGCCAACTGGTCCGTGCAAGAATGCTGATCAATGCAGGCGGCCCTTGGGTAGGGGACATCATCCAAACCAAGATCAGGGTGAACTCGCGCGAGGGGGTTCGTCTGGTGCGTGGCAGTCATATCGTGACAAAGAAGCTGTTCGATCACGACAAGTGCTATTTCTTCCAAGGCGAAGATGGCCGCATCATCTTTGCCATTCCCTATGAGCAGGATTTTACCCTGATCGGGACCACGGATCAGGACCATTCTGACCCCTCCGACCCTCCGGTCTGCACCGAGGCCGAGCAGACCTACCTGTGCCAGTTCGCAACCAAGTATTTCAAGAAACCGGTGACGCAAGACGATATCGTCTGGACCTATTCCGGCGTGCGACCGCTCTATGATGATGGGGCCAGCAATGCGACGGCGGCGACGCGGGATTATACCTTGAAGGTCGACGCGCAGGGCGGGGCGCCTGTTTTGAACGTGTTCGGAGGCAAGATCACGACCTACCGTCGTCTGGCGGAAAGCGCGCTTGAGAAGGTCGCCGAGCATTTCCCGAACCTGCCCGGACCCTGGACAGCAGGCGTGGCTTTGCCCGGTGGAGACTTTCCTGTCGATGGCGTGCAGGACCTTAGGCAGACGTTGATCCAGGACTATCCGTTCCTCACTGAGAATTGGGCCGCTCGTCTGATCCGCGCATACGGGACCGAGGCGCGTACGATGTTGGGAGACGCAAAAGACGTCGCTGATTTGGGTGAAGACTTCGGCGCGACCCTCACCGCGCGAGAACTCAAATGGCTGATGGACAAGGAATATGCCCGCAGTGCCGAGGACGTGGTCTGGCGTCGCAACAAACTTGGGCTGCGTTTGAGTGCTGACCAGGTCGCGCGCATTGATCAGTGGATGTCAGAGCGGTTGAAAACGGACGACACAGCGTGAAAACAAAAAGCCCCGCCGATTTGGCGGGGCTTTTTCTTAGGCGGTTTCCTCGGACGGGCCGGGATCATTTTTGCTGCCCTTGATCCGTTCCCGCAGCCCCTGCATCACGGCGTAGAGGACTGGCACAAGGACTACACCGACCAGCGTGGCGGCTAGCATGCCGCCGAACACGGCAACACCGATGGCCTTCTGGCTTGCCGCACCCGCGCCATTGGCGGCCAGCAGCGGAACAACCCCCAGCAAGAAGGACAGCGCCGTCATCATCACGGCCCGGAAACGCTGATAGGCGGCCTCGGCTGCGGCGTCCTTGACTGACAGGCCTTTGGCGCGCTGCTCCATGGCGAACTCGACGATCAGAATGCCGTTCTTTGAGGCAAGCCCCACCAGCATGATCATCCCGATCTGCGTATAGAGGTTGATGTCACTGCCCACGATCGCGACCGCCGCCACCGCTCCGAAGAGGGCCACAACCACGGACAGCAGGATCGACACCGGCAAGGTCCAGCTTTCATATTGGCCAACAAGGAACAGATAGCCAAACAGGATCGCCAGCCCAAGGATTACGATGACCAGACCGCCCGAAGCCAACTGCTGCTGCGCCGTCCCGGTCCATTCGAATGCATAGCCGGGGGGCAGGGCGGTTGCCGATTCCTCGGTCATCACATTGATCGCGTCACCCGTGGACAGGCCCGGAGCGGGCACCGCCGTCACTGTTGCCGACCGGAACAGATTGTGCCGCTTCAGCAAGACCGGTCCCAACACGTTTTCGACGTCAATCAACGTGCCCAGAGGAACCATCTCACCCTGTTGCGAACGGACATAGAGGTTCGAGATATCCTCGACATTGTCGCGATACGTGCCATCTGCCTGAATCATCACGCGGTAAACGCGACCGAACAGGTTGAAGTCGTTCACGTAGTAAGACCCCAACTGCGCCTGCATTGTCTGGAAAATCTCGGCGACCGAGACTTGCAGGGTCTTGGCCTTCTCCCGATCCAGATCAACGAACAACTGCGGAACGTTGGCGCGGAAGGTCGTATAGGACTGGCCGATCTCGGGCCGCTGGTTTGCTGCGTAAACGAACGAGCCGACAGCCGAAGCCAGATCCTGAGGAGTGCCACCTCCGGTCTGCTGCACCTCCATCTCGACACCGGCCGACATGCCAAGGCCCTGAATGGGCGGCGGGTTGAAGGCCACGATCGAGGCCGCGGATTCCCCGTTCGCAATCGCAAGCACCTTGGCGAGGATAGCGTTGGCGCTCAGGTCGTCCTCTTGCCGGTCGGCCCAGTTGTCGAGGTTGACGAAGATCGCCGCGCCGTTGGTCGTGGTGCCGTTCAACAGCGAGAATCCGTTGATCAGAACGGTGCTGGCAACGCCCGGTATTTCGCGGATCTGGTCGTCCACACGGGCCGAGATCGTCTCGGTCCGCTCCAACGTTGCCGCATCGGGCAGCTGGATATCCACGAACAGATAGCCGTTGTCCTCAAGCGGGATAAACCCGCTGGAGGTGTTGGACATGATCGTCCCGGTTCCCATTCCCAAAGCGACAATCACACCCAGCGCGACAATCGGCAGGATCAGCAATTTGCGCACGATGGCGACATAGCCGTTTCGGACGGTTCCGATTAGACCTTCGAACAGCGCCAGCAGCCCTTTGGGCGGGCCAGAGCGTGCGCGCAGAACCAGACCACACAGGGCAGGCGACAGGGTCAGAGCGTTGATGGATGAGATCACAACCGCCGTCGAAATGGTCACAGCAAACTGCGAATAAAGCCTGCCCGAGATGCCGGGCATGAAGGTCACCGGCACGAACACGGCCAACAGAACCAGTGTTGTTGCGATGACGGGACCGGTGATCTGGCCCATCGCCTTGCGGGTCGCCTCGGCGGGGGGGAGCCCCTCATCCGCGATGATCCGCTCGACGTTTTCGACGACGACGATGGCGTCATCCACCACGATCCCGATGGCCAGAACCAAGGCGAACAGAGAGATCGTGTTGAGCGACATTCCAAAGGCCAGCAGAAAGGCGAATGTCCCGATCAATGAGACCGGGATCGCCACCGCCGGAATGATCGTCGCCCGCCAACTGCCCAGGAATACAAACACGACCGAGATCACCAGAATGAAGGTCAGGATCAGGGTTGAGACCACGTCGTTCAGCGAGGCCTCGACGAAGTCGGTGGTGTTGAAGGGGACTTCGAACTCTACGTCTGTTGGGAAGGATCGGGACAGGCGGTCAAGCTCGGCCTGCACCCGCTCGGACACAGCCAGCGCGTTGGCGCCGGGGGCCTGATAGATGCCGATCACCGTAGCAGGAACGGCCTGAAAAAAGCCGGATGCCGCATAGAACTGCGCACCCAGCTCGACGCGCGCGATGTCGCGGACGCGCACGATGGAGCCCGCGTCACCCGTGCGAATGACGATGTCGCTGAACTCTTCCGCCGAGGTCAGGCGACCTTTGGTTTTGATTGTGTATTGAAAGGTCTGCCCCTCTGGCACCGGAGGCGCGCCGATGGAGCCTGCAGAGACCTCGATATTCTGTTCGCGTATGGCATTGATCACATCGCCGGGCGTGATCGACAGCGCAGCCATCTTGTCGGGATCCATCCAGATCCGCATGGCGTATTCCAGATTTGTCAGAACATCCGCCTTTCCCACACCCTGAACTCGCGCCAAGGCGTCTTTCAGGTTGATCGAGGCATAGTTGGACAAAAACACACTGTCATATGTGCCATTGGGCGAGGTCAGCGTGACCAGCAACAGCATGTTTGTCGACGCCTTCTGCGTCACCACGCCGGATGAGGTCACCTCGGATGGCAGCGACGACATGGCCTGCGCCACGCGGTTCTGAACGTTGACCGAGGCGATATCCGGGTCAGTGCCGACCTCAAACGTAATGTTCAACGAATACGAGCCGTTATCGGATGAGGTCGACGTCATGTAGATCATGTCGTCTACACCGTTTACCTGCGCCTCAATGGGCGCGGCAACGGTGTTTTCCACGGTCTCGGCATTCGCTCCGGTATAGGTGGTCGAGACGCTGACGACCGGAGGGGTGATGTCCGGGAACTGGGCGACGGGCAGAACCATATAGCCGATGCCGCCCATGATCGTCAGGACGAGAGAAATGACAAGGGCCAGCTTGGGCCGGCTGATGAACAGGGCTGAGAACATGCCTTATTCTCCCGGCTGCTCGGACGCGACAACCGCGTCGACCGCCACGCCGGGTCGCACCCTTTGCAAGCCCTCGACAATCACGCTTTCACCTTCGCGCAGACCGTCCGAGACGATGATGGCCGTGCCGACGGAATCGCCTGTCGTGATATAGCGCTGTTCGACCATTTGCTGGTCGTTGACGACCAGCACGAACTCGCCGCGCTGGTCACGCTGCAGCGCAGCCTGAGGGACCAGGACCTGCAGGGTCGGCTCCAGCGCCTCGATCTGCACATTCAGGAATGCACCGTCGATGATCAGGCGATCTGCATTGTCGAACTGGGCCCGCACTGTAATGGCCCCGGTCAAAGGGTCGATGCGATTGTCGACAAAAATGATCTCTCCGGTTTCGTCCAGCTTGGTGCCATTCGGAAGCGTGACATGGACATTGGGGCTTTTGTCGCTTTCCGCCAGAGACGCCGCACTTTCGCCGATCTCTTGAAGAACCGAGGTGAACTGTTTCTCGTTCAAGGAAAAATTCACGTAGATCGGTGCTTCGCTGACCAGATTGACCAATGCCGCGTTGGTGGGGCCGACCACATCACCGACACTGGTGGCAATACGACCGAGACGCCCGCTGAAGGGCGCGTGTATTTCGGTATAGCTCAGGTCCAGTTCTGCCTGCTGAATGGCGGCGTTTGCGGCTTTGACTTCGGCCTCGGCGACCAGTTCGGTTGCGCGCGCGATGTCGCGTTCCGATTCCGGCGTCGCATCGCGTTTAAAGAGCTCTTCTTTTCGCGCCAGATCGACCTTGGCCAGCTCCAGATTGGCCTCGGCACGGTCAAGATCGGCGTTGCGGGCCTCAAGCGTCGCCTGATATAGGTCCGGTTCGATCTTGAACAGCAGATCGCCTTCGGTCACCAGTGCGCCATCTTCGACTTCCTGACTTTCAAGAAACCCGTTGACGCGCGCGACGATGTCCACCTTGTCGATAGCCTCTGCACGACCGATGAAGGTTGCCTCGTCCGTGATTTCTTCGGTGTAGGCTGCAGCGATCGACACTTTCGCCGCCGGAGCCTCATTTTCATCCTGCGCCAGTGCCGGATGGCCAAAACCGATGCATGACAAAACGATCAGAGGGCGGCACAAAGCGGTGACAGCACCACGAGATCGGTTGCGGGGCTGCTTCAGGGCGACGGACATGTCAAAAGCCTCATTTATTTCAAAAACTGAGCCAATACGACGCGTGAAAAACGACGAGTCGGCAGAACTTATGGGCAGGATGGCCGTTTTGAAAAGATATCTCAAGGTTATTGAGGGTTTGGGATGATCGACCAGTTGTGAAAATCCCGTGCAGACAGGGCAGTTTACAAGACATATGCGGGTCGATGGGTGCAAAAAAAAGGGGGCCGCAGAGGCCCCCGTTTCAAGCTTCCACGCGGTGTGTGTCAGTCGCGCGTACCCGCAAATTTTGCCTGCCACTCTTCGCGGTCTTCATCAGCGATCTTGGCGAAAAGGACATCAGGGACCGAAAATGCGTGACCTGCGGGCAGGGCGTTCAACGCGGCCTCGACATCTTCGGGCCAGCTTGTATCCAGCGTGTTCATCGCGCTCAGCATTTTGGCCGAGGCGTCAGGGATGAACGGCGCGCTCAGAACCGCATAAAGGCGGATCAGGTTGAGGCCAAGCCGCACTTGTGCTGCTGCCTGCTCGGGGTCTTCCTTGAAGGTTGACCAGGGGGCTGCCGATTGCAGATATTCGTTGCCGGCCACCCAGATCGCCCGCAGCTCTTGCGCGGATTTTCGGACTTCCATGGCCTGCATGTGACCTTCGTA
This sequence comes from Ruegeria sp. YTSC192, assembly GCF_059609705.1. Taxonomy (NCBI): domain Bacteria; kingdom Pseudomonadati; phylum Pseudomonadota; class Alphaproteobacteria; order Rhodobacterales; family Roseobacteraceae; genus Ruegeria; species Ruegeria sp. YTSC192. The sequence continues at coordinate 192,830 of NZ_JBXWMG010000005.1, forward strand.
GGCGCGGACGCGGCGGGTGATGTCGGCGATCAGCTCTTGTTCGCGCGCACCGAATGCACCGCCTTCGGGCACGGCTTCGCCGAACTTCGAGCGGCAGAACTTGGTGATCCGGCTGACGAAGTTGCCCAGCACGTCGGCAAGGTCCTTGTTTACCGATTGCTGGAAGTTTTCCCAAGTGAACTCGCTGTCGCTGCTTTCCGGCGCGTGGCTCAGCAGCCACCAGCGCCAGTAGTCGGCGGGCAGAAGGGCCAGCGCCTGATCCATGAACACGCCTCGGCCCTGCGAGGTCGAGAACTGGCCGCCGTCATAGTTCAGATAGTTGAAGGACTTCAGGTGATCGACCATCTTCCACGGCTCGCCCGAGCCCAGAATGGTGGCCGGGAAAGACAGCGTGTGGAAGGGGACATTGTCCTTGCCCATGAACTGCACGTAGCGCACATCGTCCGCACCTTTGTCGGTGCGCCACCAGCGCTCCCAATCCGCATCCGTCTTGCCATTGGCATCGGCCCATTCCTTGGCGCAGGCGATGTATTCGATCGGCGCGTCGAACCAGACATAGAAGACTTTGCCCTCCATCCCCGGCCAGTCCTGATCGCCTTTCTTGACCGGAACACCCCAGTCCAGATCGCGGGTGATGCCACGATCCTGCAGGCCGTCACCGTCATGCAGCCACTTCTTGGCAATGGATGTGGTCAGGATCGGCCAGTCTGTCTTGCTGTCAATCCACGCATCCAACTGATCTTTCATCGCCGACTGGCGCAGGTACAGGTGTTTGGTCTCGCGTACCTCAAGATCAGTCGAGCCACTGATCGCGCTGCGCGGCTCGATCAGATCGGTCGGGTCCAGCTGCTTGGTGCAGTTCTCGCACTGATCACCACGCGCACGGTCGTAGCCGCAATTCGGGCAGGTGCCTTCGATATAGCGGTCGGGCAGGAACCGCCCGTCGGCATTGGAATAAACCTGTTTTTCGCTGACCTCACGGATCAGCCCGGCCTCTTCCAGCTTGCCAGCGAAATGCTGCGTCAGGTGGCGGTTCTGCTCGCTGGAGGACCGCCCAAAGTGATCGAAACTCAGGCCAAAGCGTTTGGCGATATCGGCCTGCACCGCATACATGTCGGCGCAATACTCTGCGACGGGTTTACCCGCCTTGGCTGCGGCCAGTTCCGCCGGGGTGCCGTGTTCATCGGTCGCGCACAGGAACATCACCTCATTCCCCCGGCCGCGCTGATAACGGGCGTACAGGTCAGCAGGCAATTGCGAGCCGATCAGGTTGCCGAGGTGTTTGATCCCGTTGATATAGGGGATCGCCGAGGTGATGAGAATCCGGGCCATTTTGCGTTTCCACGTAACTGTCTGCGCGCCCGTCTACCTTATGTGACCCGTCAGCAAAAGGCCGGGTTTGGCATGGATGACACGAAAACCATGATTGCGGTGAAAAAAAGCGCCTCGTGGGGTTTTCGGATTGTATCCGGGCGGGGGCGGGCGCTACCATTCGAATGCCGAATTAATTGCGGCCTTTTGATTTTTAAGCACGACGTTCTGCGCCTATCTGATGCAAATGAACTTCGATTTCATGGTGTGTTGTTATGTTCTATTTTCTTCTTCAAAGCGCGTTCACGCCCTTCACGATGGCGCTGGCGCTTTTGTTCGGCCTGTTGGTGGCTGAGTTTGTCACCGCGCTTTTCGGTGGAAGTCTTCTTGCCAGCGACGGTGTCGCCGACCTGAATGCACCTTCTCCAAATATTGCGGAATTTGGTCTCGAACTCGACGCTGGCATTGACCTGGGCGCGTTGGAACTGGCCGAGATCGAGGCCGAGGCGCCCGAGGCCTCTGCCGCAGGAACACTCGCGCGGCTTGGGATTGGCGACGTGCCGGTCATGATCTGGCTGGTTACTTTGCTGGCCGGTTTTGCTGTGTCGGGAATTGGCGTGCAGGTGATCCTGGGCGATCTGTTGGGCTCTGATTTGCCTGTTGGGTTGGCGACCATCCCGGCGGGTGCTTTCGGCCTTAGGTTTGCGCGCAGATTTGGCCCGGCCGTTGCGCGGCTGTTGCCGAAAGCCGGATCAGACGAGCTGTCCAAGCGCGAGCTGGCGCGGCGCAGCGGGGTGGTGACCCAAGGGGCCGCATCGCGCGGACGACCGGCCGAGGTGCGTGTCATGGATCGATTCGGCAATGCACATTACGTACAGGCAGAGCCGTTGCAAGACAGCGACACGCTTGAGCAGGGCACAGACGTCCTTGTTCTGCGTGACAGGCTTCAGGACCGCTTGGTTCTGGTCGGACTGTCCGACAGGTCTGACTTCCAATCGGTGGGACCATAGCGCCAGAGCGATCCGTGCCGAGGCTCTAATCTTCCCGCGAGCGTTTCAGCAAACGCCCAATCGTGAAGGATGTTCTGGGGGCATAGACATAGTTCGTCCGCGCCGCTGGCGTTGGGCGCGACCGCATCCGGGCCAGACCAAAGACAATCAGACCCAAATGACCAACAGCGACAAAAGCAAACAGCGCGCCCGGGCCAAATTTCTCGATCAGCGTGGAAGAGACGTAGGGCGAGGCAATCGCGCCCAGCGCGTACCAGAACATCAGGGCTGCAGACAGCTCGACCCGCTGTTCGGTTGTGGCAAAGTCGTTGGCATGGGCGGAAGAAACCGAGAAGATCGGGAAGGTGGTGAACCCGAACACCCATGCCGCCAGCATCACGCCCAGAGTCCCTGTGTCGCTGGCCATCATGGTTATCCCACAACTCAACACTGCGGCGGCAGACAGCCAGATCAATACCCAGCGTCGGTCGTATTTGTCCGCAAGCCATCCCATCGGGTACTGCGCCATCGCGCCGCCCAGAACAAATGAGGCGAGGAAGAAGGCGATCTGATCTATGCCCAGCCCGACCTCTTGCCCGTAGACGGGGCCGACCATGCGGAATGAGGCAGAGCTAAGCGCCGCAACGATCACTCCGGCAACCGCCAGAGGAGAGCTGCGCCAGGCCAGTTTGGGGCGCAGTCGCGGCGCGTCTGGGGTTGCGGGTTGGCTGGCGCGTGTCAGGGTCAGCGGCAGCAAGGAGGCGCAGCACAGGATCGCCAGCAGATTGTACGAGACGTAAGAGGCAGGCGGCAGCACCGCGATGATCAACTGCGCACACAGCGATGCACCCATATCGGCGATGCGATAGGTGCCCATGGCGCGCCCGCGGGTCTCATTCGTGACCTTTGCGTTGAGCCAGGCCTCGATCACCGTGTAGCACCCGGCAACACAGGTGCCGGATGCGATCCTGAGGAACGCCCAGATATAGGGGTTTTCGGTCAGGGTATGGCCAATCAGGCCCATCGCGCCCAATGCGGTGCAGACGGCAAAGGCGCGGGAATGCCCGACGCTGCCCATCAGGCGCGGTGCCCACCAGCAGCCGACAAAGAAACCGATGAAATGCGCCGAGCCCAGCAAACCGATTTGCTCGGTCGTGAAATTCAGCGTGATGCCGGAAATGGCATCGAGCGGCCCAACGCCGCCGGTCGAAAGTTGCAGCAGAATGACCGAAAGGAATAGGGCGGCAAAGGAAATGATCGTGCGCATGATGGGTCCACCTTGGCGTGGCTTTCAGACAATGCGCGCAGCTATTCGACGTCAATGAGTCGTTTTTGAACTTTCGCCTTTGGTCAGAGGCGGCTGATTTCGGCGTGAATGTCCAGTGTGACGGTCTCATTCACCAGATCGGGATAGCCCGAGGCACCAAAGTCGTGCCGATTCAACGCCCCCTTCAGACCAATCGACAATCGATCCAGATCATTCGCCGCTGTGCCCGGCGGCCGGTAGAGGCTGGCTTGCAATGTGATCGGACGCGTTACTCCCCGAACAGTCAGGTCCCCGGTGATACGGGCCCCGTCCGAGATGCGCCCATCCTGCCCAAGCTCGATCCCGGTCGAGACAAAGGTGATGGTCGGATGGCTTTCGGCGTCCAGAACACTGGGGCTGAGCATCGGCGCGCGTGCGAAGGGCAGGCGGGTTTTGGCTTTGCTCACGTCCAATGCCACCTGAACCCGGCTGTTCTGTAGGCGGGTTGTATCAACCTGAACATCCGCTGTCCGGATCGGCATGGTACCACTTTGCGCAACGCCGGACAGATTGAAGCTGAAGCCAACCTTGGTGCCACTTTGCGACAGAGCATAGGGGCTGAGCGCTGCGTGCAGCGTTTGGCCGAAGGGTAGGGTCATCAGCCCCGCAAGAGCGGCGCGTCGGGTCAAATATCTCATGACCGGACGCTAGGGCGCGTGGCCTCTTGGACCAACAAAAGATTGCGTGATCGTGCGGGTTCAGTCCAAAGCGGCGATCTGTTCAAGCTGCAACCCGGCGCGCGGTTTGATCTGCGTGGCGGTCCAACTGACCGGAGGCAGCGCGCGGGCGCGGCGACGGGTCAGGGTCCAGCGGCGGGCCTCGCCCTGATGCGCTGCGGCCATGTGCCAGCGGGTCTCGATCCCTTGCGCGCCCCCGTCTCCGGGCGTCAGCAGCAGGCCCAGCGGCGCCCGTCCCATGGTGCCGCCCTGTTCGGCGGCCAGATGCATCCGGCGCACGGGCGTCAACCCCGGCGCGCCGGGCAGATCCCCGACGATCAGCGGGATGGCCCCGCTGCGCAGCGCTTCCTCCATGCACCACAGCAGGTCCTCGGCGCGGGTGGGACGGACAAAGATGAACCGGGCGGGATCGGCAAAGGGCATCATCCCGTCTGGGTTCAGCTGGCCGGGCTCCCACGCAGGGGAAATCCACAGGACCGGCCCCTGCATCTGACCGGCCAACCACATGGCAAAGCTGCGCCGCGCGGGGCCGCAGCCTTCATGCACGCGACCCAGTTGCAGGGTGATCCCATCCTGTAGCGTAACCCCCGGCGCGGCGCGCGCGGGCTTTTGACCAAGAAGCTGAACAGACATGAGTAATTCATATCATGTTCGCATTTTGTTCTCAAGCATCACACGGGCCTAGCGCGACAGGATCATACGCCCGTCAGTGAACTGGATGTTCGAAAAACGGTGCAGGTAGTCCATGCCCAGAAGCGACTGGTGCAACTCCCCCTCGTTGATCCAGGCCGAGACGTTCTGGTCCGTGATGGGCCCCACCGTCAGCGTGTCCAGCCGCACCGGAGCGGTCCGGACCTCGCCATTGGCGGTCAGGGCGCGGCCAAAATAGTTCAGCTGGTTCGGGTCAATCCCCGCGCGTCTGGCGTCCTTGTCGCTGAGAACAATCTGGCTGGCTCCGGTATCGACCAGAAAGGTGATCGGCTCTCCGTTCACCTGAACCGGCAAATAGTAATGCCCGTCGGCTGAGCGGGGCACCTCGATCGACTCACCCGTCACCGTCATCTGCGGAGCAGGGCCAACAGTTGTGCGAATATCTTCCCACAGGCCAACCACGGCCAGGACGCCCACGAAAATGAACACCCAGGCCATGACCTGCTGCAGGGTTTTGTTCAGCGATTGGCGGTTCTGTGCCAGAAACCAGAACACAACGGCTGTGCCCAGCACGCTGAGATAGACCAAACGCATTACATTGTCGGTGTCCATGCCGAAATCCTTACTCGCTACACAGCAATATATGGGGGGTCAGGACGCAAATCCAAAGGCCTTGAGGCCATCCAGAATGAACTGAACCGACAAAGCCGCCAGCAACATACCCAACAGCCGGGTCAGGACGTTCAGCCCGGTCTTGCCCAGAATGCGCGCAATCAAGCCGCCAGCCAGAAAGAAGATCAGGACAACAGACATCACCGCCAACATGACGATGCAAGCCTCGACAATGCCCAGCACGCCGGGATGCTGACCGGCCAGCAGGATGATCGTCGCGATCGATCCCGGACCCGCGATCAGCGGAATGGCCAGAGGGAACACGGACGGGTCGGGATGTTCCTCTTCCTCGGCCCGGTCTTCGCGGCGTTTGGTGCGGCGGTCGAACAGCATGTCCAGCGCGGTCAGGAACAGCAGGGCCCCGCCCGCCACGCGGAAGGCCGGCATTGATATTCCCACAAAGCCAAGCACAGCCTCGCCAAAAGCGGCAAAGGCGATCAGGATGAAGACGGCGGTCAGACAGCTACGAATGGCTGTTTTGCGCCGAGTCTTCGCATCCATGTCCTGTGTCAGCGCCACGAATATCGGCGTGGTGCCAAACGGGTCGATCACCACGAACAAGGTGGTGAAAGCGGTAATGAAAAAGGCAAGATCCATCATGCGGCATTCTCGGCTTGTTCTAGGCGTTCCGCTGCGGCCACCCATAGGGTCTCGGCTTTTTGCATGGCTTCCGAGACCTCGGCGAATTTGCGGTTCCAGGTTTCCAGATCGTTGATCCTGTCATCCTCGTACAGCGCCGGATCCGCCAGCTTGGCCGAGAGTTTCTCATGCATATCTGTAAGCTTTTCGATCCGGTCCTCGCATTTGCGCAGATCGGCGCGCAGGGCCAGCATCGCCTCGCGTGAGGGGCGCTTAGGCTTCGCAACCTGCGGCTTTGCTTTCACCGGTTTGTCCCGGGCAAGCAGCATTGCGCGATAGGCCTCGAGGTCGTCGTCGAACGGCTTGACCGTCCCGTCCGAGACCAGCCACAACCGGTCGGCCACCATCGACAGCAGGTGCATATCGTGGCTGACCAGAACCACGGCTCCGGAATAGGCGGTCAGCGCCTCAACCAGTGCCTCGCGGCTTTCGATGTCGAGGTGGTTGGTTGGTTCGTCGAGGATCAGCATATGAGGCGCGTCGATGGTGGCCAGCAATAGCGATAGACGGGCTTTTTGCCCACCAGACAAGCGCCCAACCTCTGTCTCGGCCTGATCGGCGTTCAGGCCAAACCCGGCAAGACGCGAGCGCCATTTGCCTGGTGCCTCATCCGGGCGCAGGCGGCGCAAGTGGTCCAGAGGGGTTTCATCCACATACAGCTCATCCACCTGATGCTGCGCGAAATACCCGATCCGCAACTTGTTGCTACGGGTCATCTTCCCCGCCATCAGGGGAAGGCGATCGGACAGCAGTTTGGACAGGGTCGATTTACCCTGACCGTTCTTGCCCAGCAGCGCGATCCGGTCGTCCTGATCAATGCGCAGGTTCAGACGGCGCAGAACCTCGGTCTCGCCATAGCCGGTCACACCGCCCTCAAGATGGATGATCGGAGGGGACAGTTCCTCGGGCTCGGGGAAGGAAAACGCGCGCAAAGCGGCCTCTTGCGGGGTTGAGACGAGCTGGATGCGTTCAATCATCTTCAGGCGCGACTGGGCTTGCACGGCCTTGGACGCCTTGGCGCGGAAGCGATCTACAAAGCTTTGCAGATGCGCGATACGGGCTTTGGCCTTGGCATTCTCGGATTCCGCTTGCGCCAGACGTTCGGCACGGCGCTCGGCGAATTTGTCGTAGGGCACTGCGTAATAGGTGAGCTTGCGATCCTCCAGATGCAGGATCGACCCCACGGCCCGGTTCAAAAGCCCGCGGTCGTGGCTGATGATGATGACCGTATGCGGATACTTCGCTAGATAGCTCTCCAGCCACAGCGCACCTTCGAGGTCAAGATAGTTGGTCGGTTCGTCCAGCAGCAGCAGATCGGGCTGCGAAAACAGCACCGCTGCCAGCGCCACACGCATCCGCCAACCGCCCGAGAAATCCGAGCAGGGGCGCAGCTGGTCGTCGTCATCAAAGCCCAGACCTTTGAGGATCGAGGCCGCGCGTGCCTCGGCCGACCAGGCGTCGATATCGGCCAGTCGGGTCTGGATATCGGCAATGCGGGCGGGGTCTTCCGCGATTTCAGCCTCGGCCATCAGTGCGCTGCGCTCGATATCGGCAGCCAGAACGGTATTGATCAGCGACACATCGGATGAGGGCACCTCTTGCGCCACGCCACCAATCCGGGCGCGTTTCGGGATCGAGAGATTGCCCGATTCCAGCGCCAGCTCGCCTCGGATCAGGCGGAACAGGGTGGTTTTGCCGGTGCCATTGCGACCCACAAGGCCAACCTTGTGGCCATCTGGGATGGTTGCGCTGGCCCCGTCGAACAGAGGGCGGCCCTCAACAGCGTAAGTGATGTCTTCGATCCGTAGCATGACGCGCTCTTAGCAGAGCCGTGATGCCGCCGCCAGCGGCTAAGCATGTTCAACCGCGAGGCGATGTGTTAGCGCTGATCGGGTTGGATTCCAGACGGTTCATTGACCCATGCGCGCGGCTCAGACGCCCCCATCCCTTGTGACATTGATCTTTGCGACGGCCCTGTCGGTGCTGTCGTTAAACATGTTCCTGCCATCGCTGGCCCGGATGGCCGAGGATTTTCAGGTCGATTACGGGCTGGTGAACTTTTCTGTCGCCGGGTACCTCGCGGTCTCTGCCTGTTTGCAACTGATCCTGGGCCCGCTGTCGGATCGGTTTGGCCGTCGGCCGATCTTGCTGATCGGAATGGGAATTTTCGCGGTCGCGTCGTTGGGATGTGTCCTGGCCGAGACGATCTGGGTCTTTCTCGGGTTTCGCATGCTGCAAGCTGCAGTGGTGGCGGGACCTGTCTTGTCCAGCGCCTCGATCCGCGATCGGTACGCCCCGAACGAGGCTGCCAGCAAACTGGGCTATGTGGCGATGGCAATGGCGCTGGCCCCTATGTTGGGCCCAATGTTGGGCGGTGCTTTGGACATGCTGTTCGGCTGGCGGGCGGGTTTCGTCCTGTACACCGTGTTCGCGGTAGGCATGTTCGCGCTGCTCTGGTTGGATATGGGAGAGACCAACACCAACCGATCTGCAACCTTCGCAGCACAGTTGCGCGAATACCCTCACCTTTTTCGCGCCCGCCGGTTTTGGGGGTATGCGCTGTGCGCTGCCTTCTCGATCGGAGGGTTCTTCAGTTTCATCACCGGCGCGCCCCTTGTCGCAGCGGCGTGGTTTGACCTGAGCCCGGCAATGCTGGGCCTGGGCATCGGGATCATCACCGGTGGCTTTATGGTCGGGAATTTCATCACTGGGCGTATCGCCAGGCACACACAGTTGACGACAATGATTCTGGCGGGCCGGATCGTGGCCTCAGTTGGACCGCTTGTTGGATTGTCATTGTTTTCGGCAGATTTGGGATCGGTCTGGGTGTTTTTCGGCTCGGCTGTTTGTGTGGGGTTCGGGAATGGTTTGACCAATGCCAATGCCTCAGCGGGGGTGATGTCGGTGCGACCTAAGCTGGCTGGCAGCGCAGCGGGGCTGTCCGGCGCGATCGTCGTGGCTTTGGGCGCGATCTTGACCTCGATGACCGGCGCTTTTGTCAGCCCCGAGAACGGCCCCTATCTGGTTCTGAGCATGATGAGTGGCAGCAGTTTTATCGGCCTTCTCGCAGTGCTTTACGTCCGCAGGCTGGATCGGATCGACCCGCTTCCCAAGGCGATCTGAGGCATAAACCATCATAACGCTTTTCTTATTCGCAAGACCGTGCTACCCGGCGCGCGATGGATTTCGGCGCACATCCAGCGCCACATTGTAAGGAGAGGCCGACATGGCACTGGAACGCACATTCTCGATCATCAAACCCGATGCAACCCGCCGCAACCTGACTGGCAAAATCAACGCCAAGTTCGAAGACGCGGGCCTGCGCGTCGTTGCGCAGAAGCGCATCCACATGACAAAAGAGCAAGCTGGCAAATTCTACGAAGTGCATGCCGAGCGCCCGTTCTATGACGAACTGTGCGAATTCATGTCGTCGGCTCCGGTTGTTGTTCAGGTTCTGGAAGGCGAAGGCGCCATTGCAAAGAACCGCGAAGTCATGGGCGCAACCAACCCTGCAGACGCAGCAGCCGGCACCATCCGCGCTGAATTCGCTGAATCGGTTGGCGAAAACTCGGTCCACGGTTCGGACGCTCCGGAAACCGCAGCGGTTGAAATCGCCTACTTCTTCTCGGGCATCGAACTGGTCGGCTAAGCCGCCACTTTGGTGAACAGATTGGGCCGCTCCTGCTGGGGGCGGCCTTTTTTGTTTCAGATCTGCTTTAGGTCGTGGGCTGCAACCCGTACCCCGATGGCATCCAGATCCGAGACTATTTGGCTTTCGGGGGCCGCCTTGGTGCCGGATTTGATCGTGTCAAACCGTTGTCTTAACGCCTTTTTCTCCTCGCCCTTGCAGTCGTTCCAAGGGCGGCCCTGCAGCCCCATCACCAGCACATAGTAGCCGATGAAATGCGGTCTTGTGCCTGCTTCCAACAGCTTGGCATAGGCGGCGTCGGCACCCAGCTCGCGCAGCTCCTGCGCCGAATGGATGCCCGCACGAGTGCAGGCCTGTTCGAAGGCGGGGCCGAGGTTGCGAATGGAGGAGACCGGATCAGACATGCCTTGGTTTTAGCCGGACGGTTTTGGCCTGTCACCCGCACAAATGCCCGGTTTGGTTGATCTTGTTCTTGATGTAGGGCGCGATTCACAGTCTCATGACCCTGTGTAGACGGAACGGGCGGGGGAAAGACGTGTTGCAGGGAACAAACGGGTTCTTCATCCTTCCCCGCGGGCTTGATCAGGCCACGCTAGAGCGCGCTTTGCCCAATCACACGGTCGATATCCAGATGGGCACCACCGCGCCAGTCGTTTTGCTTGATTGCCACGATCAGTCGCTGCGCAGCTCTGGCCGGGTGCTGCTCGAAGGCAGGGGGGAATTACGGCTTGTCTCGATGCAGGGGCAGGTGTCCGAGCAGCGAACCAAAGGCAAGGGGCAATTCGTACAGAACCTGCCTGACGGCCCAGTGAAGGCAGCGCTAAGCGGCTTTCCCACACTACGCGCCCTGATGCAGATTGGCGCGGGCGAAGTTGAGGAAGGCATGCTCGCGGTACTTGATGATCTGCAAAAGACGCAGGTTCGGGGGCATGTCCTGTCGCTGCAAACGGATCGCGGGCAGGCGGCGCTTGTCTGGCTGCAAAAACTGCGCGGCTATGATCGCGCTTTTGACGCTGTTAGTGAGATGCTAGGGGGGATGGCCTCGTGCGATATTGACGCTCTGTTCGACGCGTTGTTCCCGGACAGCTTGCGCTACCGCGCCAAGCCTAAAATCGCGCTTGGCACGCAAGAACCCTCATTGGAGGTCGCGACCGATCTGATCCGGACCTATCTGAACGTCGCGCGTCAGAACGAAGCAGGCATAGTGGCGGATATTGATACCGAATTTCTGCATGATTACCGGGTGTCCTTACGGCGCATCCGCTCGGTCATAAGCCTGTTCAAAGGGGTGTTCCCGGACCAGCAGACGGCAGAGTTGAAACGGGTCTTTTCGGACCTGATGGCCCCAACCGGGCGCTTGCGGGATCTGGATGTCTATCTTCTTGAAAAAGATATGTATCTCAGTCTTGTACCAGAAAATCTTCATGTTGGTGTGCGGGCCATGTTCGACCAGTTCGAACAAGAGCGCGCCAGAGAACTGTCCCGTCTGTCCCGCCATTTACGCAGCGCGACCTATGAAACTGCAATGAGCGATCTGGCGAAGAAGTTTTCAAGCCCCGAAACCCTGTTGCCGGGGCCAAGCGCGGAACGCGGTGCCTATAGCTATGCCTGCGCATTGATCTGGAAACGCTATCGCAAGACCTGCAAACTCGCCCGCAGCATCACGGAAGAAACGCCGGATCAAATCGTTCATGACCTGCGGATCGACTGCAAGAAACTGCGCTATCTGATGGAGTTCTTCGGGCCGCTGTTCGACGCAAAGGATTTCAAAACGATCCTCAAGCCTCTGAAAAGGCTGCAGGATAATCTGGGCTTGTTCAACGACTACTCGGTCCAGCAAGAGGCGTTACTGATGTTTGTCTCAGACCAAAGCACCGCCCAGGGCCGCGTGGACGCGCAGCTTGGTTTGGCAGCCGGCGGGCTGATCGCGGTGCTGGATCAACGCCAAAAGGCCGAGCGCGCGCGTGTGATCTTCAACTTTCAGCATTTCGACAGCCCGGAGATCCGGCATCTGTTCCGCAGCCTGTTTCACCACGCAAAGGAGTGAGGGATGAAAATCATAGCCTGCTACAGCAACAAGGGCGGGGTCGGGAAGACCGCGACTTCGGTGAACCTTGCCTATGCCTACGCGCAGGCGGGTCACCAGGTGCTGTTGTGCGATCTGGATCCACAGGGGGCTTCGGGGTTCTATTTCCGGGTCAAGCCGTCGAAAAAACTGACAGACGCGCGTTTTTTTGAGGATGTTGAACGGTTTACCAAGGCTATCCGGGCCAGCGACTTCGAAGGGCTGGATGTTTTGCCCGCGAACCTGACATTTCGTGATTTCGACGTGTTCCTGTCCAGGATGCGCAACAAGCGCTCGCGTTTGAAGAAGGCTCTGGTCGCGGCAGGCAGCGACTATGACGTGATCATTCTGGATTGCCCACCGAACTTTTCGACCTTGTCCGAGAACATTTTCCGCGCCGCTGATGAGATCGTCGTGCCGGTGATCCCGACGACGCTGTCTGAACGTACCTTCGATCAGCTGGTCGGCTTTTTCGACGAACACAAGTTACGGAAAAAGAAGCTGAGGGCGTTTTTCTCGATGGTGCAGAAGCGCAAGATTTTGCATCAGGACACGATGGAGAAGATGCGGGGGCTATACCGAAAACGGTTTCTGCGGACCTCGATTCCCTTCACTGCGGATATCGAGAAAATGGGCCAGCACCGCGCGCCAGTCGGCACCTATGCTGCGCGCAGTGCCGCCAGCGCTGCCTATCAGGCGCTCTATGATGAATTGGAGAACGGGGTGGTTGCATCCAAATGAGCATTGAAATCGAACGCAAATTTCTGGTCGCTGAACTGCCCGATCTGGGTGCAACCAAAAAGGCCGTGGTGCGGCAGGGTTATCTGACGGCCAGTGAGGACTCGGTGGAGATGCGACTGCGGCAGAAGAATGACGACTATTTCCTGACCCTCAAAGGCGCGGGCGGTCTGGTCCGGGTCGAGCGGGAGGCCGAGATTTCAGCCGATCAGTTCGAAACCTTCTGGCCCGAGACTGAAGGGCGGCGGGTTGAGAAGGTGCGATACACAGGCACGCTGCCGGATGGGCATGTGTTTGAATTGGACGTGTTCGAAGGCGATCTGGCGCCGCTTTGTCTGGTTGAGGTCGAATTCACCTCGGAGCAAGACGCGAAAGGCTACACGCCGCCTGCGTGGTTCGGTGCGGATGTGACCGAAGACAAGCGCTATAAAAACAAGACCATGGCGATCAACGGCCGCCCGGTCTAGCGCGCCAATTTAAGCGTGGTTTCGAGGCCGGGATCGCAGTTGTACGCCTCAAACGCGCCGCCATGCATCCGTGAGATTGCAGCCACCAAGGCTAGGCCCAGCCCGGCATTGCGCTCAGTCCGGGCAGGGTCGAGCGTGACGAAGGGCTTTTGCAGGCGAGGCAGATCCTGTTCCGGAACGCCGGGCCCTTCATCCCGCACGCTGATGCGGGTGCTGGCGGTGTCCTCTGCAAGGGATACGGTGATGGTCGAGTCCCCTGGCGCATAACGCAACGCGTTGTCCAGAAGGTTGGACAAAGCTTGCGACAGCAGGGGGCGGTGGCCTTGAATGGGGCTGGCCTGACCTGAAACCTCAAGCCGAACATTCTGATCCGCCGCAACCGGTTCATACAGGTCCACGACATCCGCAACCAGTTGGTGCAGATCGACATCCTCAAACTGTTCGCGCCCCAGCCCGGCCTCGGCGCGTGAGATTTCGGTCAACTGCCCCAGCACACGCAAGACATGATCCACCTCGGTGGTGGCCCGAGCGATGTCGACCTCGCGGTCCAGATCGCTTTTGTCCGGGTCGGACAGCGCCTCAACCCTTTGTTTCAACCGGGAAAGGGGCGATCGCAGGTCATGCGCGATCGAGTTCGAGGTCGTGCGCAGGTTGCTGATCAGCTCTTCAATCCGGTCGAGCATGGTGTTCAAGGTCCCGGCGACCTGATCGAACTCATCTCCGGTGCCGCGCACGGGCATCCGGCGGGACAGATCACCCGAAACGATATTCTCTGCCGTGCTGGCGATGTCGGACAGGCGCGAAAACACCAGCCGCGTGAACAGCCATCCGGTCAACAGGCTGAGGAGCAGGGCTATCCCAAGCGCCAGCGCGACCGAGCGCAGCAAGACGCGATCGAACTGCTGACGGGCAACGGCATCACGGCCGACAATAAGGCGCTCGCCGCCGGGCAGGCGGATTGAGGCGGCTGAGACGGGCACCAGCTCATCATTGTCGGCGCGGCGGACCTCAAGATCGACCCAACCACTGCCTGCCGTGATGGCCTCGGGCCATTGCTTGAGGTTGCCCGCCAGTTTGTTGCCGAACCGGTCGGTCAAAAGGTAAAGCGCGTCGCGTTCCGAGGCACTGGGCAGGCGGCGTTCGATGGCGGTGATAAGGCCAATGAGACCGCGCCGCTCATATTCATCGGCAAGCCCGGTAAGCTCTGCCGAGACGACCGAGCGTGTCTCGGATTCGATGCTGCGATTGGCCGTCACATAGACCAAAGCCAGCACCGTCGCCGTCAGAATGGTGCTGAGAACCATGCTGGCGACGACAAGTCTTGTTCTGGAATTATTTATCGAAAGCCGAAGGTTATCCATCAGACATCATGTAACCCGCGCCCCGGACGGTTTCAATCAGCGGCACATCTCCGCCTTCGTCCAACTGACGCCGCAGCTTCGAGATATGGACGTCCACGACGTTTGTGTTCGGGTCGAAGTGATAGTCCCAGACGCCCTCGAGCAGCATGGTCCGTGACACCACACGGTTCTTGCGACGCAGGAAGAACTCTAGGATCTGGAACTCGCGCGGGGTCAGTGAGATCTCGTGCCCGTCACGCGTAACCTTGCGGGTCAGCAAGTCCATCTCAAGGTCCTTGCAGGTCAGGGTCGGTGTTTCTTCGGCATCCTGTGGGCGGCGCAGCAGCGCCTCGATCCGCGCATGAAGTTCCTGGAACGAGAACGGCTTGACCAGATAATCATCCGCGCCCGAACGAAGCCCTTTGACGCGTTCATCAACGGCGCTCATGGCGGTTAGCATCAGAACCGGCGTCTTCAGTCCCGCTGCACGCATGGACTTGATCAGGGACAGGCCATCCAACCCGGGCAGCATCCGGTCCAGAACAATAGCGTCAAAACCTCCGTCAGTGGCGTGATACAGCCCTTCGCGGCCATCTGCGGCAACCTCAACCACATAGCCTTCTTCGCTGAATCCTTTCGCGATGAAGTCCCGTGTATCTGCGTCATCTTCGACGATCAGCAGGCGTCTGCTCATGAGGGAGGCTCCTTTCTATTCGAATTTAAACACAATTTTTTGCCAAAGCACATGGCCCGAGGAAAACACGAGCCGGGTGCGTGTTTGCGCACCCGGCACGCCCGGCGAATTGCGGACAAACCAATCCGCCGGGAGGCGCGCACCAGATCTCCCCATCATGTGGCGCGCGCGGGCTTAAGGTCAGACGATTTCAACCGCTACGAAAATCTGGTTACCACCGCGGTTGATCAGCACGAGGGCAGGGTCCGTCTTCTCGCTGTCCAGCGCCGCCTTGAGGGCATCCGGTGATGCGGTTTCCTGGCTGCCCAGCTTGACGATCACATCGCCCCGCTGCAGACCGGCTTTGGCAGCAGGGCTGTCGGGCTTCAGATCGGTCACGACAACCCCGTCGATCCCTTCGCCAACACCCATTTCAGCACGTGCGGCCTCGGTCAGAGGGGCAACGGTAACGCCCAGCGATGTGCCCGAGACCTCGGCCTCGACGGGCGCGTCGGTCTGGGCGGATGCAGTCTGGTGTTGGCCGATGGTCAGCTCCAGCTGCTGTTCGGTGCCATCCCGCAGGACGGTCAGAACGCTGTCGGTGCCCACCTTGGTGGTGCCCACAAGGATCGGAAGGTCGCTGCTGTTGTCCACCGGTTCATTGTTGAAGCTCAGGATCACATCGCCCTGCTGCAACACACCATCTGCCGGGCTGTCGGTCACGACATCCGACACCAGCGCGCCGGTTGAAGCGTCGATGCCCAATGCAGCCGCCAGCTCGGGGCTAACATTCTGGATCGAAACACCCAGCCAACCACGGCTGATCTCTCCGTCATCGCGCAGATCGGCTGTGATGTGATCCACGATGTTAGAGGTAACCGCGAAACCCAATCCGACCGAACCGCCGCTAGGCGAGTAAATGGCTGAGTTCACGCCGATGACCTCGCCTTCCATGTTGAACAGCGGGCCACCGGAATTGCCCTTGTTGATGGCAGCATCGGTCTGGATGAATTCGGCATAGGGCCCTTGCGAAATATTGCGCCCTTTTGCGGACACGATACCGGTGGTGACGGTGGAACTCAGACCGAAGGGGTTGCCGATGGCCACGACGTCTTCGCCGACGCGGATCACGTCGCTGTCACCCAGAGTCACGGCTTGCAGCTCGGCCTCTGGCTCGATCTTCAGGACGGCGATATCGGTCAACGGATCGGTGCCGACGACTTCGGCGTCATAGGAGCGGTCGTCGCTCAGACGGACGGTGATGGTCGAGGCATTGTCAACCACGTGATGGTTGGTGACGATGTAGCCCTCGGCATCCAGTACAAAACCGGATCCCAGACCCTGGGCCGGACCACGCTGCGGCATGTCGAAGCCTTCGGGCGCTCCGAACCTTTTGAAGAACTCACCAAAGGGATGGGTTTCCAAGTCGAAGTCCTGACCCCGAGCAGGCCTCGCGACCGCGTCCTGTTCGGCAATGATGGTCACGACCGAAGGTGAAACCGTCTCGACCAGATCGGCCAGTGCTTCATCGGCCATCGAGGGCAGGGCGGTCGTGGCCAGCAGGGCTGCGCCGAGCGCACTGGCGCCAACCCAACTGGATTTGCGTGGCAATAATAGTGAGGATTTACGGATGCTCATTTCTTGTCTCCTGTTCACGTCGCACGAATTGAGGCGCGCGTTGAAACAGCAGATGACCTCTCAATCTGTGTCTTTCCTGATTGAGGAGTTAAGAAAACTTAATTTTGCCGCAAAGCACATGTTTTGTGTCGTCGAGATTCCAAGATTCGCTTTCGAGGACGTACTGCGAATCGGAGGATTGTTGCTGATCTGGCTGTCAAACTTTGAATTAGGTTGAATTGAATAAGGATGATGGACAAAAGGCGGGTCGTTTGACGCTGCTTTTTAGAATTCTACCTAGGGTAGAAGTCCATTGACCAGTATCAGAGTGATGTAGAAAATTTTTCTGTAATTGCATGCCTATTGTCTAACTAGACTGCACCTAACGGGGTTTTTTTCAACGTCACGCTCAAAAACAAACCTCTTAAGGTTGAGCTCGACCCGTCGGGTTGTTGCTAAAAAACCAAACTGAGACTTCTCAAATTAACCGTTTCTTCCAATTTTACATTGTTTCGAAGGATTGGATCAGCAAATATAGCATTGCCCAAGTGAGGGGGAGCCAAAGGCACTAGGGGGTGCCCACGGCTTGCTCGGTCTTAAAGCGCTAGTGGCATGTTAACGAGGGGGTCTTGTTTAGGTTTTAGCTGCTGTATGCCTGACCACCGATATAGGTGATTTGGTCTAGCTTTATTGATTGCTGAAAGTGGTAGTCCTGTTTTGGGCACACGACCCGGTCTTTTTCGACCGGGTCGTGTTCTTTTACGACCTTCGTTTTTCGAACCATTCTGCCCATGCCTCGGGTGTGTCGAGATCAAACAAGGCATTGTCGCCGGGAAGACGTGTCAGGTGAACCTCGTCCTTGCGCGCGCGAATGACGGATTGGGCGCCTTGATCTCCGGTCAGTTTCCGAAGCTCTGGAAAAAGCTGGCGACCAAAGATCACGGGATGGCCGGGTTTGCCCGATGATGTGGCCCCGCGCCAGATCAGATAGTCGGGATTGGTGTGTCGGGCGTTCTTTACCGCTTGTAGGTCCCTTGCCGTCAACTCGGGTAGATCCGCCAGAAGCACCATGACAGCCGGGGCAGCATCATCCACCCGGGCCAACGCACCGCGCAGGCTGGCGTTCATGCCTTCTGCGGCGTCCGCGATCGGCGCTTTTTGCACATCCAGACCGTCCAGCGCATCATAGCGCGCATGAGGGCGTGGGGGCAGGGCAACGATCACCGGCCCCACGCGCAGGGCTGTCATGGCAGATCGCCGCAATAGGGTCGCGCCATCAACCACCTGCAGTAGCTTATCTGCACCACGCATGCGCCGCGATTGTCCTGCTGCAAGCAGTATGATGGGTATGTCCGTCATAGGGACAACATGCCGTCCGGTTGCTGCGATGTCAGCCCCTCATTCGGTTCCCCTCAGGATCAAACAGCGGGGTCGATATCACCCGCGCGGCACGCATCTGGCCGAGGATTTCGATCTGAACCTCCAACCCGTCTTTAATGCGGTCCGTCGGAAGGAACCCCATCGCAACCGAGGTTTGGGCATAGTGGGAATAGCCGCCAGAGGTGCAAAACCCCACGACCTCTCGGTCCAGCCAGATCGGTTCGTACGCGTTCACATCCGCATCTTCTGCGTCCACTTCAAAAGCGACCAGTTTGCGAACAGTACCGCTGTTCCGCTCAGCCTCGGCTGTGGCGCGACCGATGAAATCGGTGTTCTTGGTGAAAGAGATGAACCGATCCAGCCCCGTTTGGGCGGCTGTGTAATCTGGTGAGAATTCACGCATCCACGAGCCAAAGAACTTGTCCAGACGCAGGGACATCATGGCGCGCATTCCGAACGGCACCATCCCATGGGGTTGTCCGGCCTCCCACAAAGTCCACCAAAGCTGCCGTTGCGCCATGGGATCGCAATAGATCTCATAGCCCAGATCGCCGGTGTAGCTGACCCGTTGAACGAGGCAATCGGTCATGCCGATCGTCATCGGACGCACGTCGAGAAACCTGAGAGTCGAGACATCCTCTCGCGTGCAGGCAGCCAGTACCTCGGTCGCTTTGGGGCCGGCGATTTGGAAGCCATTCAGCTGGTCGCTGATATTGCTGACTAAGACCCCCTCGGCTTCGTTCTGCTGGAACCATCGCATGTGATAGGCTTGGCTGCCATATGAGGCGGTTAGGCGGAATTCAGTCTCACTCAGGCAAGACACAGTGAAATCGCCGATCAGTTTGCCCTTGGGCGACAGCATCGGGGTCAGTGAGACGCGGCCCGGTTGGGGGATACGTCCGGCCATGAGCCGATCCAGCCACGCCCGGGCATTCGGGCCCGCGATGCGATACTTACCGAAATTGTGGACCTCGTTGATCCCCACGCCTTCGCGAACAGCGCGGACTTCACGCCCCGTGGCATCAAACGCATCCGAGCGTCGGAACGAGGGGGTTTCATAACCCGGCTCATCGCCTCGCGCGAAGTAGTTCGGCACCTCCAGCCCATATTGCTGGCCCCAGACCGCGCCCAGATCGCTGAAGATGTCATACATCGGCGTGGTGCGGTTGGGGCGCGCGGCGGGCAGTTCCTCGTTCGGGTAGGCGACGCTGAATCGTTTCTGGTAGTTTTCGATGACCTTCGGGCGGGTGTAGCCGGGGCTGATCCAGTCGCCGAAGCGCGCTACATCCATGGCGAAGACATCGCGTTCCGGCTCACCTTCGATCATCCATTGCGCCAGTGTCAGGCCAACGCCGCCGCCTTGGCTAAACCCGGCCATGACACCGCAAGCGGACCAATAGTTGCGCATCCCCGGCACCGGCCCGACCAGAGGGTTGCCGTCCGGCGCAAATGTGAACGGGCCGTGGATTACCGATTTCACCCCGGCCTCGGCCAGAACCGGGAAGCGGTTATAGGCGAACTCGATACTGTCGGTGATCTTGTCATAGTCGTCGGGCAGCAGTTCATGTCCGAACCCCCACGGCGTTCCGTCCACGGCCCAAGGCTTGCAGGGTTGTTCGTAGAACCCGATGCACAACCCGCGTCCTTCCTGCCGCAGATAGCTCTCGCCAGCGGGGTCCATCACATGTGGGTGCTCGCCGCCTGCGTCGATGATCGCCTCGATCTGCGGGATCGAATCCGTGACAAGGTATTGGTGTTCCATCGGGTGGAGCGGGAAATAGATGCCTGCCATCGCCCCCACTTCGCGCGCCCAAAGACCACCTGCATTGACGATATGTTCTGCGTGGATGGTGCCCTTGTCGGTGACCACATCCCACGTGCCGTCCGCGCGTTGATTGGTTTCACGCACCATGCAATGGGTCTCGATCGTGGCGCCGCCCATTCGGGCCGCCTTGGCGTAAGCATGGGTGGTGCCCGAAGGATCAAGGTGCCCGTCCAGCGGATCATAGAGCGCGCCGATGATGCCGTCAGTATTGGTGATCGGCGCTATTTTCTTGATCTCATCCGGGCCGACGATTTCGGTTTCCAGCCCCATGAAGCGGTGCTTGGCGCGCTCGGCCAGCAGCATGTCGAACCGATCCTGATTGTCGGCCAGTGTCACCCCGCCCACGTGGTGCAAGCCGCAGGACATGCCGGTGATCTCTTCCAGCTCTTTGTACAAACGGATCGTATAGCCCTGCAGCGCCGCCATGTTGGTGTCGCCGTTCAGAGTGTGAAACCCGCCCGCCGCGTGCCAGGTCGAGCCCGAGGTCAGCTCGGACCGCTCCAACAGCATGACGTCGGACCACCCCAGTTTGGTCAGGTGATACAGAACCGAGCAGCCGACAACGCCGCCCCCAATGACCGCCACGCGGGTTTGCAGTTTCATGGAAGACTCCCAGATTTTCTGGAAGTCTGACCAGAGGCTCCGGGCGCGCAAGTAAAAAAACGACAAATAATGTCGCGCGCGCCGTCCCGCGCTTAGAGAGGTCTGATCTTCAGCCCGGTCACCCTGTTGCCCTCGCGCGCGGTGACCTCGAACCGGAACCCGTGGAAGGAAAACACCTGACCGACCACAGGGATCATCTGCGCCTCGTGTATGACAAGGCCAGCGACGGTGTTCGCCTCTTCATCCGGCAGGGACCAGTCGAGGGCGCGGTTGACGTCGCGGATGGTCATGGCCCCTTCGACCAGAAACTGGCCGTCCTCGGTACGCGTGACGGGAACCTCTTCCTCGATATCGAATTCGTCGGCGATTTCACCGACGATCTCTTCGAGAATATCCTCAAGCGTGATCAGGCCGCGAAGCGATCCGTATTCGTCTACTACAAGGGCAAAGTGGCTGCGAATGCGCAGGAACTCTCGCATCTGGTCGTCCAGAGTGGTGGTTTCCGGCACGAAATAGGGATCATTTGCCACTTTGGTGATGTCGAACCCGGCCAAACGGTCCGAGTTTCCATCGGACCCGCCGACCTGCGCGTACATCGAACGGAACAGATCCTTGGCATGGACCACACCGATAATGTTCTCGGGTTCGTCACGGAAAACGGGCAGGCGGGTGTGTCGGCTTTGCAGGCATTGCGCAAGAATGGCATCCGGTTCGGCATCGGCGTCGATCATCTCGATGTTGGAACGGTGCAGCATGATTTCCTCAACCGCCCGGTCGCCCAGATCAAGCGCGCCCAGAATACGGTCGCGATCTTCTTTCTCGACCACACCTTCGGAATGGCCCAGCTGCAACGCACCGGCGATTTCCTCGCGCACGGCAAGGATGTTGCTGTCGGGGTCGATCTGGACGCCGAAAATGCGCAAGACGCCGCGCACCAACAGGCGCACCGCGGCTACGATGGGTGAGAAAACGGTGACGACAACGCTGATGATCGGAGCAACGGCAGCCGCAGCTTTTTCCGAATTGGTGATGGCGTAGGTTTTGGGCAGGACCTCGGCAAAGATCAGAACCAGCAAGGTCATGACCAACGTTGCCAGCGCGACGCCGCTTTCCCCGAACAGACGGGTGAACAGGGCCGTCGCCAACGAGGCCGCAAGGATGTTGACCAGGTTGTTGCCCAGTAGGACCGAGCCGATCAACCTCTCATTGTCATCGGTGATATCGAGCGCCTTTTGCGCCCCGCGAGAGCCCTTGTCGGCCTGTGCCCTCAGCTTCCCTCGGGACGATGCGGTCAATGCTGTTTCTGAGCCCGAGAAAAAGCCAGAAAGGACAAGCAAAAGCAGGATGGCGCCAGTGGTAAACCAGAATGCGCCGTCGATCAGAGAGGATGTGGGTTCCATCGGTCCTTGGTTGTTCGTGTTTCTGCACCCGTTATGGGGATGCGGACCCTTGCAATCAAGAGGTTAGCCCTTGCTTCCTTGGTCTTTCGCCAGCGGGTGATGTTCCAGCACCAGTTCAGACAGCCGTTCATCCAGCACATGGGTGTAGATCTCGGTCGTTGCGATGTCTGCGTGGCCCAATAAGGTCTGGATCGAGCGCAGGTCAGCTCCGTTTGCCAGCAGATGGGTGGCGAAGGCATGGCGCAACGTATGCGGCGTGACCTTTTCGGGCGAGACACCGCCCTGAACCGCCAGTTCCTTAACAAGCAGAAAGAACCTGTGCCGGGTCAGATGCCCGGATTTGCCCCGCGACGGGAACAGGAACTTCGATCGGGTGCCGCCTTTTTCAACACTTGCATCCTCGGCCTTGTCCCATTCTTCAAGCCAAACGGCCAGCGCATCGCGGGCGGGAGGAGACAAGGGAACCATCCGTTCCTTGCTGCCCTTGCCCAGCACCAGCAACATGCGGGGATCGCCGCGCGCCGACGAGACAGGCAGAGAAACCAGTTCCGTCACCCGCATACCGGTCGCGTAGAGAAGCTCCATCAGGCAGGTGTTGCGGATACGGTCGGCCGGGCTGCGTCCGGTCTGGCGGGCGGCCTCGAGCAAGCGGTCAACCTCGGGGACGTCCAGCGTTTTGGGCAGTTGTTTCTTGCGGCCCGGGCCCTTGATCTGAATGGCCGGGTTCGCCTCGCGCCAGCCTTCTTCGAACGCGAACCTGTACAACTGCTTGATCGCCGACAATCTCCGGGCGCGGGTTGCGCGGGACAGGCCCTGCGCATCGCAGTCGATCAGATAGGCCTCGATCTGATCACGGCCCGCTTGCTCGAAACTGGTTTTGCGATGCCCCAGCCACGCGGCGACATCCTTGAGGTCGCGACCATAAGCCAGCAGAGTATTGGTGGCCGCGCCCAATTCCGCAGCCTGCGCCTGCAGGAAGGTCGAAATCCACAGCTCATCTGATGCCGGGCCGCTCATCATCCGCGCCCGTTCAGGATCAGCAGGTTCAACGCGGCGCGGCGGGCGGTCTCCTCCAGCCCGACACGACGGAAGGCTGCGATAGCGGCGGTCATGTCCACCAGGTTGCCGCGTGCGCCATGGGCAAACAGTTGCATCGCCTCCAGAATCGCCTCGCCGAGTTGACCATTGTCCAGCAGGGCCTCGATATCCGACGGTACTGGCGCGGCCCAGGCGAACCCTTGCGCGACCGCATCTGCCAAAGGCGACGGCGAGACAGCGCGGCCCGGATCACCCTGCGCCAAGGCTGCCAGGAACTGTGTCTCAACCGCTGTGTCCGGCGCTTGCATCGCGGCGCGTTCGTAGAAATCCGAGAGCATCAGGATACGCCAGCGCAGGGCCTCTGTGTTGGCATCTGGCAGTTTTACGCCATAGAGGCGTTCTGCAAAGAGATCGGCAAAGGGTATTTCAAGCCCGACGCTGCGCATCTGCTTCCAGACGAGGGGGAGGGTCTTGCTGATCGCCTCGACATTGCCGGTTTCAAGGGCGGTTTCGAACCGCTGAACAGCGGCCACCCGATCCCAAACGGCACCCGAAGCCGCCGGAGAACGTTCGGTGTAAAGACCAAGCAACTGGTTCGGGGTCAGCGCGCCAATGCGGGTCAGGCGTTCAGCAGCTTCGATCTGCGCCTTCCAGCCCGCCACATCGCGCAGATCAGCATTGGCGAAGGCCCGCGGTAGGGGGGCCGAAGGCAAACGTTCCCCAATGGCCTCGAACAGCCGGAAGCTCAGCGGGTCAGGGTTTTCGGGCTGCGGCAGGTAAGGCGCGTCCTCAAAAATGTCGGGGTTGAGGAAACGGTCGAGCAGGTCTAGTTCCTCGGGTGGCAACAGCTCCAGCGCGTGGGCGGCCTCAAGCGTCAAAGCGGCAGAGGGCCAATCCCCCCGGCGGGCCTTGCAGAAGATCTGGGCCGCATAGTCTTTGGACAGGTTTGGCTGGGCAATCAGCGCTGTGCAGCTGCGATCCTCGTCACCGGTTAAAAGCGTCGCGTCAAACCATCGCTCGAACCGCGCCTGCGTGTCCGTTGGACCGGCCAGTTGCACCAGTGACTGCGCCGGGTCCGCCGCGCCCAACTGCATCAGCCGGTCCAGACGCGCCAGTAACAGTGTTTCTTCTCCAGACGCGCCGCCGGGCGCGCGGGCCTCGGACAACAGCAATGTGAAAAGCAGCCGCTGCATGGCGGAGTTATGCTTGACCGGGATACGGGCAATCAGCTCAGAAATCCGCTCGGGGTCGCTACCATGCCAGAGGTCGACGGGCAGCCCGGTGACACTCGACGACACCAGACCAATCGGCTGCGACAGCGCGTCCAGAGGCGTGACCTCAACTGTCGGCTGGCCTCCGTTCTGTGCGACCGGAGGCTCAAGCAGCACCGTTCCCGGCAGGTTCTCGGGCGGGTCGTTCAGCCAATCGATCGCAGTCAGCGGTTGCTGCGCCTGCGCTGCTCCGGCCAGAGACAGCGCAACCAACACATGCCTAATTGACATCCAACGTGACCGGTTCACGGATTTCGCTTTGCGGAGCCGAGAAATCGGCACCGAAAAAAGGACCCACATAGGCGTAGGCCACCAGCCCGATGAACGCCAGGCAAACAATATATATCAGGAACTTGATCAGACGGCCCATGGCGCCACGCTGCCTCAATTTTTGGTTTTGACCAAGTTATAACTGGCATTTTTCTTAAGATCACGTCATTCACGGTGAAATGAGCGAAATTAAGCAAAACACACGTGCGGCGGGCACACAGGGCGGGTATGATCTGCACAAAACCGTTGTTCTTGTGGGCATGATGGGGGCCGGAAAGACCGCTGTGGGCCGCGCATTGGCGGCGCGGCTGGGTGTTCCCTTCCTTGATAGCGATGCCGAGATCGAATCAGCCGCCAATATGACCATCCCCGAGATTTTCCAGCGCGACGGTGAACCGTTTTTCCGCGCCAAGGAAACTCAGGTTATCGGTCGCTTGCTGGATGAGCAGCAAGGTATCCTGTCGACGGGTGGCGGCGCGTTTCTGTCTAACGAAAACCGCACCATGATCACCGAACGGGGGGCCTCGGTCTGGTTGCGGGCAGATCTTGATGTGTTGTGGAACCGTGTGCGCCATAAGGACACGCGCCCGCTGCTGAGAACCGAAGATCCCTATGCGACGTTGAAGGCGCTGTTCGAGGCGCGCGTGCCGGTCTATGCCGAGGCCGATCTGACGGTGACCTCGGATGGCGAGATCTCGATCGAAAATATGGTGGACCGCGTGGTCGACGCCTTGCTGGCGCGACCCGATGTTTTGGAACGAAATTAGATGCATCAGACCGTACATGTGGAATTGGGCGAACGCTCGTATGATGTCGAGATTGGCCCGGACCTGCTGGCGCAATCCGGCGCGCGGATCGCGCCTTTGCTGCACCGTCCGAAAGTTGCGGTTCTGACTGACGAGAACGTCGCTGACCTGCATCTTGAGGCCCTGCGTGACGGGCTTGCTGCCGCAGGGATCGAGATGTCCTCTCTGGCTTTGCCCGCGGGTGAAGCGACCAAAAGCTGGCCGCATTTTGAACGCGCGGTCGAATGGCTTCTGGCCGAAAAGGTCGAACGTCGGGACATCGTCATTGCCCTTGGTGGCGGCGTAATCGGGGACCTCGCGGGTTTTGCAGCCGCTGTGCTGCGCCGTGGCGTGCGCTTCGTTCAGATCCCCACCTCGTTGCTGGCGCAGGTCGACAGTTCGGTTGGTGGTAAAACCGGGATTAACGCGCCGCAAGGCAAGAACCTGATCGGAGCGTTTCACCAGCCGTCCCTTGTGTTGGCCGATACCTCGGTTCTGGGCACGATGACCCGGCGCGATTTCCTGTCAGGCTATGGAGAAGTGGTCAAATACGGCCTGCTGGGCGACGCTGATTTCTTCGAATGGCTCGAAGGAAACGGCACTGATGTCTCCTCGGGTGATATGGCCGCGCGGGTGCGTGCCGTCACACGGTCCGTCCAGATGAAGGCCGACATTGTCGCACGAGACGAGACTGAGCAGGGGGATCGCGCGCTTTTGAACCTCGGGCACACGTTCTGCCACGCGCTGGAGGCCGCGACGGGTTATTCCGACCGGCTGCTGCATGGCGAAGGTGTCGCCATCGGCTGTGCGCTGGCCTTTGAATTGTCGGCACGGCTTGGCCTGTGTTCGCAGGAAGACCCAAGCCGTGTTCGGGCGCATTTGAAGGCGATGGGAATGAAAACAGACCTGGCCGATATTCCCGGTGATCTTCCCGGGGCCGAGGCCTTGGTGGACCTGATGGCGCAGGACAAAAAGGTAATCGACGGTCAGTTGCGCTTTATTCTGGCGCGGGGGATCGGTCAGGCCTTTGTCACCTCGGATGTCCCGCGTGAGACCGTATTGTCGGTGTTGCAAGACGCGTTGGCGACAGCCTGACGAGGGCGATCAGCGCCCTCGGATCACCATCAGCTCACCGATATTTTCACGGGTGATATAGCCGATCATGCGCCCGGTGCGATTGACCACGGCCACTGCTGGCGCGCCTTTGTGCAACCCGTCCAGAACTCTTGCCAATTTGGCGGTCAGGCCGACCTGCGGAATGTTACGCTCCATGATCGAAACGGCGGCGTCCGAGCGTGCGTGATCGCCCGCCAGCGCTTTGAACAGGTGATCTCGGGTTACGAAACCTTGAAGGTGGCCCTTGTCATCCAGAACCGGGAACTCATGTTGCGTTGTGTGGATCACCGCCTGCGCGGCGGTGTTCAACGTGTCCCTGGGCGATAGCGCATGGAACTCTGTGATCATTGCATCGCGCGCCAAAACATGCCGCGTGGCCGAGCGCAGCGCCACATCCTGACTTTCCGTATTGGCGGCGAAGAACACGAAAACCGCAACCAGAACAAGGATCGGATTGCCCGAGCTGAGGCCGTAAAACCCAAGGCCAACAGCAAGCATCTGACCGCTTAGCGCCGCGATTCGCGTGGCTGTGACACGGTCCAGACGAAGGCAGAGGAGGGCGCGGAAAACGCGACCTCCGTCCATTGGGAAGGCAGGGATCATATTGAATGCGGCGAGCAGAAGATTGACATAGGCGAGACGGTCCAACATCCCGATATTCGCGGAATCGATCTGGCTGATCGTTTCATAAGGCATCCCGGCGCCGAACCCCACCAGTGCCAACCAGATAACGACATTCACGGCCGGACCAGCGAGGGCGACCCAAACCTCTTGCATCGGTTTCTCGGGCATCCTCTCTAGTCGGGCCAGACCGCCAATCGGTAGCAAGGTGATGTCAGGGGTTTTGATGCCAAAGCGGCGCGCCATCAGGGCGTGGCCGAACTCATGCGCCACGACGCAGGCAAACAGGGCCAACACGAAGATCAGGTTCTCGATCGCGGCAGGCCAACCTCCGCTGGAATAGGCCGCGAATCCGACCCAGGCCAGCAAGAGGAAGAAGGTGACATGGACCCTCAGTTCGGACCCGAGCAGTCGGCCGAGAGCGAAAGACCATGCCATGTTGTGTCTCCGTTTCGTTTAGAACGGAATCTCGTCGTCGTCGATTCCGCCGGATGCCGGGGCAGGTGAGCTGGACGGCGCGCCATATGGGTCACCGTAGCCACCGCCAGCCTGTCCGCCGCTGTAGCCGCCTGATTGGCCACCGCCATATCCGCCGCCGCCGCCACCTTCGCCGCGACCATCCAGCATGACGAGGGTAGAGCCAAAGCCTTGAAGAACGACCTCTGTCGAATACCGGTCCTGGCCGGATTGGTCCTGCCACTTGCGGGTTTGCAGTTGCCCCTCAAGATAGACCTTCGAACCCTTTCGCAGGTATTGTTCCGCGACGCGCACCAGACCTTCATTAAATATTGCAACCGAATGCCACTCGGTCCGCTCCCGGCGCTCGCCCGTGTTGCGGTCTTTCCAGTTCTCTGACGTTGCAATCCGCAGGTTGCACACTTTGCCGCCGTTCTGGAAAGTCCGAACCTCGGGATCGCGGCCGAGATTTCCGACCAGAATGACCTTGTTGACTGAACCCGCCATGTAGTTCCCCGCTTTGTTCTCACTTGAATACGCCGAATCTGGCGCTGAATATGCCAGAGACCCTATACGGCCTGCATCTTGGTTAAAACACAGTTGATGACACAGTATTCGACAAGAATCGGTCGACTCTGTTCTGTACGCTTTTCATTCTGGCTGCGGGAACATATACTTTGGCTGTTTTCGGATCGGGCAGGATAGGCGTTCATGCGATCTTTGGTTTTAGGTTTTGTTGGTGTGTGTCTGCTGCTGACCGCGGCCCCGGTGCAGGCCCAGACACTGTCTACTAAGAATAGAAAAGACATATTCCTTAAGCAATCCAAAGTGTTGGACTCGCGCGCGGCAACGCAATATCGCGGGTCCGAGCGGCTCAAGCCGAAAGTGGCGCAGGGGCGGTTCGACAAACGCTATACCGGTAAATACCGTGGTGAATATCTGGCCCTTGCACGGCAAGCGGCCCGCCAGCACAATATCCCCGAAGAGCTGTTTTTGCGTCTGGTGCAGCAGGAAAGTGGCTGGAACCCCACGGCGAAATCTCACAAAGGGGCTTTGGGTCTGGCGCAGCTCATGCCGCAAACGGCCAAGTTGTTGGGCGTAAACCCGCATGATCCCAGGCAAAATCTGGAAGGGGGCGCGCGGTATCTGTCCTGGCAATACCGCAAGTTCAAGTCGTGGCCCCTGGCGCTTGCAGCTTACAATGCAGGTCCCAAGGCGGTCGAGAAACACGGTGGTATTCCGCCCTACAAGGAAACCCAGAATTACGTGAAGGTGATCTGGGGCAGTTAAGGCACCGAATAGCACTGGCAACTCAGCAGAATTCAACAAAAAAGGCCGGTCAGAGACCGGCCTTTCCTGTTTTCTCAATCGCTTACTCGGCGGCGATTTTGATCACGGGTTCCATTCTGGCCAGAACATCGTCGGCCAGATGGCATTTGACCTGATGGCCATCGGCCAAAGTTTTCACAGGCGGAACATCTGATTCACAACGCCCGTCCGGCACCTCGGATTTCCAGCGGCAGCGCGTCTGGAATGGACAGCCGGGCGGCGGACTCATCGCCGACGGGATGTCGCCTTCAAGCACGATATGCTGTTTCTCGACTGAGGTATCGGCAATCGGAACCGCGCTCAGCAATGCTTCGGTGTAAGGGTGATAGGGCGGCGCAAAGACCTGATCGGTTGTGCCCAGCTCGACCACATGGCCCAGATACATCACCATCACCCGGTCGCTGAGGTAACGCACGATCGACAGGTCATGGCTGATGAACAGCAGCGTCGTTTTGTGTTCGCGTTGGATTTCCATCAGCAGATCTGTCACCGCCGCCTGTACCGACACGTCCAGCGCCGAGACGGGCTCGTCCGCCACAACGATCCGTGCATCACCGGCAAAGGCGCGGGCGATACCGACACGCTGTTTCTGACCCCCCGAGAGCTGTCGCGGCATCCGGTCCGCAAAGGCGCGGGGCAGTTTCACCAGATCCAGCAGCTCCAGCATGCGCTTCTTGCGCTCAGCCTCGGAATTGCCGACCCCAAAGATCTCAAGCGCCCGGATGATCTGACGCCCCACAGTCATGGAGGGGTTCAGGGTGTCAAACGGGTTCTGGAACACCATCTGAACTTCACCCACGGTCTTGGCGTCGCGTTCCTCGATGGGCACGGCCTCGATATTGCGGTTGTCCAACAGGATTTGCCCGTCAGTTGCCGTTTCAAGCCCCATCAGAACCTTGGCGAAGGTGGATTTACCGCAACCGGATTCGCCCACGATGGCCAGTGTCTCAGATTCATGCGCCTCGAAACTCAGGGTCTCGTTGGCCTTGACCACTTTCGTCGTACCGCCGCCAAACAGAGCGTTTGCCGCAACCTCATAATACTTCTTGAGGTTGTCCATCTTCAGGACAACGCGCCCGATCTCGCCCTTTTCCTTCTGCTCACCCACTGTGATCGGCGCATTCCAGTCGATCTCCTGGAACTTCAGACAGCGCGTGTGGTGGCGGTCATTGCCGGGAACAGCCTCCATCAGGATGTTTTGCGCGTCGCATCGACCTTCTTCGAAATAATCGCAACGCGGGCCAAAGTTACAGCCCGGCGGGCGTTCATGTGGCAAAGGGAAGTTCCCCGGAATGGCCACCAGCGGGCGCGCGTTCTTGTCGGCACCGGGCAGAGGGATCGACCGGAACAGCGCCTGCGTATAGGGATGCTGCATCTCGTCGAACACATCTTTGATCGAGCCGCGTTCGACTGCTTCGCCCGAGTACATCACACACAACCGATCGCAGGTTTCCAGAACCAGACCAAGATTGTGCGAGATGAACAGCATCGAAGTGCCGTATTTTTTGCCAAGGTCCTTCACCAACTCGACCACGGCGGCCTCGACGGTCACGTCCAGAGCAGTTGTCGGCTCATCCAGGATCAACAGGGCAGGTTTCGACATCAGCGCCATCGCGATGACGATCCGCTGCTGCTGACCACCGGACAATTGGTGTGGAAAGGAATTCAGCATGCGCTCAGGATCGGGCAGGCGCACATCGGTCACCACTTCAAGCGCGCGCTTATAGGCCTCTTCCTGACCCACGCCCTCATGGATCATCGGCACTTCCATCAGCTGTCTGCCGATCTTCATCGCCGGGTTCAGCGAGGCCATCGGCTCCTGATAGATCATCGCGATCTCATTGCCACGAATATCGCGCAGTTCTTCCGTGGTCATCTCGCCCAGATCACGCCCCTTGAACTTGATCGAGCCGCCAACAATGCGCCCGTTCTTGCCCAGATCCTGCATGACACCCAGCGCCACGGTAGACTTGCCGCACCCGGATTCACCCACCAGCCCGACAGCTTCGCCGGGTTGCACGGTGACCGAGAAATCCATAACTGCGGGAATTTCCCTCAGTCGGGTAAAAAACGAAATCGACAGCTTGTCGATCTCTAGAATAGGCCCTTCATAGTCCGCCAGTTTGTTCATCTTGTTACTCCTCGCGAGAGTCCGGGGATCCCCTTCATCTGGCTAAAAATACCTCGGGGGTCCGGGGGCAGGGCCCCCGGCCTTGATCACATCAGTCCTTCAGACTTTCTTCGCGCAGACCATCGGCCAGCAGGTTCAAACCCAGAACCAGCGACAACAACGCAAGCGCAGGCGGAAGGGCAGGGTGGAGATAGATCGACAGCAGCTTGCGCCCCTCGTTGATCGTAGAACCCCAATCCGGGCTTTCAGGCGGTAGGCCCAGCCCGAAGAAACCCAAGGTCCCCAGAAGGATGGTTGTATAGCCAATCCGCAGACAGAAATCGACGATCAGCGGACCACGCGCGTTAGGCAGGATTTCCCACAGCATGATGTACCACGGACCCTCACCACGGGTCTGGGCCGCAGCTACGTAGTCGCGGGTTTTGATATCAAGCGCCAGCCCGCGCACGATGCGGAACACCGTGGGAGAGTTCACGAAGACCACCGAGACGAACACCACCAGAATACCGCCTGGAATGTCGAACAGGTCCAGATAGGTTGGCAGACCCCAGATGCGATAGCTGTCGGTGTCGATGATATAGCCTCCGGTCGAAATCAGTGACAGGTAGAGCCACATCGCCACGCCCAGAACCCCGATCAGCAGAGGAGTTCGGAAATTTGGACGCGTATAGTAGCGTGAGTTCAGCAGCACCCCGAGGAAGATGATCGGGAACACAAACAGGATAGCTGCCATATAGTTCGGCACGCCGGTTGCCACGATCTCGGGCGTCACCAACAGATAGAACAGCAAGATCACAGGGAAGGCGAGGATCAGGTTCGCAAGAAACGAAAGCAACGTATCCAGGCGACCACCGTAGTACCCGGCGGGTAGGCCCAGTGTAACCCCGACCATAAAGGCAAACATCGTGGCCAGCGGTGCAATCTGCACCACGATCCACGCGCCCTTGACCATGCGGCTGAATACGTCGCGGGCCAGATTATCACCGCCCAGTAGGTACCAGGCGTATTGTCCGTCCTCCAGATTGGGCAGCGGCGTTCCGGGTACCTTGTTCTTCATGCCAGAGATCTGCGCCAGCGGGTCATGGGTCACGATCAGATCAAGCGCACCGAAGATGCCCGTGAAGACCCAGAACATCACTAGGCCAAAGCCGATCATGCCGATGGGGCTGTCGAACAGCTTGCCGTAAAGACCCAGCTTGCGTTTGAAAGCGATCGACATCGCATAAAGAATGACCAGCGAAAACCAGACGGGCAGGAATTGCCGTGAAATCGCACCGATGATCCCGGCGCTGGTGCCCATCAGAATGCCAAGCAGGATATAGGCGACAGCGATCCCAACACTGGCCATAAAGCTATAGCGCAGCGCAGCCTGTATCATGTTGCGCAGGCCCGAGCTTGAGGTCAGCGTGCCATCGGGGTTTACCGTCATCTGATCCTCGGGCAGCACAATGCTGGCCAGCATCCAGACGACGATGGACAGGGCCGTAAGCCCCAGTGCCAATGCGAATAGCGGGTTGAGGAAGGCGATAGAGCCGGTCCAGGTAAGTGGTTCCATGATCTGACCCTCCCTTAAGAAATGCGAATGCGCGGGTTGAGATAGACATAGCCGATATCCGAGATCAGCTGCGTCACCAGAACCACAAAGACCGACACGACCGAGATCGCCAGCAACAGCTGGATGTCATTGTTGCCCGCCGCCTGCACCAGCGCCCAGCCAAAGCCCTTGTAGTTGAACAGGGTCTCGACGATCACCACGCCATTCAGCAGCCATGGGAACTGCAACATGATGACAGTGAATGGCGCGATCAGCGCGTTCCGCAGTGCGTGCTTCATAACGATATTCGGGAACGAGACACCCTTCAGGCGCGCGGTGCGGATATATTGCGCCGTCATCACCTCGGTCATCGAGGCGCGGGTCATCCGGGCGATGTAGCCCATCCCATAGAGCGCAATGGTCAGTACCGGCAGGAAGAAGTTCTCGAATGTCGGGCTCTCCATCGCTTGCGTTGCCGTGCCTTTGAACCATTTCAGGCCCACAGCGGATGACGTGAAGATCGCGATAAAGATTACCCCCGACACGTATTCCGGCGTCGCGGTGGTTGTGATGGCAAAGGTCGAAAGCGTCCGGTCCGTGGCCGACCCCTCTTTCATCCCGGCCAGAATACCAAGGATCAGGGCTGAGGGAACCATCAGCAGCATCACCCAGAACATCAGGCGCCCGGTCAAGGCCAGACGGGTGCCGACGACGGTCCCGACTTCTTCTTTGAAGACCGTCGAATACCCCCAGTAGCCCTGAAGGATACCGCAGAAATTAGGAGACTCTTCGGCTGTTTTGCCCGGCAGAATGCATCGGCCCTGAACAGTGCCGTCCTCATTCGTGTGCCGGTATGAGGGCAGAACGCCCAGCCACTCACCGTATTTTATGGGCGTCGACTGAAGGTATCCGCCTTTTTGCAAAAAGCTCTCGACCTGTTCATCCGACATCCGGAAATTGCCCTGCGTTTTCGCAAGCTTTTCCAGGTTCGGGTAGAGATTGGTGAGGAAAAAGACCAGGAATGTCAGGCACAATGCTGTTAGCAGCATAATCCCCAAACGCCTTAAAATGAAAAGTCCCATGTTAGCCCCTGTTGGTCGGCTGGCGTGGACGGTATTCCGCCTCACGTGTTGCTATTCTTATGGTCGCCGTATTGAGGACGAAGGGCCGCGCCAGTGTGGCGCGGCCCTTTCTTGTGTCTTGGGTCAGGAGGTCAGACCGAACTTGTACAGCTGTGGCAGGTCCGCGATGTGCTTTTCGACACCGACCATGTTGTCGCGATGGTGGCGCATTGCAGTCCGCCAGTACGGCTGGATGGTCACACCTTCGTCAATCATGATCGCCTGTAGTTTGGCCATCACTTCGCGACGCTGGTCCACATCGGCAAGCGAGTTGGCCTGGGCCAGCAACGCATCGAACTCTTCATTGGCAAAGCCGGATTCGTTCCAGGCGACACCCGACTTGTAAGCCAGCGCCAGAACCTGCGTGCCCAACGGGCGGTGGTTCCAGTTGGTCGAGGAAAAGGCGTATTTGGTCCAGTCGTTCCAGAAGGTCGAGCCCGGCAGAACCGTATGCGTGGCTTTGATGCCCGCGTCGTTCAGCTGAGCAACAACAGCTGCGGTCGTGTTCCGGCGCCAGTCATCGTCGATTGACTGCACTTCGTGCTCGAAATCACCCATGCCCGCTTCGTCCATCAGTGCCTTCGCACCTGCCGGATCGTAGGGCAGGCGGGTCACGGCCGAGTCATGCTCGGGGTGCATCGGGCCTACATGGCAGTTGTCGGCAAGAATGCCGTAGCCGGACATGCCAAGTTCAAGGCAGACACTGTTGTCCACGGCCATGGCAAGGGCCTGACGGACCCGCTTGTCGCCGTAGATCTTGTTGCCGTCCGCGTCTTCAGCCAGCTGGTTCGGGCGGATGACGATGGTAAAGCCCGAGGGGATCTCTGAGCGGGCAAGACCGATGCTGTCGAAGATGTCGACAAATTCGCCGACCGACTCCCAGTTCATGTCGATTTCTTCGGACTCGTAAGCCGCAAGGAAGGCTGCAGGATCGGTGCCATAGTCGATGAATTCGATCCGATCGATGTAGCCGCCTTTGCCTGCTTCATAGCCCCACCAGTCGAAGCCCTCGTTGCGAACCAGCACGCCCTTCACACCAACTTCGTGGCTTTCAGGGAGCATGAAGCCCGTGCCAACCGGGTTCGACAGCATGTCATTTGCGTCAAAGCTGCTGTGGACGATGGCAGCCGGATAGTCCGCCATGCCGGGGATGATGGTGATGTCCGGCGCGTTACATTTCAGTTTCACGGTGTGCGTATCGACCACAGTAATGGCACCATCAGCCGCCTTCTGAGTGCTCTCGTCGATCAGCGAGGCCATGCGCGAGGCCATCGAGTTGCCTTCCAGCGACGAGTCACACCAGCCTTCGATGTTGCGCGCTACGTCCTCTGCAGTGAAGTCATCGCCGTTGTTCCACTTGACGCCTTTACGGACGTTCAGAGTGTATTCGGTCGCGTCATCGTTGGATTCCCAGCTTTCCAGCAGCATCGGCTTGAATGTACCATCGTTGTTGTACTCAACGAGGTATTCCAGCCAACCCGCCGTAAATGTCGCGATCTGTGTCCAGTCATAAGTACGCGGATCTTTGAGTGCGCGCACTTCCATCTGATAACGGATGGTACCGCCTTGCTGCGGCTCAGCTGCGGCTGCGGGTGATTGCAGACCGATCATTCCGTAGGCGACCGGAGCGGCGACGCCCAGAGCGGTGACGCGGGCCAGAAACTCACGGCGGCTTAGGTTGCCGTCGCGGTATTCCTGGGCGTGCATCTCTGCGGCCCAGTGCACCGACATTCCCTTAGTTGTCTGGTTGGTCATGAATGTCTCTCCCTGTGACATATATTGTTTTTGCATTGAATGAACGAACCTAGCGGGCGTTTTTCAGGCCAAGGCGTAGGTCGAAGGGTTCGGATTTTTGAACTTTGGAATTCCCCATGCCGGTATTCGGCAACAGAATCCCGGTGACGTCAACGTTCGAATGCGGCATCAAGTGCAAAAAAACGACATTTCGGGTTAGTCGTTGCGTGTTGGGTGCCCAATATTTTCTACCTATTCCCGGCGTGGAATATTTCGCCAACACTTCGGGCGAGGTTTTCGTAACTACTATGAATTTGTGGTCATTTTGCCGGATGGCCGGGCCGGATAAGGGGGAATCAACCGCCTTTCGTATCAGTTTGATAAATCAAGGTGATTCCATGCCTTCATTCTTGCGCGGAACCAGGTGCGCTGACGTTTGGCAAACTGACGGGTCGATATTGTGGCCCGCTCACGCGCTTGCTCCAAGGTCATTGTGCCATCCAGATAGGCCATGAGTTCGGGTACCCCGATCGCCTTGCAGGCGGGAAAAGACGGATCATAGCGGTCGCGCATTGCCGCAACCTCGTCCAATGCGCCAGCCTCTAACATGAGATCGAACCGCCGGGTGATGCGGTCCTGTAGCCATGTTTTGTCGACGTCAAAAACGATGGGGACCGTGTCCTTCAGAGCGAGAATGGGCGGCGGAGTGTCCGCCTGCCACGATGACAGGCTGCGCCCGGTTGCTTGCTGAACCTCCCACGCGCGCTGAACGCGGGCGCGGTTATTGGTGTCCAGCCGGGACAGGGTTTCGGCATCCACGCCAGCCATCAGCTGGGCTAGATCCATCTGATCGGCATTCTGACGCACATTCAGGGGTGTCGGCGGGATCTCGGCCATTCCTTCCGTCAAAGCGGTGAAATACAGCCCTGTTCCGCCCACGATAATCGGGCGCTGGCTGCCTGTCAGCAGCGGAATGACCTCGCGCAGCCAGTGGCCGGTGGAATATTCCTGATCATAGGCGACATGACCATAGAGACGATGCGGCGCGCGGACTTCCTCTTCCGGCGAGGGGCGGGCCGAGATCACCTGCCAGCAGTCGTAAACCTGACTTGCATCGGCGTTGACGATCACCCCGCCGAACGACTCGGCAATGCGCAGTGCCAGCTCGGATTTACCCGAGGCCGTCGGGCCCGCGATCAGAATCGGCATGCCATCCGGTATAGTAGGGATACGGTCCCAGATCGGTGCGGTGGGGTAATTGGTCATGGGCCCTCAGTATCCGCATTGAACCTGCGGTCGTTTTGCTTCATTTTGCGCCGGAAAATAAACCCGTGCCAGCCCGGAGCGCAACATGAGCCTGACCTCGTCCACAGACACCCAAAAACCCAAGTATGAACGCGTGATGCTGAAAATCTCCGGCGAGGCGCTGATGGGTGATCAGGGATTCGGTCTGCACCCGCCCACCGTCCAGCGCATCGCGCAGGAGGTGAAATCGGTCCATGATCTGGGCGTTGAGATCTGTATGGTGATCGGGGGCGGCAATATTTTCCGGGGTCTCAGCGGCTCGGCCCAGGGGATGGAGCGGACCACGGCAGACTATATGGGGATGCTGGCGACCGTGATGAACGCATTGGGGATGCAGTCGGCACTGGAAGAGATCGGGGTGTTTACCCGCGTGATCTCGGCCATCCGCATGGATGAGGTCTGTGAGCCGTATATCCGACGCCGCGCCGTGCGCCACCTTGAAAAGAAACGGGTTTGTATCTTTGCCGCTGGTACGGGCAATCCGTATTTCACCACCGATACCGCCGCCACTCTGCGCGCGAATGAGATGGCCTGTCAGGCGATCTTCATGGGCAAGAACGGCGTGGATGGTGTGTATGACAAAGACCCCAAAGAACATGCCGATGCGGTGCGCTATGACAAGGTGTCCTATGATGATGTTCTGGCCAAGCGACTGCGGGTCATGGATGCTTCGGCTATTGCGCTGGCGCGGGACAACAACCTGCCGCTGATCGTGTTCGGTCTGGATGAGCCGGGCGGCTTCCGCGGCATTCTGGCCGGTGAAGGGACCTATACCAAGGTTGAGGGCTAAGCCGCGCACTTATCTATTCCCGTTCCCTCAAGTCATCGAAAGGTCTGATCATGACTGCTTTGGATATTGATTTCGTTCGGGCTCAGTTCCCGGCCTTTGCCGAGCCCAGCCTTCAGGGGCAGGCCTTTTTCGAGAATGCAGGCGGGTCGTATACCTGTCAGCCGGTGATCGATCGGCTGACGCGGTTTTACACTCAGCGCAAGGTGCAGCCCTATGCACCCTACGAAGCCAGCCGCCTTGCGGGTGCAGAAATGGATGAGGCCCGCACGCGGATGGCCGCAATTTTGGGCGTTGAAAGTGATGAGCTGAGTTTTGGCCCATCGACCACCCAGAACACATATGTTCTGGCGCAGGCCTTCCGGCAGTGGATGAGCCCCGGCGAAACAATCATCGTCACCAATCAGGATCATGAGGCCAATTCCGGCCCGTGGAGACGCCTTGCTGATGCCGGGATTGAAGTGCGCGAGTGGCAGATTGATCCTGAAACGGGATCTCTGAACCCGCAGGATCTGGAAAACCTTCTGGATGAAAAGGTCAGACTGGTCTGTTTCCCGCATTGCTCGAACGTGGTGGGAGAGATCAACCCGGTGACCGAGATCACTGCCATTGCTCATGCGGCGGGGGCCTTCGTGTGTGTGGATGGCGTGTCCTACGCGCCGCATGGGTTTCCGAATGTGGGAGATCTTGGGCCGGATATCTATTTGTTTTCAGCCTACAAAACATACGGCCCACATCAGGGCTGTATGGTCATCCGGCGTGCTCTGGGTGAGCTACTGCCCAATCAGGGGCACTATTTCAACGGCGGTACTTTGTACAAACGGTTCACTCCGGCGGGGCCGGACCATGCGCAGATCGCGGCCAGTGCGGGGATGGCGGATTATATCTCGCAGCTCAGCGCCCACCATGGCGGTCCCGCCGAGGGCGCCGCCGCGCAAGGTGCTTTCGCCCATGACCTGATGCGCAATCATGAGGTCGCGCTGCTGCAGCCCGTCCTTGATGCGGTCAAAAACCGAAACAAAGTGCGATTGCTAGGCCC
The DNA here is from genome assembly GCF_059609705.1 of Ruegeria sp. YTSC192. NCBI lineage: Bacteria > Pseudomonadati > Pseudomonadota > Alphaproteobacteria > Rhodobacterales > Roseobacteraceae > Ruegeria > Ruegeria sp. YTSC192. The sequence continues at coordinate 231,369 of NZ_JBXWMG010000005.1, forward strand.
GTCCGAGGCCACGAGGCGCGCACCCACCGTGGCGCTGGCACTGGATCGACCGGCTGGTTCTGTGGCGGCAGAGCTTGCAGAACATGGCGTCATGGCGGGTGGAGATGATTTCTACGCCGTGCGCGCCTTGGAGGCGATGGGCGTTGATCCCAAACAGGGCGTATTGCGGGTCAGCTTCACGCATTACACGTCCCAACAGGAAATTGATCAGTTATTGAACGTACTTGACCGGGTTTTGTGATCCAGTTTTCGATAGGCTCCGTAGTGGAAAGAAAACGGCGGGGCGAATATGGAAGACGGGCGACCTCCGATCCTTTTGTGGTTCAGGCGTGATCTGCGGTTAAGTGACCACCCTGCGCTGGCCGCAGCGGTCGGGGCGGGTCGCCCCGTGGTTCCCGTGTTCATTTTCGACAACCTGTTGCAAGACCTAGGGGCTGCTCCGAAATGGCGACTAGGGCTGGGGCTTGAGGTCTTTGCCCGCTCACTGAACGACATTGGCAGCCGTCTGATTCTGCGACAGGGCGATGCTTTGGCGCAATTGCAGCGGCTGATCGCTGAAACCGGCGCGACGGAAGTGTACTGGTCGCGCGCTTACGATCCGGACGCAATTGCGCGGGACACAGATATAAAATCGGCGTTGAAAGAGCAGGGGATCGAGGCGAAATCCTTTGCCGGTCATCTTCTGTTCGAACCCTGGACAGTTGCAACCAAGGCCGGACAGCCGTTTCGCGTCTTCACTCCGATGTGGCGCGCTGTGCAGGGGCGTGAGGTCCCCCCACCCGAGGCCGCACCGACCCGGCTAACCGCCCCCGCGCACTGGCCTGCCTCTGACGATCTGGCGGCATGGCACCTTGGCGCGGCGATGAACCGAGGGGCGGCGGTTGTCAGGCCTTATGTGCAACCCGGCGAGCAAGCGGCGCTTGATCATCTGGAGGGGTTCGTGAACCGGATCGCGGACTACGGCGCAGATCGGGACAGGCTGGATTTGGATGGTACATCCAACCTGTCCGAATACCTGTCATTGGGTGAAATCAGCCCGCGTACCGTCTGGCATCGGGTGCAACGCGCGGCTTTCGAGGGGACCCAAGGCACCGGTGCGTTCCTGCGACAGCTTGTCTGGCGCGAGTTTGCCTATCATCTGATGTACCACACGCCTCAGCTGGTGTCGGGCAACTGGAAGCCGGAATGGGACGCTTTTGCGTGGAACGAGGCCACAGATACGCCCGAGGTGCAGGCCTGGCTGCAAGCCAGAACCGGCATTCCGGTTGTGGATGCGGGTTTGCGGCAGATGTATGTGACCGGGCGGATGCACAACCGCGCACGGATGATCGTGGCAAGTTACCTGACCAAGCATCTGATGACCCACTGGAAAATCGGAATGGACTGGTTCGGGGACTGCCTGATCGACTGGGACCCGGCCTGCAATGCGATGGGCTGGCAATGGGTGGCGGGGTCCGGGCCGGATGCGTCTCCGTTCTTTCGCATTTTCAATCCGGTTACGCAGCAGCAAAAGTTCGACCCAAAGGGTGCCTACCTAAAGCAGTGGATTGCCGAGGGTCGCCCAAACCCGTCTGAGACCGCGCTATCTTATTTTGAGGCCGCGCCCCGATTCTGGGGTCTGAACCCCAAGGCAGATTACCCGCCGCCGGTGGTCGATCTGCCAACAGGGCGCGCCCGCGCGCTGGCCGCGTATGAACGCCGAAAAAACCAGTAAGGAACTGAAAACTTGCCACAAACACAATTGCGTCCTAGCCTTCATCAACGGCCGCAGAGGGGAGAGCCGATGATCTTGACAACGACCGAAGGCCAAAAAGGTCTGCCCAGATATTTCGCGCAGGTGTTCAAGATGCTGTGCAAAATGGAATCCGGACGCCTGGATATTATTTTGCCCGACGGCCGAACTTTCCGTGTTGAAGGCACAAAACCGGGCCCTGTTGCCGAGGTGGAAATTCACGAACCCGACGTGTTTGCCCGTCTGATCCGCGAAGGAGAGCTTGGGTTCTCTGATGCCTATCTGGAAGGGCATTGGAGCACGCCTGATCTGCGCGCGTTCATGGATCTGGTCCATTTGGGCAGTGAAACAGTGTATGACGGGTTTACCGGTAAATTCCTTGTTCAGGCTTATGAGCGTTTGCGGTTTTGGCTACATCGGAACAATCGCAAACAAGCCAAGAAGAATATCTCGTATCACTACGATCTGGGGAACGAGTTCTACGCGCTCTGGCTGGATGATACGATGACCTATTCCAGCGCGATTTTTGAAACCGGGCAGGAAAGCCTCGAAAAGGCGCAGACCGCCAAGTACGCCAGCATGGTCGATGAGATGGGTGTGAAACCCGGCGATCACGTGCTTGAGATCGGCTGTGGCTGGGGTGGTTTCGCCGAATATGCCGCGAAAGAGCGTGGCCTGCGCGTAACGGGCCTGACTATCAGCCAAGAGCAGTTGAAGTTCGCGCAGCAACGTATTGATAAGGCGGGAATATCAGACTTGGTTGATCTGAAGCTGCAAGATTATCGCGACGAACAAGGGCAGTATGACGGAATTGCCTCGATCGAGATGTTTGAGGCCGTTGGGCAGAAATACTGGCCGGTTTATTTCGATACTGTGCGGGATCGGTTGAAGCCGGGGGCGCAGGCCACGTTGCAGATCATCACCGTGGGCGATCATCGCTGGGACTACTACAGGAACGGCGTTGATTTCATACAGAAATACATCTTTCCGGGGGGGATGCTGCCTTCGCCTTCGATCCTGCGACAGCAGATTGATCAGGCGGGGTTGGATCTGGTGCGTTCGAAAGAGTTCGGCAAAAGCTATGATCTGACCCTGCGGCGTTGGTTTGATACGTTCAACGACAAGTGGGACCAGATCGCGGATATGGGATTTGATGAGCGTTTTCGCCGCATGTGGAATTATTATTTGACGGCCTGCGGCGCAGCCTTTGACACAGGCAATTGCGATGTGACACAGATCACAATAGCAAAGCCAAGTTAACGAACGGAAGTCATACATGCCCACCGCCAGTCGCCTTGTCGCCGCCGCTTGTCTAGTGGTGTTGGCGTTCATCGTGTCCAGCATGGTTATCGCAAACGGAGAAGAGGGGAAGGACTATGGGTATTTTACCGTGGTCAATATCGCCCTGGGTTGGATTTGTGGCTGGAAAATCATGGGTAAGCGCGCTGGCCGAGGTTGGACGGCCGGTGTCAACAACGGTCTGACCGGAGTAGCCTCGCTGGTGTTTTGGGGCCTGTTTGTTCAGGGCACCTATGAGATGTTCCGCCTTGCCATGCGTCACCGCTATGATGGCCCCTTCGAGGCCCTGATTGCCATTTTCAAGATCGGCGTCGAATTCGGTCAGCAGTTGCTTGTGCCTGAAATTCTGATCAGCTTGGGTGTCGGGGCCGTCGCCACCGGGGTGCTGACAGAAATAGCAAGCCGCCGCTGGCGCTGAATGTGACCTCTTAACGAAAGCGTGTTCCCTCGTGTCCGATCTGTTCTTCTATGGAACCCTACGGCATGTGCCGCTGTTAGAGGCCGTTCTGGGGCGTTCGTCGTCCGAACTGTCGCTGACGCCTGCCATCCTGCCAGACCACGTTGTTTCTGCGGTTCAGGGGCAGGAATTTCCAATGATCCAATCTGCAGGCGGCGCGCAGGCTGTCGGGTTGTTTGTACAGGGCTTGACACAAGTGGATCTGGATCGACTGGCCTACTATGAAGGCGGGTTTGACTACGACCTCAGGCCTCTGGTTGTGACGCTTGAGGGGGGAACCCGGGCACAGGCGCAGGTGTTTTTTCCCGAACCGACGGCCTGGGTGCCGGATGGGCCGTGGTCTCTGGACGGGTGGGTTGACCGCCTCGGAGAAGTCACCGCGCTGGCCGCTCAAGAGGAGATGGGCTATTTCGGACGGGTCGCACCCTCGGATATGGCGCGCAGCATGCTAGCGATTCAGACGCGGGCCTGGGCAAAACTGTTTGCCCGTCAGCGGCGAACGGGGGATGCGCGTGATGTGTCCAAGGACGTGATCGTCCATCGCCATCACCGCGCCTATGTCAACTACTTCGCGATGGAGGAGATCGACCTGCAGCATCGGCAGCATGACGGAACCATGGGGCCGGTGTTGCGCAGGGCAAGCCTGATGCAGGGCAGCGCGGTCGCCATTCTGCCCTACGACCCCGTGCAAGATACGGTGCTGCTGATCGAACAATTTCGTCCGCCTGTGTTTCTGCTGGAAGATCCCGAACCCTGGCTGTGGGAGGCTGTGGCCGGTATGATCGACCCCGGCGAAACCCCGGAACAGGCAGCCCATCGTGAAGGGATGGAGGAAGCAGGGATTACCTTCGACGCGTTGCACTTTGCGGGGGGTGGATATTCTTCCAGCGGCTCTTCGACAGGGTATCTGTATTTCTATGTTGGCCTGGCCTCGCTGACCGACACGACGATGGCCGGAGGGTTGGATGTCGAAGGGGAAGACATCCGTTCGCAGATCCTGCCGTTTGACACGTTCATTGACATGGTGGACCGCCATGTTTTCAAAGATTTGCAGCTGCTGAACCTGGCCCATTGGCTGGCGCGCCATCGCGACCGTCTGCGCGGGTGACTATCGCGCTTGTGGTTGGCGCAAGGCGGCTGTAAATCTGCAGTGTTACAAAACGAAATGAGGGTGCCATGCGCATTGCACGAGATCTTGCCGACGCAGTCGGAAAAACGCCACTGATCCGGTTGAAGCGCATCAGTGAAGAGACCGGGTGCGAGATCCTCGGCAAGGCAGAATTCATGAACCCCGGCCAGTCGGTCAAGGATCGCGCCGCGCTTTATATCATCCGCGACGCGGTCGCGCGGGGTGAGTTGAAGCCCGGTGGCACCATTGTGGAAGGCACCGCAGGCAATACCGGGATCGGTCTGGCCTTGGTCGGCGCGTCGATGGGCTTTAAAACGGTGATCGTGATCCCGGAAACTCAGTCGGAAGAAAAGAAGGACATGCTGCGTCTTGCCGGCGCGCAATTGGTTCAGGTCCCGGCGGCCCCGTATCGTAACCCGAACAACTTCGTTCACTATTCGCGCCGTCTGGCCGAGGAACTGGCGCAGACCGAACCCAACGGCGCGATCTGGGCCAACCAGTTCGACAATGTCGCCAACCGTCAGGCCCATGTGGAAACCACGGGCCCCGAAATCTGGGAACAGACCGACGGCAAGGTCGATGGCTTTGTCTGCGCGGTCGGCTCGGGCGGAACGCTGGCGGGCGTGGCCGATGCGCTGCAGCCCAAGGGCGTGAAGATCGGCCTGGTCGATCCGATGGGCGCGGGGCTGTATTCCTATTACACAACTGGCGAAATCGCGATGGAGGGCGGCTCGATCGCCGAAGGTATCGGGCAGGTGCGGATCACCAAGAACCTCGAAGGGTTCAAGCCGGACTACACCTATCAGGCGACCGACAATGAGGCCCTGCCGTACATCTTTGATCTGCTGCGCGAAGAAGGTCTGGTCATGGGGGGCTCGACCGCGATCAATATGGCTGGTGCAGTGAAACTGGCCAAGGACCTTGGGCCAGGGCACACGATTGTGACCATCCTGTGTGACTATGGCACGCGCTACCAGTCGAAACTGTTCAACCCCGAATTCCTGCGTGAAAAAGAACTGCCGGTTCCGGACTGGATGACAGACGTTCCGCGCAAGATACCGGGCGTGTTCGAGGACGTCTGATGCTGCGACAGGTCCGCCTGTTTCTGGCCCTCGCTGCGCTGATCCTTGTCGGGTTGGCGGGGGCGGTCTCGGCCCAGCTGACCGATCGGCAGAGCGAGTTCTACAAGGGTTGGCTCAGAACTGCGGACCGCGCTGAAAGCGTTGTTGCGGCAGACAAGGCGTCGGATGCTGCGATGGAGCAGTTGCGGATCGAGATCGACGGCTATCGCGATACGTTTAACACGGCCCGAAGCGCCAATGCCGATCGTATCCAGACGCTGGAAAGCCAGATCAAGGCGCTGGGGTCCAAGCCCGAAGAAGGGGCCGAGGAACCGGCGGATATTGCACAGCTCCGCGACCATCTGGACGAACAGCTCAACAACCTGCGTGTGCCTCGGATCATCTCTGAGGAAGCATTCAGTCGTGCCAATGGCTTGATCAGCGAAATTGACCGTATCCTGCGGGAGCGTCAGAAAAAACAGCTTCTGAAACGCGGGCCATCGCCACTGAACCTGTCAACCTGGCCCGCCGCGTGGTCGGATATTCGTGAAGCCCTGTTGGGGCTGTTCAATGAGACGTCGACCAATGTGACCTCGGACGTCACCAAAGAACGCGTGCAGAATCAAGCTCCGGCAATTCTGGCGTTGCTGGCCCTTGGCGTCGTCTTGCTGGTTTACGGGCGCAGGTGGTCTGAACGCGGAGGCGACTACCTGCGTCGTTTCGGTGGGCGCGGAACAGGTGCCTGGACCTTTGTCATATCCCTGCTGCGCATCATCCTGCCTTGGGTCGGTGTGGTGGCTCTGACAGCTGCGATTGACCTGACAGGCGTGCTTGGGCTGCGTGGCACGCTTTTGCTGCAACAGGTGCCGTATTGGGCGGCGATCCTGTTCGTTTTCGACTGGGTCGGGCGGCAAGTCTATCTGATGGCCTCTGCGCAGAATTTCCAACGGTTCTCGGCGGGGCAGATCACCGAAATCCGTATCTATGTCGATATTCTGGCGGTGATGCTGATCCTGCATGACATGGTCGACCTGTTCGAAAAGATAGAGAACATAGCGGAATCCACCCGCGCCGTTGTCATCTTTCCGGTCATTGTCGTCACCTCGCTTCTGCTGCTGCGTATTCGCCAGATCAGGCGGACAGATCCACCGTCCGAAGATGCAGAGACCGCGCGTGCCAGCGGCTTTTCCCAAGTTGTCGAGGTGATCCGGCGGATTGTATTCCTGCTTGGGATTAGCGCGCCTGTTCTGTCCTTGCTGGGCTATACCAATGCCGCCGAAGCGATTGTTTTCCCCGCCGTCAACACGTTGATCCTGATCGCTGTACTTGTCATCCTGCAGCGCTTTGTCAGCTCTCTCTACGGTTGGTTCACGGGGCAGGGCGACAGCGCCCGCGATTCCCTGTTCGCGGTTCTCGTCGGGTTTTTCCTCGCCCTGGTCTCGATCCCGGTTCTTGCGATCATCTGGGGCGCGCGCCAAGCGGATCTGAGTGAGATTTGGTCGCAAATCCTGCAAGGGTTCAGCATGGGCGGGGTTACGATCTCTCCGTCCAACTTCCTGACGTTTGTGGCTGTGTTTGCCATTGGATATGGCCTGACGCGGTTGCTGCAGGGGGGGTTACGCAATTCACTTCTGCCCAAGACAAGCATTGATCCGGGCGGTCAGAACGCGATCGTGTCGGGCACTGGTTACGTCGGCATCTTCCTTGCCGCGCTCGTTGCGATCACGGTTGCTGGCTTTGATCTCTCATCGCTGGCAATTGTCGCCGGTGCCCTGTCTGTCGGCATTGGTTTTGGCCTTCAGACCATCGTTTCAAACTTCGTTTCGGGGATCATCCTGCTGGTTGAGCGGCCGATCTCGAAAGGGGATTGGATCGATGTGAACGGGATGATGGGCTATGTCCGCGATATCTCGGTCCGTTCCACGCGGATTGAGACGTTTGACCGGACGGATGTCATTGTTCCGAACTCGGATCTGATTAGCGGCGTGGTTACCAATTACACCCGCGGCAACACGATTGGTCGGGTGATTGTGCCTGTGGGTGTGGCCTACGGGACCGATACGCGCAAGGTCGAGACCATACTGGGCGAGATCGCGAATTCTCATCCCATGGTTTTGGGGAACCCAGCCCCCAGTGTGGTGTTTCAGGGTTTTGGCGCGGATTCGCTGGACTTTGAAATCCGGGGCATTCTGCGGGATGTGAACTGGGTTCTGTCGGTGAAATCCGACATGAACCACGAAATCTACCGCCGTTTCGCGGAAGAAGGGATCGAGATCCCGTTCGCACAACGCGACGTCTGGATTCGCAACCCCGAAGCGCTGCGCGCCGAAGCTCAGGACCCGCCCGCACCGGCACCTGAACAACAGGTCCCCAGCGCCGAGCCCGTTGCCATGACCGAGGCCGATCTGGACGGTGATGGAGGGGATGAACTCTGACCTTCCACCGCCTTGGGAAAGGTCTGTGAATTAATGTACAATCGGGCGTGAATTCACGGAATTGGGGCCTTGCAAATCCCTTTGCATTGCGTCACATATCGCGCTCACGGAGAGGTGGCCGAGTGGTCGAAGGCGCACGCCTGGAAAGTGTGTAGGCGGGAGACCGTCTCCAGGGTTCGAATCCCTGTCTCTCCGCCACAATCCAATTGATCAATGTATGTCGCACCTGGATATGAGCGCTCTATGGAGCGGGCTCAGGTTGCATTGTATCAATTCCATGACAGCCATATAGTGCCGGTCGACGCGAATTTTCTGTACAGGACAGACGGACGAATATGATTGACCTGACCGGGCAGGTGCCTCTGCGTACAAGCCAGAACTATGAAATCTTCCAGCATCCCGAAATGGATGGCGCCCTGTTGAAAGTTCGCGTGGATGAGCCGAAGCGCAACCACCTTATTCCGCGCTATGCGGAATGGCGTTACGGCAACTTGCGACAGTGGAACCGCGAAGCGAACGAATACCTTGCCGCACTGCACCGTGGCTGCCCCGAGATCGAGCGTCTGGCGCAGTTTATGGGCTATGCGAAGACCTCTCGGGGGCCTGCAATCGTGGTGGAAAAGATGACCGGCCCGGATGGGGATCTTGCGCCGTCCCTGCATGCCGAGATGGTTGCTGCGAATGGTGACCCTGAAGTTCTTCAGAAGTTGCGGGCGGAATTGCTGGAATTGCTGGATGATCTGGAACGCGGGCGCATCGTTGTTGGCGACATGGGGATCGGAAACATCGTGCGCGCGCAAGAACGCGGCGGCAGACTTGTCGTCATTGACGGGTTGGGTGAGAGGGTCCTGTTCCCACTGACACTGTTCAGCGATTGGGCGTTTCACAAGTCCATGGCGCGGCGACGTGCGCGTATGGCTGGGTAGTTGCATCAGTATGGGCCGATTTGAGCATTGGCCGCCGAGCTGTATTTGCTTTATGTCTTGCGATGTTAGGTGCAGAATTGCCCGTATTGGCGGAGGTGCTAAGTGAAACTCTCAACCCCAAATTTCCCGGCACCCACGGATGCCGAGGACCGCAAGGCCATCCGACCCGTCATCTGCTATCCGCCAGAGACTCTGCCCAGCCCAGATCTTGATGGGCTAACACGTTTGCGGGGCACTGCGGTCAAATCCGCAGAAGTTACAGCCGCGCCGAGGGACGCCTCCTGTATCGACGTGCCAGCCGGTGCTTTTTTCCGCATTACTTCCGTCGAAGGCGCGCAAGTTGGCGATCTGAACCTGTGGAGCAAACACGATCTGACCGAACGGTTCTACTCCGGTAAAACCCGCGCCCTGCACGGGACGCATCTTTCGACCGGAGACCGCATGTGGTCGACCTTCCCAAATATGCGGCCGATGGCGACGATAACGGCTGACACGCTGGACTGGTACGGCTTTGACGCCTTTGGTGGCTCCGTTCATGACGTGATCGGTACCCGCTGCGACCCATATACCGGGCGGTTGCTGTCCGGGGATGACTATCACTATTGCTGTCATTCGAACCTGACCCGGGCCTTGGCGCAGCATTGCGATCTGCCTCTGCACGAGGCGGAGACCCATGTGCATGACGTTCTGAATGTCTTCATGTGTACCGGGTTCACGCGTGACACCGGTCAGTATTTCATGAAGGCCAGTCCGGTGCGTCCGGGTGATTACCTTGAATTCCACGCCGAGATTGACCTGATCGTCGGCCTCTCAGCCTGTCCGGGTGGCGACTGTTCGTCCGAGCATTCCTCGGACACCGCCGCGTGCTATCCGTTGTTGATCGAGATCTTTGATCCGGGTGAGGCGGCGCGGCAGTCGCATGTTCAGCCAAGTGTCTCGGCCTATGATCGGTCGCATGGCGTATAGACGGCGACGAAAGGGCAACGCGTGACGCAAGCGGACAAGCAGCTGGAGACGGCTGTGTTTTACATAAACCTTGACCGGGTTCCCGAACGCCGTGCGTTCATGGAGGCGCAGTTCGCGAGTGCCGGCGTGACCGACCCGATCCGTTTCAGCGCGGTTGATGCGCGTCAGGCGGATGCTCTGGAGGGGAATGGGTATGTGCCGGGTGTTGGCTCTCGCTGGGGGTTGAAACAAAGCGAGATCGCCTGTTTTGAAAGCCATCGCGCCGTCTGGCAGCAAGTGGTGGATCAAAACCTGCAGGCAGCCGCGATCTTCGAGGATGATGTCGAGATGTCGTCCCGACTGGGGCAGGCGATCGAGAGCCTTGTGCAAAATGCGGACCGGTTCGATTTCGCAAAGTTGGACTACTCGCCACGCAGTCTGCGTTTTGGGGCCGAGGACGTCATTGGAGGCACAACGGTTCGGCCTTTGCTGGAAATGGCACCGAGTGCCGCAGCCTATGTTCTATCGCAGGAGGGGTGTCGCAAACTGCTGGCCTGGTCTCGGCAGTACTCCGATCATCTGGACGATTTTGTTTCGATCCCTCGGCCTGACTGGCGGATGTATCAGGTGTTCCCGGCTGTAGGTGTGCAGATGATCTGGTCGAAGCAGCAGCAGGATCTTGAACAGGTCAAGACCAGCGAGCGGGAAGGCGATCAATCCACCAATACAGGCTTGGACAAAGGCCCGTTCTGGTTCCGGGCGCGGCGCGAACTGTTGGCGGCAAGACGCAAGCTAGGTTGGCGCTTTGGAGGGCAGAAAAACCTGCTCGATCAGGGTGGGTTTGCCGGGTTCATTCCTGTTGATACGGACCTTCGGGTCTGAGGTCTGTTTCATCGGGGCAAAAGCAAACCGAGGCCCAAGACCTCAAGTTTTCAAAAGCATTAACAAAAATACCAATTTGATATAAGCTTGTGGCGTTATTTCTGGTTATTGACTGGGTGTTGGGGTGTCACAAACGCTTTACGAGAAATATGGCGGCTTCAAAACCATCAGCCGTGTGGTGATGAGTTTCTACGAAATAGCGCTGGAGTCCGACGAAATCGGGCATTTTTTCGAAGATATCGACATGCCGCGTTTGATCGACCATCAGACCAAGTTTGTCTCGTCTCTGATTGGTGGTCCTGCGTCGTTCAGCGACGACAGGATCGAGGCTGTACACCAGCACCTTGATATTTCACATGACCACTTCGATGTCATGGCCGAGCTATTCGGCGAAGCGCTTGAGATGCATGGCATGTCCGAACGCGATATCAAAACAGCCCTTGGCGCGATTGAAGGCAAACGCTCGATCATCGTTAGCCGTGACGCGGCATGAGCATCCTGGCCATCAATGAACAGCTTTTGCGTGCCATCGGTGTCGGCGTTGCAATTGTGCGGGCCTCGGATCTGAAATTTGTCTTTCACAACGGTCCGTTCGCGGAATGGTTTGGCAAGCCCGAGAAAAAACAGTCGCTGCTGGATATCCTGCCGGACCTCGACATCAAGGAACTGGAGGATGTCAAACAATCCGGCCTTCGGTATTCCGTTGAGCTTCAGATCAAACCCAAGCGACGGACATTGATCTTTGCCGTCACGGTGTCGCTGGCCAATGGGCCGTCGGATCAGATGCTGATCATCGAATGCCAGAACATCACCCGCATTCGCGAGCTTGAAAGCATGATCGACAGCTACTCGACCATGGTCGAGCGCAATACGCGTGAATTGGAACGCGAAAAGGAAAGGGTTGAGCGTCTGTTGCTGAACGTGATGCCCCGCGCGGTCTATGAAGAGTTCAAGACATTTGGCGTCGTGACCCCTCAGTTGTTCGATCAGGTCTCGGTGGTGATGTTGGATTTCGTCGGGTTCACGGACTTTGCCGCCAAAACCGACCCGACAGTCACGTTGAGCGAGTTGAATGATATCTTCACGGCCTTCGACCGGATCGTCGAGCAATACGGATGCGAGCGGATCAAAACGATCGGGGACGCCTATCTGGCCGTCTCTGGCATGCCGGACGCGACGCCGGACCATGCCACGGCTGTCGCCCATTGCGCGGTGCGTTTTCTGCGCTATTTGGAAAGGCGCAACGAAAGCCACCCGCATAAATGGCAGGCCCGGATCGGTCTGGGTATGGGGCCTGCTGTCGGGTCGGTCGTTGGCATTCAGAAATATGTCTATGACGTGTTCGGCCCAGCCGTGAACATCGCCGCGCGCCTGCAAGTCTTTGCAAATCCGATGAATATCGTCGCTCCGGAAGAGATGAAATACGCTTTGATTGACGAGTTTCAGGTCTCGGACCTTGGGCGGGTCGAGATCAAGGGGATGGGAGAGATGGACCTGATCAACGTCTCGTCGGGCCTCAGCGTCACTCAGGGAAGCCGATCATTTTAAAGCGTTTTGCGTTTTCTCTGAGGCGAAACCATCGAAATGCGCGTTCGACCTCAGGGAAAGACCGCGTATTTCGATTCAAATCCAATGCAAAGCGATCTGAGGATCAGTCGTCCTGCGACACCAGACCCAGCCCGCGCAGGTAAATCCCGATACCGCTTTCCAGCAGATCTTCGGGCGAAAAGGGCGAGGTCGCGCCAGTGGCGTTGCGCGCATAGAGTTCGACCACACCGTGGCTCATCGCCCAGATATGGGCCGAGAACATGGACGCGGGTGGCCGCTTTTCAGGTGGGATATGTTGAGACAGGTCCGCTGCTGCCTTCTCGAGAACCGTTTTGGCCCGGCTTGACGCCAAAGACAGCTCGGGCGTGCGGTTCGGGGAAATCCCGCTTTCGAACATGGCGATGTAGTGGCCGGGATGCTTACGGGCAAAGGCCAGATAGGCGCGCCCGGTGGCCTCAAACGCGGCCAGCGCGGATGGCTGGCCCTCGTCATAGGCATATTGCATCAGGTCGGCGAACATCTCGAACCCTTGGCGGGCGGCCTCGGCAATCAGATCCTCGCGCCCGTGATAGTGCCGGTAGACGGCAGCGGGGGTGACCCCGGCGGTCTTGGCGGCCTCGGACAGGGTGAAGCCCGTGGGACCTTTTTCTTCGATCAACGACAGCGCGGCCTCGATCAAGGCCTGCTTCAGGTTTCCATGGTGATACCCGCGCTTCGTCATTCCGGCCTCAGGTTATTGGTTTTTCACGTGTTCGGGTGCCAACAGATAGTTCAATTCCAGCCAATGGTCCAACGCCCAGGCAATCAATTCTTGGCCAGCCCCGCACAGACCTCATGATTCCCAAACGTCTGGACCCCCACAGATTTTCGGATCATTCGCGCCGATGGCTTTTTCGTCTTTCTCATCATAGTCCAAAGCCATCAAAACCGTCCGGATCGCAGCAAGGCGCGCACGTTTCTTGTCGTCGGAACGGACAATTGTCCAAGGACAATGTTCCGAGTGTGATCGGGTCAGAGTCTCAGAAATCGACTGAGTGTATTCGTCCCATTTGTCCAGACCAGCAATATCAATGGGGCTGAGTTTCCATTGCTTCAGCGGGTCGGTCTCGCGCGCCAGAAAGCGGTTCAGCTGTTCAGCCTGGCCGACGTTCAGCCAGAATTTGAACAGGTTGAGCCCGTCGTTCACGAACCCGGTTTCCAACGGCAGCACCTGCCGGAAAAAGCGTTCGCGCTCGTCCTGCGTACAGAATCCAAAAACGTTTTCAACGACTCCGCGATTGTACCAGCTGCGGTCGAAAAACACGATTTCGCCAGCCGAGGGCAAGTGCTGGACATAGCGTTGGAAATACCACTGGCTGCGCTCGGAAGCCGAGGGTTTGCTAAGCGCGACGTTCCGCGCCCCGCGTGGGTTCAGGTTTTCGCGGAAACGTTTGATGGTGCCGCCTTTGCCTGCGGCGTCTCGACCTTCGAAAATAATGGCAACACGCTGTCCTGTTTCCCGGACCCAAGCCTGCATCTTGACCAGCTCGATCTGCAGCGCATCCATCTGCCGGTAATAGTCCTTGGACTTCATCTTTTCGGCATAGGGGTAGGTCGAATTGAGGATTTCGCCCTTGTTCGCCTTTTCGATCATTTTGCGCACGTTATCTGGCGCTTTCTTTTGGAAATACGTCTCGATTGCACCTTTTTCTGACCGGGCCATCAGCTACCTCGCGATAAAATCCATATCTTACTATGGATTAGGTGTTGGCCTAACGCAAACCCGCCCGCTGCACGGCGCGGTCAATAGCGGCGGCAACTTCATCGGCTGCGACGACCTGAGGCATATGGCCGATGCCTGGCAGCTCGATCAGCTCGGCACCCGGGATCTGTTCGATCAAACGGGTCGAGTGCCAATCCAGCTTGACCGTCGTGTCCGCCGTGCCGTGAACGATCTCGGTGGGTACAGAGATTTCACCGTATCTGGGTTGCAGACGCTCGACCTCTTCCAGCAAGCGGACCCGTTGTTTGGCATTGGCGTGCATCGAGGCGCGGCGCATCGTCAGGGCAGGGCCGAAATGCTCGGCATAGCCTTCGGGGGCAGTTTGCGGCGCGAATACTTTGTCGAGGGCCGTTTCGACGTAAGACTCCGGCACGTAGGATGAGATCAGGGGCAGGGCGAGCGCATTGCCAAGCTTGGTCGCCGCCAGCTGGTTGAAATTGTCCAGCGGCGTTTCCCACGGGATCGCCGCCGGGGCGATCAGCACAAGGCCCGAGATATTGTCGGGTCGGGTCACCGCCCAGGCCAACGCGACGGATCCACCGAAGCTCTGCCCGGCGACAATGGGTTTCTCTGCGCCAAGTTGGGCAGCGGCGCGCTGCAGAATATCCGTTTGTTCCTGAATGGTCTCGCCTTCGGGATTGAAGCTATCCGAATAGCCAAGGCCAGGACGGTCAAACACGATCACGCGGTAGTTTTTGGCCAGAATTGGGGCCAGGGCGAAAGTCATGTCTCGGGTGTTGCCGCTGGAGCCGTGGATCAGGACCACATCAGGGCCATCCCCCGTGACAACCGCATGCACAGCAATCCCGTCCACGTCTAGAATCTGGCCTTCGGGCGGAAATGCTTGTTCGGCGCGGGCGTCATTCTGCGCCGCGCGCCACCAGGTGAACGTTGCAAACCCGATCAGGCCCAGCGTCACGAGTATCCCGATTTTAACTGCCAATTTCGTTCATATCAAAGGGGGTGGACTGGTAGATTTCATTGATCCAGTTGCCGTAAAGCAGATGCGCATGGCTACGCCACCGGTTCTGCGGTGTCTGTGTCGGATCATCATCGGGGTAATAATTCATTGGCACATTGATCGGTGTGCCATTGGCGATGTCCCGATCATATTCCTGCTTCAACGTATCGCTGTCATATTCGAAATGGTTGAAGATATAAAGCGCACGATGCGCCGGGTCCTCAACCAGGCAAGGACCTGCTTCATCGCTACCCAGCAAGGTATTCAGGTCTTTGGCAGCGTCGATCTCGGCCTGTTTCATCTCGGTCCAGCGGCTGACGGGAATAACGCAATCATCCGAGAACCCCCGCAAAAACGGAGAGGACGGATTCAGGTTGCGATGCCGGAAACAGCCAAAGGCCTTGGCATCCAGCATGTGTTTTTTAACGCCGTGGAAATGGTTGATCATCGCCATGCCGCCCCAGCAGACCCCGAATGTGGAGTGGACACTGGTCTGGGTCCACTCAAACACCTCGCGGAGTTCTTCCCAATAGGTGACAGCATCAAATTCCAGATGCTCGATCGGCGCGCCGGTGATGATCAGTCCGTCGAACTTCTGATCCTTCACGTCCTGAAACGGCTGATAGAACTCGGCCATATGCGCAGCGGCGGTGTTCTTGGTCCGATGCTCGGTCATGCGGATCAGCGACAGGTCAATCTGCAGCGGAGTGGCCCCGATCAGCCGCGCGAACTGGTTCTCGGTCTGGATCTTCTTGGGCATCAGGTTCAGAAGCCCGATCCGCAGGGGGCGAATATCCTGCCGCATTGCCTGATCCGCCGCCATGACCATGACGCCTTCCTGGGTCAGGACGTCAAAGGCGGGCAGTTCGGATGGGATTTTGATCGGCATCGGGTCAGACTTTTGAATAGGTTAAGAGGAGGTAGTTAGGCGCGATCGCGCCCGGTCTCAAGGGTGCGTTCGATCAACTCATCGAAATCAGCCGCATCGCGCACCTTTCCGATGTCTTTGGCCGCAATCGTAACGCCCCAGTTTTTCGCCATCGCCTCGTACCGGGGCTGACGATGGGCAAGCGCCTGAGCGTAGGTCCACCTGATGAACGCGTCGGGGTCTACGTCAGCCTCGGCGCAGCCGTGTTGATCCAGATATTCGGTCCAGACGCGGGTCAGGAATTCAGCCTGATAAGACATCGGCTTGGGGGCCTTGTCAAAGCGACGGACCAGCTCGGCCGTGTGGTCGTCGTCGCCCTTCAGCCAGATCATCAGCGCCTGTTTTGACAGCTCGGACATCAGTTGATCCGTTGGATCATCCGGGTCGACCCACTCGCAAATCGACCCGCCCGTGTCGCAGATGAAATGCGGATAGCCATAGAGACGCTCTGCCCGATCCACGAAATATTCCGTGTCCAGAAGGGCGTGAATTTCGGCCAGCCGGAATTGCTCCTGCCGGCGGCGGTACTCGGACATCTCCAACCCGCCAAGCGCCGGATTGCCGGGTTTGCCAAGGTAGGATGCAACAGGGGTCAGGTTTTCGAATGAGATGTTCGAGCCGATATAGATCGAATCCGATAGCAGAAGATCCCTTAGAAAGGGAACTTTCATTGCCTCGGCCTTGGCATTATCGGCGATGTATTCGCCCATGTAACGTGTGCCGATCCGGTAGTCGACCGAGTAGTGAAACCAGCCGCCGCTGTCCCGCAGGATGTTGGATACATAGGTCTTGCCCAGCCCCGACATGCCGAAAAACAGCACCTTTTTGCGTGCCGCACCACGCCAATCACTCGCCGAGCTGTAGATCATCTTGCGCCGTCCCTTGTTTTTGCCTTTGCTAAATCGGGCAGGCGGCGGCGTCAATCGCGT
This sequence comes from Ruegeria sp. YTSC192, assembly GCF_059609705.1. Lineage (NCBI taxonomy): Bacteria > Pseudomonadati > Pseudomonadota > Alphaproteobacteria > Rhodobacterales > Roseobacteraceae > Ruegeria > Ruegeria sp. YTSC192. The sequence goes on from NZ_JBXWMG010000005.1 coordinate 248,363, forward strand.
GAGGCCGCCCGGTTGAGGATCAATAATCCCGCAGCCAGCACCGCAAAGCCGATATAGGCGCGCGGGTCCAAGGCCTCGTCCAGCAATGCTGCCCCTAAAAGGATCGCGACAGGGGGTATGATAAGGGTAACGAGCATCAGATTGCCGCTGCCCGCCATTGCAAGGACCCGGTAATAGAGAAGATACGCACCCGCCGTCGCAATCAGAGAATAATACGCGATTGCCGCCCAAGTGGCTGCAGGCAGGCTGAGGCTTGGGATACCGTCCGTCACAAAGGCAATCGGGATCATGAACAGGGTCGAGCCGGTCAGCATACCGGCAGCGGCGACAATCGGGGGTAGGGAGCTAAGGTGCTTACGCGCCCAAACGCCTGCAAACGCATAAGACACGGTGCCAGCGAGGACGGCAAGTTGAGCCGTGCTTTGCAGGCTGAAGCCAGTCAGATTGCCGATCCCGATTGCAATGGATACGCCGAAAAAGCCCAGCCCGACACCAAGCAGACGCTGTGGTGTCAACCTCTCGTCTGAGAAGAAACAGGCAGCGATGAGAACGCCAAAGATAGCTGTTGCCGCGTTCAAAATCGCCGTGAGGCCGGTGTCTATGTACAATTGCCCCCACGCCATCAAAGAAAACGGGATCACGTTGTTGAGCAGCCCCATAACCAAAAAACCCAACCACAGGCGCGGTGAGGTCGGAACGCTTGAGCCCTTGAACCAAACCACCAACCACAAGGCCAGCATAGCCCAAAACGTCCGATGCAGGACCGAGGTCATCACTGGTATCGTGTCCAGCGCAATGCAGATTGAAACAAATGAGGCACCCCAGATGATACCCAGCAATGCAAGCTCGATCCATGCGCGAGGGGAGAGGTGTTTTTGCTGTTCCATGAACAGGTTGTCGCAGCTTTGAGTTCATGCGGCGACCCGAAAGATGCGGAAACAAAAGACCCCACCGAAACGGCGGGGTCTGATTGGTTTTGTGTGCCGGTTTTTAGTCCAGAGCGTAGGTGATCTGGAACCCAACACTCCACGCGCTGTTGCCGGAGAAGTCAGCCCGATCGCCTGGACCGGTGCCATCGGCTATGGCATCCCCAATATCGGTGTAACGAACGCCGCCCGAGATTTTGGCTTTTTCGAGAGAGTATGTGCCGCCAAGGCCGATGCTCCAGAAGCCGTCGGTGGGACCAAGATTGGTGACCGGTTCACCTTCGTCGGTCTCATATCCCAAGGTCACAGCGCCCGAGAACTCTTCGGAGAACTGATATCCTAGACCTAGAGTGTAGGTGTAGGTGGCATTGGAGTAATCGACCAGTGCAGTGGTTGGCGGGTAGTTTGGCGGATCGTAAGACAGCTGTGGCCAGTCAACCCAGCGAATCGATCCGAACAAGAGCGTCTTAGGCGCGACGCCGGTTTGAAAATCCAAGTTCAACGATTGTGGTGTTTCGATCTCGCTGCTGGTCTCGAACGTACCGAATGCGCTACTTTCTGTTTGCGAGAGGTCGTGCGATATCTTCGAGTTGTATGTTAGCGCGACACGAGCGGCAATTTCCGGCTTTTCCCAGGCAACACCAAGAACATAGCCAAAAGCTGTATCGGCGTCGGTGTCAACGGAATACCCTGCCGCCACCGGAACATTTATGCTTGCTTCCACGCGTTGCGCGCGAATGCCGCCAAGGGCGCTGAAGCCATTGTCGAATTTGTAGCGAAACAAAGCGGTGATAGCATCGGTGTCGGCCTTCGCGCGCAATGAGCCAGGTGTTGTTGGTGCCAAAGGGTTGATCGACAATGGGTAGTTGGATGGGTACGCAATATCTGCACCAAACGGCTGATCATACATGATCGCAAAGTCGATCTTTTCGGTCAAAGATGTCTTGTAGCCCAGATGTGGGGTAAAAAAGTCGTTCGCGACGTTACCCGAATCGACACCACGCATTGTGCCGCTGACACTCGGGTCCGTGTACCCTAGACGAAATTGCACAACCGACCCTTCTTCGAAGATCATGTTTATGCCCTGACCGCTCCGGTCTATGCCGCCAGCGTGGCCCGCTGTTGCCCCCACGCAAACTGCGCACGCTGATAGTAGCGCTTTTTTCATGTATTCCTCCCTTACTGTCCCTCGAAGGCCTGTATGGCGTCCATGTGAGTGAAAAGATGCCGGCCCGCTCGAATAATGATGCCCGATACTGTCTTGCTCACAGTTTTATCGTCAACTGGTGACCGTGCGTTACTTCTTGTGAGTGTCTGCGTGAACTGTTGCTAAACTGTTACGATTTTCGGACCAGACATTCAGAAAGATACCTGAAAAGATCACGGCTGCGCCTAGTAGCGTCCAGTGATCCAATGGTTCATGATAAAGAAGCATGCCGACAACCGCGATTGTCGGTAGGCGGGCAAAGTCGAACGGCACAACCACGGTTGCTGGTGCAATCGCCAGAGCGTTTGTGATGCAGAAATGCGCCAGAAGACCGGCCAGACCAACCAGCAGCAAAAAGGGTGCCGTCTGTGGCGTTGGCAAAGCGATCTGCTGGTCTATCCCTGCCGCAACCGTACCAAGAACAGCCTGCATCACGGTTAGCCAGAACACGATACATCCGATACTGGCATGTCGGGTGAGGTGCTTCGTCGTGATCGTTGTAAACGCAAAGAAAATTGCGCTTCCGGCAGCCATGAGAATGCCCGGCGACAAGCTTGAGGTTCCGGGCCTTGTCACCATAAGAACCCCTGCAAATGCAATCAACGCCGAAGTCATTCTGATGGCGGTCAGACGCTCTTTTAGCAGCAAAGGAGAGAGCAGGATCACCCAGATCGGCTGGGTGAATTCAAGCGCAAAAACCTGTGCCAGAGGGGCCACTCCAACCGCGTAGAACCACAGGTTTTGACCCGTGAAATGGAAGGTATTGCGGATCGCATGCAAACCAAGATGCTTGGTTGTGACCTGGTGCCATTTGCGGGTTACCGTCAGTACCAGCGCTACAATTAACACACCAACAAAACTGCGATACATCATGATCTCGAAAGTATCGTGATGCAGGCTCAGCTCTCGCCCGGCGACGGCCATTGAGGAAAACGAGGCAATGGCACCGGTCATCCATAGGGCGGCCCTGCCAATCGAGCCAGTCGCGTCCCTCAATCTCTTTCCTTTAAGTTACAGCTGCCAACTTAAGCCTTTGTGGCGAGGGCGTAGATTGACTGATAATCCCTTTCGGCAAGATCAAGCTCCGGATCGAACCCCCGTTTTTCGACAGTTTCGAAACCGCCTTTCTTGAGAATAGCCAAGAGGTTTTCCTGATCAAACATATACTTATGCTCATCGTTCATGTAAGCGATGTAGTTTATCTGATCCATATTGGACCCTGTTGAAACGACGGCAGGCTGAAATTGACCTTCTTTGGGCTCAAACTCTCGGTTCTCCATGTAGGCCTCAATGAAGAGGCGGAAATTGGGAACGCAGACCGAGAAAGTACCTCCGGATTTCAGAATGCGGTGGCATTCGGGAATGAACGTACAGAGATCTTTGTAGCTCAGGTGTTCCAGGAAGTGAGATGCATAGAGCGCTGAAACTGAGTTGTCAGGAAGCGGGATTCCATTGCGCAAATCATAGCGAAAGTCGCAGGGCGCGGTATCTACGGTTGTCCAACCATTTGTTCCGATTTTCTCTCCGGAACCCAGTTCCAGTTTGATGTCTTTTTGTTGCTTTAAGGCCCGCCATTGCTTCCAGGATGCAATTGTCTTGCCAATCCTAGGCTTGTTCCAAGAGATCGTACGCGTTGTAATCCGAAAGCTCTGCGAATACTGGGAGTCGGAATTTGACATTTTTAGCAACCATTTCATTGTTGTAGAAGTCTGTCGCGCATCCCGCGACTGACCACTTGATTTATCTGTTTACGTATCCATAACCCATGGGCACCCGCTCAATCGAACTACTCCCACTCGATCGTTCCCGGAGGTTTCGAAGTGATATCATAAGTGCATCGGTTGATCCCCTTGACCTCGTTTATGATCCGAGTGGCTGTTTCGCCAAGGAACTCATGGCTGAAGGGGTAATAGTCGGCGGTCATGCCATCAACTGACGTCACGGCACGCAGCGCGCAGGCATAGTCATAAGTACGGCCATCGCCCATGACGCCTACGGTGCGGACGGGTAGAATCGCCACAAAGGCCTGCCAGATCTCATCATAGAGCCCGTGTTTGCGAATCTGGTCGATGTAGATCGCATCCGCTTCCCGCAGGATTTCCAGCTTCTCTCGGGTAATCTCACCCGGGCAGCGAATGGCCAGGCCCGGTCCGGGGAAAGGGTGGCGGCCGATGAAGCTGTCGGGCAGGCCCAATTCGCGACCCAGCGCGCGGACCTCATCCTTGAACAACTCACGCAGGGGTTCGACCAGCTTCAGGCCCATCTTCTCGGGGAGGCCACCAACATTATGGTGCGACTTGATCGTGACCGAAGGGCCTCCGCTGAACGAGACGGATTCGATGACATCCGGGTAGAGCGTGCCTTGGGCCAGGAACTCGGCCCCGTCGATCGTATCGGCATGTTTCTGGAAGACGTCGATGAACAGCTTGCCGATGATCTTGCGCTTGGTCTCGGGGTCGCTTTGACCGTCCAGCTCGCCCAGGAACAGATCGCTTTCGTCCGCGTGGATCAGCTGAATATTGTAGTTGTCGCGGAACATGCCGACGACTTCCTGTGCCTCGTTCTTGCGCAGCAGCCCGTGGTCGACAAAGACGCAGGTCAGCTGATCGCCAATGGCTTCATGGATCAGGATCGCCGCGACCGAGCTGTCGACACCGCCGGACAGGCCGCAGATGACGTTCTTGTCGCCGACCTGCTCGCGGATCTTCTCGATCATCTGCTCACGATAGGCGCCCATGGTCCAGTCGCCGCGGAACCCGGCGAGTTTTACGAAATTCTCGTACAGTTTCGCACCTTTGGGGGTGTGATGCACCTCGGGGTGGAACTGCACCGCGTAGAAATGACGCTTGCTGTCTGCCGTGATGGCAAACGGCGCGTTGGGGGAGGTGCCGTAGACCTCAAACCCCGGAGCGATCTCGCTGACATGATCACCATGGCTCATCCAGACCTGTTCATCACCATCCGCGAACCAGTCTTGCAGAATATCCAACTGACCTTTCGGGGTGACAAAGGCGCGGCCAAACTCGGCAGTGCCATGGCCGCTTTCGACCTTGCCGCCCAGTTGGTGCATCATCACCTGCTGGCCATAACAGATGCCCAGAATCGGAACGCCATAGTCGAAAATCTCTTGCGGCGCGCGCGGAGAGCCCTCGCGCGTGACACTGTCCGGCCCACCCGAAAAGATCACCGCTTTGGGCGCCATTTCGCGCACAAATTCCATGGTGACGTTCTGGTAGGGGTGGATTTCGCAATAGACATTCAGTTCGCGCAAGCGGCGTGCAATCAGCTGCGTCACCTGGCTGCCGAAGTCGATGATCAGAAGGCGGTCGTGGGATGTATCACTCATGTGCGGGCCATAGGCCAAGCGTGACGAATTCGCAAGAGAAAGGTCTTTGCAACAGGGCGTCTACCCGCATTTCAGTGAATCTGCGCCTCAGCTTTTGTAGGAGTTTTATAACAAATACTTGACGATCTTTCCGTATGCGTCACGCTGACACCCCGAACATGAGTTCCACATCCTCGTGCAATGCGCGGAAGGCGCGCTGGCGGATGTTTGTGCGGCGGCACTATGGCTTTGGTGCAAAACGGGATGCGTATGTCGAGTTTCAAAAAGGGGGCAGCCTGCAAGGCTTTGCAAATTAACGAGGTTTTTGTCTTGGCCAAAGATCACGCTGAAATCGTTCAGCAAAATAATCAGCACTTCTTGGGCTTGTGCCGGGGATTCTGAGTGTCGCGTGAGAAGACGTGAACGAGAGCCAATCGCGTTATTCCTAGGGGTCACGTCGCGGCGCAATGTCGCTTTTATGTGCCAATAGCCGTTATCTTCCAATAGTTGCGGGTGTTGTCGGGCTAGACAGAAACCAAATCAAGACATCCAAAGTATGGTGAGGAAAAATGGCTGAAGCATCAGCACGTCGTCGGGGTCGCGGTGGTGGCGGAGCCGCCCGCCGGGCAGAACGCACTGCGGTTCGGATTGAAACTGCAAAGTATATTGAGCGGAACATTCCGAACTTTGAGGTCCTCAACGAAGAAGCGTTGGAGATCATCGAGTACAACGCAGAAACGATTCTCGAAGAGGTTGGCGTCAACTTTGTCGACAATCCCGCCGCGCTGGAGCGTTGGCGCAATGCAGGCGCTGACGTTGATGGCGAACGCGTGCGCATCCCGCGTGGTCTGGCGCGCCAGCTGATCAAAACAGCGCCAAGCCAGTTCACTCAGCACGCCCGCAACCCCGAGAAATCGGTGGTGATCGGTGGCCGTAATCTGGTTCTGGCGCCTGTTTATGGCCCTCCGTTCGTGCGTGATGCGCAGGGTGGCCGTCGCTATGCGACCATGGATGATTTCAACAAGTTCGTGAAACTGGCCTACATGTCCAAGTGGCTGCACCACTCGGGCGGGACCGTTTGCGAACCGACTGATATTCCGGTGAACAAACGCCATCTTGATATGCTGATGGCGCACATGACCCTGTCGGACAAACCCTTCATGGGGTCCGTAACCGATCCCAGCCGGGCGCAGGATTCGGTTGAGATGTGCGAGATTCTGTTCGGCAAGGACTTTGTCCAGAACAACACCGTGATGACATCGCTGACCAACATCAACTCGCCGATGACCTTCGACGATGTGATGATGGGCGCGCTGGAAGTCTACGCGAAGAACAATCAGGCTTGTATCGTTTCGCCCTTCATCGTCGGTGGTGCAATGGCGCCAGTGTCGGTTGCAGGAACACTGACGCAGGTTCTGGCCGAGGTTCTGGCGGGTATCGCCTATAGCCAGATCATTCGCCCGGGCGCACCCGTGATCTTTGGTGCGTTTGTGACTTCGATCGACATGAACTCGGGCGCGCCGACCTTTGGAACACCCGAGGCCGCGAATATCACATATGGCGCAGGTCAGCTGGCCCGCCGCCTGAACCTGCCTTTCCGATCTGCAGGGTCGTTCTGTGGTTCGAAACTGCCGGACGCGCAGGCGGCGTATGAGACTGCGAACTCGCTGAATATGGGTCTGCTGTCGGGCGTGAACTTCATGCTGCACTCGTGTGGCTGGCTCGAAGGCGGTCTGGTTGCTGACTTTGAAAAGTTCGTGATGGATGCCGATCAATTGGGTGTTCTGCACGGTCTGGCCAAAGGCGTTGCCTATGATGAGAACGCGCAGGCGATGGGTGCGATCCGCGAAGTGGGGCCGGGCGGTCACTATCTTGGTTGCGACCACACGCAGGCCAACTTCAAGGAAGCCTTCTGGAAATCCGACGTGTTGGACTACAAACCGTTCGAGACCTGGCAGGACGAAGGTTCGCGCGATACGCGTCAGCTGGCCTCGGCCCGGGTCGAGCATCTGCTGGCCAATTACCAGCAGCCGCAGATGGACCCGTCCACCAAAGAGGCGCTTGAGGCTTATATTGCCGACAAGAAAGCCTCGATGCCGGACGCGTTTACCTGATCAATCGAACTGTGCGGCGCGGCTGGCTTGATACAGCTGCGCCTCACCCAAAAGCGCAATCAGAAGATCAAGGTGCCTGACCAGTGAGTAGGCGGCATCCTCTTCTTTTCGCAGTGTATTTTGCTCTCGCTCCATATCCAAAAGCCGCATCAGCGCGGCCCCGTTCCCCGGCAGTCGACCATATCCCAGAATGCGCTGAAGATGCCGGTCCCGGTTGTAATCCTGTGCCCCGAGTTTCGCAGCACGCGCCAATAGGCGGGGGCGGCGCAGGGTGGTGATCATGGTCATCAGGTCTTGCATTTCAGGTGCCTCGTGTTCGGATAGTTGACGCCCTGTTTGTCACACAACCTAAGCGGGCGTTGCGTGCAAGAGGGTCGCCCCGAACGTTGGTTTCACGACTGTTTATCTTTTTGAATCAAATCTGGTTGCTGCGCTTCGGGGTTAACGAACGAGTAACGAAATCACCTCTAGTTAGATTTGGTTAACTTTAATTTCGGGGGGCAAAAGTGGCAGTCTGTTTTGTCGACGAGGGCAAATGAATATGGAAAACAACGTGGCATTTTCTATTCCGGCATGGGTTCCCGAGGGGGCACAGCGTTATCTTGCGCACACGGAAACCGGTCAGTCGATCCGGGATATCGCACGATCCGCCGGGTGCCATGCCTCTACCATTCTCAGACAAATTCGCCGTGTCGAAATGCGCCGTGATGATCCTTTGGTCGATGCAGCCCTGCAATCGCTGGCCGAGACACATTTCGCGGTCTCGGATCGGACGCGCCGCTTTGACGTAGCGGGGCAGGACGAGAAAGACGACGGCTCGTTCGACGGCGAAGCGATGCGCGTGTTGCGCCGCCTGTGTGAGACGGGATCGGTTCTGGCGGTGGCCGAAGATATGGACAAGGCTGTTGTGGTACGCGACACGGGCGAGGCTGGCACCACCAGAACGGCCGTTGTTGATTGCAAGATCGCGCAGGCCCTTGCCTTGCAGGACTGGATTTCCTGTAACAATCCGGGCCGCATTTCCCGGTACCGCATCTCGACATCGGGGCGCGCCGCGCTCAACCGTTTGGTGGCCGAGGCGGAAAACAAGGCGCGGTCGCGCAACGAATTTGGAATGGCCGAGGCGCAGGCCTCGTTCCAGCCGAAATCTGGCGGATGCGTCCCAGAGCGCGCCCGACGCATGCGCTATTGTGCTGCGGAAAGCCCGCTGGTCGCCTTGGCGCGGCGGCGGGATCGGGATGGCAATCCGTTTCTGGATGAAACGCTGGTCAATGCCGGTGAACGTCTGCGCGAAGATTTTGAGCTGGCGCAGATCGGCCCGCAGGTCGCGCAGAACTGGGATCGTTTTCTGACCGGCGGCGGGCGCGGCAGTTTTGACAGTGAATCCCATGGTGGGCGAGGGGCCTCGGACGCGAAAGACCGCGTAGCACGCGCCTTGTCGGATCTTGGCCCGGGGCTGAGCGACGTCGCGCTGCGCTGTTGTTGCTATCTTGAGGGGCTGGAACTGGCCGAAAAGCGCATGGGCTGGTCCGCGCGTTCGGGTAAGATCGTTCTGCGCATCGCCTTGCAACGCTTGAAGCGACACTATGAGGATCTCTCCGGGCAAGATCGCATGATCGGATAGGTATAAGCCTCTCTTGTGGTTTCGGCCCTTGCTGATAATCAAGGGCTATGAATTTCACACTCAAACAGTTGCAGTACTTTCAAGCCGTGGCCGAGCAGCGCAATTTCGGCCGCGCCGCACAGGTTTGCAATGTGTCGCAACCTGCGCTTTCTGTGCAGATCAAATCGCTTGAGGAAACGCTGGGCGGTGTACTGTTCGAGCGTCAGGCGCGGGACATCCTGCTGACGCCGCTGGGCCGAGACGTTCTGGAACATGCGCGTCAGGTGCTGGGGGCAGCTGTGCGGTTGGACCAATTCGCGCGGGATCACTCTGGCGGGCATCGCTCGCTGTCGATCGGGATCATCCCGACGATTGCCCCTTATCTTCTTCCCGGTGTTCTGGGTGGCTTGCGAGCGGCAGACGTTTCTTTGCGTGTGCAGATCCGCGAGGCGCGGACGGAACGGTTGCTGTCTTTGCTCCGCGAAGGTGAGATCGACGCTGCGGTTCTGGCCCTGCCGGCGGGCGGCTCGGAATTCCGCGAAACGCCGCTGTTCCAAGATCACTTCCTGCTGGCAGGCAGCGCCGCGCGGTTGCAACGCGTAACGACCAGTCCCGAGATGTTGCGCCCTCTGGACTTGCAATCGGCGCAGTTGATGTTGTTGGAGGATGGCCATTGCTTGACGGATCAAGCGCTTGAGGTCTGCGGGCAGGACCGGGGTAGTGGGCAGATCAACATGGGAGCCTCCTCGCTTGCGACGCTTTCCCGGCTGGTTGCCGAGGGGTTCGGCCTGACCCTGATGCCCGAACTGGCCGCGAAATCGGAATCAGAGGCTGTTCCCGGCATGAAACTCTTGCGTTTCGGCGCCCCGCAACCGGCGCGCACGGTGGGGCTGGTCCGGCGTGCATCAACAACAGATGACGGTTGGGTGGATCGTTTGGCCCAGGTGATCCGGGATGTGGGGGAGCAGATCGTTTCGGCCACGCGGATATGAAAAGGCCCGCCTGAAGCGGGCCTGAAATCAACGCTTTAGCATCAGATTTACGCCAAGACCGGTTCGGCTGCGGCTTCCAGATGCTGGATCAGAGTCTCGGGCGATGACACGCCATAGGGGTCTTCAGGGCAGTTATCCATCAGGCCGGGCTCTTCGAACCATGCTTCGACAACGCCGTCATTGATGATGGCCGCATAGCGCCACGAGCGCATGCCAAAGCCAAGGTTGTCCTTGTCGACCAGCATGCCCATCTTGCGGGTGAACTCACCTGAACCATCAGGGATGACCTTGACGTTTGTCAGGCCCTGATCCTGCGCCCATTTGTTCATGACAAAGCTGTCATTGACGGACATGCAGTAGATCTCGTCGATACCCTTGGCGGTGAAGTCGGCGTAACCGTTTTCAAACCCGGGCAGCTGGTAGGTCGAACATGTGGGGGTGAAAGCGCCGGGCAGTGAGAACAGGATCACCCGCTTGCCAGCGAAATAATCGGCGGTAGTCTTGTCTTCCCAGCGGAACGGGTTGGGGCCTTCGACGGCCTCGTCGCGGACGCGCGTGTGGAAGGTCACATCGGGCAGTTTTGCTCCGGTCTTCATGTTCAAGTTCCTGTGATTCAGTTGTGACTTTCTGGCGATTTAAATCAGTTCTAAACGGCCTTCAATGCATGAAATGCTGCATCTGCAAGATAGGTTTGGTCTGGTTGCCTATTGATTTTTCATGCGAAAAAATAGTTTAAGGCTAAACTAACTTGATGCTCGCGAGATACCTGCATAGCGGCTATGCGTCGCTGGTGTAACAGGCGTGAGTGTTTTATGGTATGGGTACACAAAGTTGACCCAAAGTTAGGAAAACTGCCCGTGCGCGATCTGAAAATCCCAGAACAACGTCACCCCGAAAAGGCGCATCGCCCGGACAACGCCCAGCCTAAGAAGCCGAAATGGATCAGGGTCAAGGCGCCAGGCGGCAAGGGCTATGCCGAGACGCGCAAGATCATGCGTGAAAACAATCTGGTGACGGTGTGCGAAGAGGCAGGATGCCCCAATGTGGGTGAGTGCTGGAGCCAGGGTCACGCCACCATGATGATCATGGGTGAGATCTGTACCCGCGGCTGTACCTTCTGCAACATCGCGACGGGACGTCCGGACTCGCTGGATGCCTTCGAGCCGGGTCGTGTTGCGCATGCGGTGCAAAAATTGGGTTTGAACCACGTCGTGATCACCTCGGTTGATCGGGACGATTTGAAAGACGGCGGAGCGGATCATTTCGCGCAGACCATTCGAGCCGTCCGTCACCGTTCGCCGAAGACGACGATCGAGATTCTGACGCCGGACTTCCTGAAGTGTGAGCCCGAGGTGCTTGAGACCGTGGTCGAAGCCAGGCCGGATGTGTTCAACCACAATCTCGAAACTGTACCGGGCCTCTACCCTGAGGTTCGTCCCGGTGCGCGCTATTTCCACTCACTGCGCCTGTTGCAGCGGGTGAAAGAACTGGACCCGTCGATCTTCACCAAATCCGGCATCATGGTTGGTCTAGGTGAAGACAAGCAGCAAGTCGGTCAGGTCATGGATGACATGCGCGCCGCTGACATAGATTTCCTGACCATTGGTCAGTATCTGCAACCAACGCCCAAGCACCACGCGGTGGATCGTTTCGTGACGCCTGAGGAGTTCGCCTCGTATGAAAAAGCGGCTTATGGCAAGGGCTTCCTGATGGTCTCGGCCACTCCGCTGACGCGCTCGTCCTACCACGCGGGGGATGATTTCGCGCGTTTGCGTGCGGCGCGGCAGGCCAAGCTGGGTAAAGCGTGACGCCTGAAGGATTGGCGCAGCTGACAGCGCTGCGCCATAGTTTGCATCAACATCCCGAACTTTCCGGGAAAGAGCGTGAAACCGCCGCGCGCATGGCTGATGAGCTGCGTCGTGCAGGGGCGGATATCGTGCTGACCGACCTCGGCGGGCACGGAGTTGCAGCTGTTTTCGACAGCGGTACGACCGGTCCCACCGTCGCAATTCGGTGTGAGTTGGATGGCTTGCCGATTCAGGAGCTTTCGGAGCTGCCGTATGTCTCGACCGTGCCGGGTAAAGGGCATCTGTGCGGGCATGACGGTCATATGTCGATGGTTCTGGGCGTTGCTCTTGAATTGCAGGAACAGCGCCCGGCGCGCGGACGGGCGGTTCTGATTTTCCAGCCCGCCGAAGAAACCGGGCAAGGCGCCAAGGCATTCCGTAACGATCCTGAATTCGCTAAGCTCGCACCGGAATACGTGTTTTCTCTTCATAACTTGCCGGGTTTGAAACTGGGCGAGGTTGAATTGTGTCAGGGGCCAACCAACTGCGCCTCGCGGGGTATGCGGATCGCGTTGACCGGAAAGACCTCTCATGCTGCTGCACCGCAGGATGGGGTTTCCCCTGCGGGCGCATTGTCTGCACTGATCCCGGAACTTACCCGGCTCGGCACAGCAGGCGCGTTGAACGACGACTATGCACTGACCACGATCACGCATGCCAGCCTCGGAGAGCAAACCTTTGGCGTCGCCCCCGGTCAGGCCGAGCTGTGGGTGACGTTGCGCACCGTGTCAGACGACCGGATGGCAAAGCTCATTGCCGATTCTGAGGCCTTGGTCCAGCAGATCGCCAAGTCCGAGAACCTGAGTACCGAAATCACCTACGAGGATGTCTTCGAGGCATGCACCAATCATTCCGAAGCGGTGGCTATTCTGGCTCAAGCTTGCGACGATCAGAGTGTTCCCAGCCGCCTTGCTGATGAACCGCAGAGGTTCTCGGAAGATTTCGGCCAGTTCGGCAAAGGTGCGAAATCAGCGATGTTCTGGTTGGGCGCAGGGCAAGATCACCCCCAACTTCACAATCCTGACTATGATTTCCCGGATGCGCTGATCCCAGTTGGCACGGGAGTCTTTCTGGCAGCGATCCGGCGGGTTCTGGGCTGAGGCCGCGTTTATAGCGTTTCGGGTTAAACCTGAGACACGAAGACCCTGTCACGCTTTCAGCGTTCTCGGGACATTCGTGTCACTTGGCGATTCAGGTAAAACCCGAAACACTTTAGGTAAACCGAACTTTACCGATAAACGGCAGGTTGCGATTGCGCTGCGCGTAGTCGATGCCGTAGCCCACAACGAACTCATCTGGGATTTCAAACCCGATCCAATCTGAACGAAAATCGACCTCGCGCCGGCTGGGTTTGTCCAGCAGGGCAATGGATTTCAGCCGTTTCGGCTTGCGGCTATGCAGCAGGTTTGTGACGTGGTTCAGCGTGTGGCCCGTATCGACGATATCTTCGACCACCAGCACATCGCGGCCTTCAATAGCACCGCGTAAATCTTTGAGAATGCGCACTTCCCGGCTGCTCTCCATCGCGTCGCCGTAAGAGGAGGCCTCCAGAAAATCCACCTCGATCGGCAGGTCCAGTTCGCGCACAAGATCCGCGATGAACACGAAGGACCCACGCAGCAGGCCGACGACCACCAGCTTGTCGGTAGTGCCGAATTCGTCGGTAATCTCGCGGCAAAGCTCTTCGATTCGGGCTGCAATTGCCTTGGCCGAGATCATCTCATCTATCACATATGCGCGGTCAGTCATCGCAGCCCCCTTGATCTTTGGCGCGCAACATACGACATGACGCGCCATTGTCACCTTCTAATGCCGGATTGCCATGCCTATCCACTCGGAAACGCGTCACCTGCCTTACACGGCCCAGCAGATGTATGATCTGGTTGCTGACGTGGCGAGCTATCCCAAGTTTCTACCCTGGTGCGCCGCCGCACGTATTCGCCAGACCTATGCGGCTGGCGAGGCCGAGGTGATGGAGGCCGATCTGGTGATCTCGTTCAAGGTGTTTCGCGAACGGTTTGGCAGCCGTGTGACCTTGTTTGCCGGTCAAAAGAGGATCGACACCGAATATCTGGACGGTCCGTTCAAATACATGAAATCAGACTGGCAGTTTGAAGATGCCCCCGAAGGTGGGTGCAACGTCTCATTCCATGTGGATTTCGAGTTCAAGAACGCCATCCTGCAAGGGATCATCGGTGTAGTCTTCAACGAGGCCATGCAGCGTATTGTGCGCGCTTTTGAGGCGCGTGCTGCCGAGCTTTACAGCTAAGGCTTTACCAACGACCGACGCGCGCTAGACTGCGCGCTATGTCTGGATTCACCTCAACGCTTGCGCGTTTTGCCGCTGGCCCCGTCAACACAACCGCGCAGGCGCGGGCTGTTACGTCTCTTTCCGTTCTCGACTGGATCGCGGTGGGTCGTGCCGGTGTGTCCGAGCCCGTGTCGGTCGCCATCCGCGACATGGTGCAGGAGGAGGGCGGCACAGCGCAGGCCCATCTGTTCGGCGGCGGAGCAGCGCCCCTGCGTGCGGCAGCTCTGGTCAATGGAACAGTGTCCCATGCGCTGGACTATGACGACACCCATTTCGCCCATATCGGCCATCCGTCGGTTGCCATCCTACCTGCGGCCTTGGCGGTTTCGGAATGGGATGACCGTATCCTCGTGGATCTGTTGGAGGCAGCCCTGATCGGGATGGAGGCTTCGATCCGGATCGGTTTGTGGCTCGGTCGCGATCACTATCAATCCGGGTTTCACCAAACAGCGACTTCTGGCGCCTTTGGGGCTGCAGTTGCAGCGGGTCGAGTGCTTGGGTTTGATGCCGCGCAGATGCAGAAAGTTCTGGGTCTGACGACTACGCGCGCGGCCGGTCTGAAAGCTCAGTTCGGCACTATGGGCAAACCTTACAATGCAGGGTTAGCCGCATCAGCCGGGGTCGAAGCCGCGTTGCTGATAAAACGGGGCTTTGAACCAAATGCGGGCGCGCTAGAAGGCCAATACGGCTTTGGCGCAACCCATCAGGGCGCGGCGGATATGTCGGCGGCTCTGGACGGGTTGGGCGAGGAATGGTTATTCGAATCGGTCAGCCACAAGTTTCACGCCTGCTGCCACGGTCTGCACGCGGCGCTTGAGGCCGCTCTGCGTCTGGATATTGCCGAACCCGAAGTGGCTGAAATCAAGGTCAAAACCCATCCGCGCTGGATGAGCGTCTGCAACCAGATGTCTCCGACCACGGGTTTGGGGGCGAAGTTTTCCTATCGCACAGTGATCGCCATGCAGGCGCTCGGCTACGACACCGCCTTGCCAGGCAGCTACACGCAGAAGGTCTGCGCCGATCCGCGCATCCGCTCATTACAGGACCGCATCACGGTCGAGGCGGATGAAGCCCTGACTGAGACCGAAACCCATCTGGAGCTGCTACGGCGCGACGGCGTGCGGCGCGAGGTCACGCATGATCTGATGGCTCCGATGTCTCTGGCGGATCGGGAAGACCGTGTCCGCGCCAAAGCGTCGAAATTGATTGGAGGGGATGAGGCGGACGCGATCTGGTCGATGCTGCGCACCGGAGGTCGCGCCCGTGATCTGGCTGCAAAACTGGCGGGTTAAACCACGCGCCAGTGCAATGGGAAACCGGGGTCGAAGACAGTAACAGGGCCGTCGCCGCTTTCGATCTTAGACGGGTACTCGACTGGTTCCCCCTTGGTCAGCGTGATCGTGCTTTCGTTCACCGGCAGGCCATAGAAGGCCGGACCATTCAACGACACGAACCCTTCCAGCTTGTCCATGGCACTTTCGCGGTCGAACATCTCGGCCACCAGGGACATGGTGTTTGTCGCCGTGAAACACCCCGCACAGCCACAGGCCATTTCCTTGTTGTCATCCGTATGCGGCGCGCTGTCCGTGCCCAAGAAATAACGTGGATCGCCCGAGGTCGCGGCTTTCAGCAGCTCCAACCGATGCTCTTCCCGTTTGGCGACGGGCAGGCAGTAATAGTGCGGTTTGATCCCGCCCACCAGAATGTGGTTGCGGTTGATGATCAGGTGATGCGCGGTGATCGTAGCACCTAGATCGGTCTCGTTGGCGGCAACATACTGAACCCCGTCGCGGGTCGTAATATGCTCCATCACAACGCGAAGGCCGGGGGTCGCTTTGCGGATCGGATCAAGAACGCGGTCGATGAACACAGCCTCACGATCGAAGATGTCGATTTCGGCGTCAGTAACCTCTCCATGAACACACAGAGGCAGACCGATCTCGGCCATCTTCTCCAGCAGCGGGCGCACCTTGTCGAAATTCCGCACACCCGAATGCGAATTGGTCGTCGCACCTGCCGGGTAGAGTTTTACTGCCTTGACCAACCCACTTGCATGCGCAGCCGCCAGGTCCTCGGGATCCGTATCTTCGGTCAGATACAGGGTCATCAGCGGCTCGAACGTCATCCCTTCGGGCAGCGCAGCCATGATACGGTCGCGGTAGGCGGCGGCGTGCGCGCCGGTCACCACCGGGGGCACCAGATTGGGCATGATGATCGCACGGCCAAAATGGCGCGCGGTTTCGGGCAGGACGGCCTGCAACATCGCGCCATCGCGCAGGTGCAGATGCCAGTCGTCGGGGCGGCGGATCGTGATGCTATCGGTCATGATGCCCCGGCTAACACAGAGGCTGCCGCCGGAAAAGCCCTTGTCAACTCGTTCGATCGTCGTAGCTCATAAACGCGTCATGGCCTTGACGCACAGGCGCGGCCATGACCTTTTGTGGCAAGGGAGAATTCAGCACATGACACAGCCAGATTCCATCGACGCGGTTCAAACAATGCTCAGCGCACAGGGCTATGTTTGCGGCCGCGCGCTCGCAACGGTCGTCTTCCTGTCGCTGAAACTCGGTCGGCCGCTGTTTCTGGAAGGCGAGGCCGGTGTCGGCAAAACCGAGATCGCCAAGGCGCTGGCTGCAGGGCTTGGTCGCCGCCTGATCCGCCTGCAATGCTACGAAGGGCTGGACGCGTCCTCTGCCGTCTATGAATGGAACTTTCCCGCGCAGATGGTCGCCATCCGAACCGCCGAAGCCGCGGGCGGCGCAGACCGTTCTGCCCTGCAGACCGAGCTGTTTTCGGATGACTACCTCGTCGAACGCCCATTGCTGCAAGCCATGAGGCCCGATGAAAACGGCGCGCCGGTGCTGCTGATAGATGAGCTTGACCGCACCGATGAACCCTTCGAGGCCTTCCTGCTGGAGGCGCTCAGCGATTTTCAGGTCACAATCCCGGAACTCGGTACCGTCAGAGCCCCCGAACCGCCGGTGGTGATCGTCACCTCCAACCGCACGCGCGAGGTGCATGACGCCCTCAAACGCCGCTGCCTCTACCATTGGGTCGATTACCCGGATTTCGAGCGGGAGATTGAAATCCTGAACGCCCGCGCGCCCGAGGCGGCGCAATCCCTCAGCCGCGAGGTTGTGGCCTTCGTGCAGCGCCTGCGCACCGAAGACCTGTTCAAGAAACCCGGCGTGGCGGAAACCATCGACTGGGCCAAATGCCTGCTGGCGCTGGACGTCATCAACCTCAGCCCCGAAGTGATCGGAGACACCCTCGGCGCAATCCTCAAATACCAGGACGACATCCAGAAGCTGCAAGGGTCCGAGGCCAAACGCATTCTTGACGAAGCCAAGGCCGACTTAGAACCGGCCTGATGCTTCTTCTGTTTGAAAATACCTCGGGGGTATGGGGGCAGAGCCCCCATGAATGCTGATGGCCGAACAAATCCCGCTCGACATTCCCGAAAACCCGAAGCTGGCGCAGAACATCACACATTTCGCCCGCGCCCTTCGCAAGGCCGGGCTACCGATCGGTACCGGTCGCGTGGTGGATGCCATTCGGGCGGTTGAGGCCGCAGGCTTCACCGAAAAGCAGGATTTCTACTGGACCCTGCATGCCTGTTTCGTGAACCGCCCCGAACATCGCACCGTCTTCGCGCAGGTCTTTCGCCTCTACTGGCGCGACCCGAGGTATCTGGAACACATGATGTCCATGATGCTGCCCGCTATTCGCGGCGTACAGGAAGAACGCAAAGCTGACGCCGGTGAAAAACGCGCGGCTGAGGCGTTGCTCGATGGGGTTGAACGCGATCAACCCGAAACCTCCGAGGATCAGGAGGGCGAAACCGAGCTTGAGATCGACGCTTCGCAAACCGCCTCGTCCGAGGAGCGTCTGCGCAGTCTGGATTTCGAACAGATGAGTACCGATGAGATCGCACAGGCCAAACGCCTCCTGTCGCGCCTCAGCCTGCCGGTCAAACCGATCAACAGCCGCCGCAGTCAGGCCAGCCATATAGGTCACCGGATAGATCGGGCAAGAACTCTGCGCGCCGCCATGCGTCAGGGCGGAGAGTTGCGCGATATCGCGAAACAAAAACCCCGACCGCGCTGGCCCAATCTGGTCGTGCTCTGCGATATCTCCGGCTCGATGAGTCAGTATAGCCGCCTGATCCTGCATTTTCTGCACACGGTCTCGAACGCGAAGGGGGCCGGCTGGGCCAAGGTCCATGCCTTCACCTTCGGCACCCAACTGACCAATATCACCCGTCACCTGCACCAGCGCGATGTGGATGCCGCGTTGACCGCCGCCGGGGCCGAGGCACAGGATTGGGAAGGGGGCACGCGGATCGGAGACTGCCTGCACGCCTTCAATCGGGACTGGTCGCGGCGCGTCATGGGGCAGGGGGCGGTGGTTCTGCTGATCTCGGACGGTCTGGATCGCGGCGCGCCTGAAGCTCTAGCGAAAGAAACCGAGCGCCTGCATCTTTCAGCCCGACGTCTGATCTGGCTGAATCCGCTGCTGCGTTGGGATGGGTTCGCCCCAAAAGCGCAGGGCGTGGCCGCCATGCTGCCCCATGTCGACAGCTTCCGCGCAGGTCATTCGATTGCGTCGCTCGAAGACCTCGCCACTGTCATCTCAGTCCAAGACGATGTCGGAGAGAAAGCGCGGCTGATGTCCGCGCTTTCCGGCTAGGGTTCAGCCCAGCTGCTTTTCGTTGCACTCACGCGCCATTTCCATGGCCTTGTAAGTGCCTGTCAGATCGACGGTGAATGCAAATTCCTTTTCGGGAAAGACGATCATGACTTGTTTCTTGGCCAGATCATCCGCAAATTGTGGGTCGTCGGACAGGACATAGCCACCGGAATAACCCTTGGTAATGTTGCCCTTCATGCCCGTGGCCTCACCCACATACAGGTTTTCACCCAGCAAAATCGCCACGGCTTCTTTCTCGCCGCGCTTGATGTCGGTTTCCGCCTTGGTGAACACACCAACGTAGCCCACACCACGATCCTCGGTCAGGCCCATCTGAACAACGTTTTCCGCGTCATCCACGGCCTCAATCAGGCAGGATTTCTTTTCGTTGTCGATGAAGACTTTCCAGCCTTCAACCTCACCGTAGCGTTCGAATGTTTCAGCCCATGCAGCGGTCGAGGCCAACAGGCCGAGCGCCGTTCCCAGTGTAAGAATGCGTTTCAACTCTTCGTCTCCGTTGAAAAATTTAGTGAGAGCGCCCAGTCTGAATTCAGGCGCAGTTTCAACTTAGGACGTGGGGTATTCGCAATCAATCCTTTGAGAATGTGAATATCAAATCGGCCTTTTATCGCCCAGATAAACGCGAATTGACTGCCGTCTCCGACGAACGTTCGCTTTTCATTGGCCCAAGGCTGCCTATGTTGGTTTGCAACAAGCTAGGAGGATTCGATGGATCGATTCGACAGCAGCCCGGAACGCGCTTTGGAATGGCACCGCAGCGGTCGCGGTGCCGCGCTGGCCACTGTTGTCGAAACCTGGGGCAGCGCACCGCGCCGTGTGGGGTCTCAACTGGTGATAGGTGGGGACGGGCGGATTGAAGGGTCGGTCTCAGGCGGTTGTGTCGAAGGTGCGGTGATCGTCGAAGCCATTGAAGCAATTGATGAGGGCGAGGCGCGCCTGCTTGAATTCGGTGTCAGCGACGAAGACGCCTTTGCCGTCGGTCTGGCCTGCGGCGGCACGATCCGTGTGTTGGTCGAGCCGGTAGGCTCTGTCCTGCCTGAGCCGATGCTGGCCGAACTGGTCGCCGCCCGTGCACGCCGCGAACCACTGGCCTATGAAGTGAATATAGACAGTGGTCACAGGGCCTTGCGCCGCAATGCTTATGCGGATCGGTTGCGTATGGACCGGTCCGGGTTCGAGGAAGACGACAAGACCTTCGTCGCCGTTCACAACCCGCCGTTGCGGTTGATCATCGTCGGTGCGGTTCACATCGCCCAGGCCTTGGTGCCGATGGCGCGGATTGCGGGCTATGACCCGGCCATCATCGACCCGCGTGAGGCATTTGCGTCCGACAGCCGGTTCCCCGGAGAGACCCTGTTGACCGATTGGCCGGATGAGGCTGTTGCTAAACTGGGTCTGGATCAGCGCACGGCCATAGTCCTGTTGACCCACGATCCAAAGCTGGACGATCCGGCCCTGCAGGCCGCGCTGGATGCGGATGTGTTCTACATTGGCGCCCTTGGGTCGACCCGCACCCATGCCAAAAGGGTCGAGCGAATGACCGAGGCGGGGTTTACCCAAGCTCAGATCGCGCGCATTCACGGGCCGGTCGGCCTTGATATCGGTGCCGCAGGCCCTTCCGAAATAGCCGTGGCCATTCTGGCGCAAATGACCGCCGTTCTGCGAGGTAAGGCATGAAATTCGGCCCTGTGCCTGTGACCGAATCTGTCGGAGCCATTCTCGCGCATTCCGTCAAAGTGGCGGACCAAAAGCTGCGCAAGGGGCTTATGCTGACCGCCCAACATGTCTCGCAATTGTCCAGCGCGGGCTTTGACGAGGTCATCGTCGCCCGTCTGGAACCCGGCGATTGTCATGAAGACGAAGCCGCCGAGATGCTGGCCCGCGCTCTGGTCCCTGATCCTACGGACGCCAATCTGCGCCTGACCGAGGCGTTTACCGGTCGCGTCAACCTTCTGGCCGAAGGTCCGGGCGTGGTGGTGCTGGATGTGGCCGCGCTTGAGCAGTTCAACCGCATCAATCCCATGATCACCGTCGCAACGGTCCCGCAGCATCAGCAAATGAGCGCGGGCGGCATGGTCGCAACGATCAAGGTGATCTCTTATGCGGTCCCCAAGGCCGATGTCGAACGCGCGGCCGCCTTAGCACAAGCCTCGGTCCGTCTTGTCGTGCCAGTCTATCGCAGCGCGGGTTTGATCGTGACAGATATCGCCGGAGGGCCGCCCAACGAGAAAGGCATCGCGGCCATGCGCGGGCGTGTCGAAGCGTTGGGAATGGACCTGTGCGATGTACAGATCGTTCCACATAAGACCGATCAACTTGCCTTGGCTATTGATCGTGCCGAAGGCGATGTGCTGATGATCCTGACGGCCTCGGCGACGTCGGATGTGAACGATGTGGCACCGTCCGCGGTGCGCGCAGCCGGCGGGGACGTTGATCGGTTTGGCATGCCGGTAGATCCGGGCAATTTGCTGTTTCTGGGGGCGCTGAACGAACGTCCCGTGATCGGTCTGCCGGGATGCGCGCGCTCTCCGGCTTTGAACGGGGCCGATTGGGTTTTGTCGCGCGTGGCCTGCGGGGTCGAGACTACAGGTGCCGATATTGCGGCGATGGGCGTGGGCGGTCTGCTCAAGGAAATCCCGACCCGACCGCAACCCCGCGCGCAACGCAAGAAGTAGGTCAAGAGCCTCGCTGGGGCGCAAACGGGTTTGTGTCCTTGGCGGTTTCCGTCTCATTGGCGTCAAATAGCGACAGATTTTTGTTCTCAAGCAAGACCACCCGTGTTTAACTCGCCTCAAGCGAATGAGCCAAAGAAGGGGAGGTCTTATGCCAAAAATATCGCTGAATGTGAATGGTATGTCCGTGAGCGGTGACGTTGAGGGCCGGACATTATTGTCCGGTTTTTTACGGGATCACTTGAGTTTGACGGGGACGCATGTTGGCTGCGATACGGCGCAATGCGGGGCCTGTGTGGTGCATGTGAACGGTGAGGCCGTGAAGTCCTGCAACATGCTGGCTGTTGAAGCCGACGGGGCCGAGGTCGACACGATCGAGGGGCAGGCGGCTGAAGATGGGACGCTCAATACCCTTCAACAGGCGTTTCAGGATCACCACGGGCTTCAGTGCGGTTTCTGCACGCCGGGCATGGTGATGAGCGCGGCGGCCTTGCTGAAGGACAATCCACGCCCGTCCGAGGCCGAGATCCGCAAGTATCTGGAAGGCAACCTGTGCCGCTGCACGGGCTATCACAACATCGTCAAGGCGATCATGGCCGCTTCGGGTCAGGACGTCAGCAGCATCGCCGCCGAATAAGCGGCCCGAGGGAGGAGAACAAGCAATGCCCAAAGACAGTGGCATCGGAGCCAGTTCCAAGCGGCGTGAGGACGTGCGCTTTCTGACCGGAGCAGGCAATTACACCGACGACATCAACGTGGCCGGACAGGCCTATGTTCATTTCCTGCGTTCGGACATCGCGCATGGCCGGATCACCAGCCTTGATACCTCGGCGGCCGAGGCCATGCCGGGCGTGGTCAAGGTGTTCACCGGCAAGGATTTCGAAGGCGTGGGCGGCATCCCCTGCGGCTGGGAGGTGACCGACAAGCACGGCGCGCCCATGCAGGAACCAGCGCATCCCATTCTGGCCCAGGGCAAGGTGCGCCATGTGGGCGACCCGATTGCCGCCATTGTGGCCGACAGCCTGGAACAGGCGCGTGATGCGGCCGAGGCGATTGATCTGGACATCGAGGAACTGCCCGCTGTGGTCGACATGAAGGCCGCCGCGCAAGATGGCGCGACGCTGGTCCATGACGATCTGAAGAACAACATCTGCTATGACTGGCAGCTGGGCGAGACCGACGATGCAAAGGTCAACGAGGTCTTCGCCAATGCGGCCCATGTGACCACGCTGGATCTGGTCAACAACCGCCTGGTGGCCAACCCGATGGAGCCACGCGTGGCGGTGGGTGAGTATAAGCGCGGCACGGATGAGTACACGCTCTTTACCACGTCGCAGAACCCGCATGTGATCCGGCTTCTGATGTGCGCCTTCGTGCTTGGCCTGCCCGAGCATAAGGTCCGCGTGGTGGCCCCGGATGTAGGCGGCGGTTTTGGCACCAAGATTTTCCACTATGCGGAAGAGGCGTTCTGTACCTTCGCCGCCAAGGCCTGCAACCGGCCTGTGAAGTGGACCTCGAGCCGGTCCGAGGCGTTCATGTCGGACGCCCATGGCCGCGATCATGTCAGCAAAATCGAACTGGCGCTGGATGCAGACAATAACTTCATCGGGTTGCGCACCAATACCTTTGCCAATCTGGGGGCGTATCTGTCGACCTTCTCCAGTTCCGTGCCTACATGGCTGCACGGCACGTTGATGGCAGGCAACTACAAGACGCCGGTCATTCAGGTGAATGTTAAGGCGATGTTCACCAATACGGTGCCTGTGGATGCCTATCGCGGTGCTGGTCGGCCCGAGGCGACCTATCAGCTGGAGCGCGTTGTGGACAAGGCCGCACGCGAGCTGGGGGTCGATCCGATCGCCCTGCGCCGTCAGAACTTTGTCACCCAGTTCCCCTATGACACGCCGGTGGCGCTGACCTATGACACCGGGGATTACAACGGGACCATGGACAAGCTTGAGGCCGCCGCCGATCTGGCAGGCTTTGCCGCCCGCCGTGCGGAAAGCGAGGCCAAAGGCAAGCTGCGGGGTCTGGGCATCAACTGCTATATCGAGGCCTGCGGCATTGCGCCTTCGAACATCGTTGGCATGCTGGGGGCCCGGGCGGGTCTTTATGACGCGGCGACCGTGCGGGTGAATGCCACCGGCTCGATCAGTGTCATGGTTGGCGCGCATAGCCATGGGCAGGGGCATGAGACCGCCTTTCCGCAGGTTGTGGCTGACATGATCGGCATTGATGAATCGATGATCGAGATCGTGCATGGCGACACCTCGAAGATCCCGTTCGGCATGGGCACCTATGGCTCGCGCTCGCTGGCGGTCTGTGGTTCGGCCATGGTGAATGCCACCGAGAAGGTGATCGACAAGGCCAAGAAGATCGCGGCCCACCTGCTCGAGGCCTCCGAGGCGGATATCGAGCTGAAGGACGGTCAGTTCAGCGTGGCGGGCACCGACAAGTCGGTGGCCTGGGGCGATGTGACCCTGACGGCGTACGTGCCGCATAACTACCCGCTGGAGGTCGAACCGGGGCTGGAAGAGACCGCGTTCTATGATCCGGCCAACTTCACCTTCCCCTCGGGCGCTTATGCCTGCGAGGTCGAGGTCGACCCGGAAACCGGTCAGGTCAGCATCGAAGCCTTCACGGCAGCGGATGACTTTGGCAACATCGTCAACCCTATGATCGTGGATGGCCAGGTCCATGGCGGTATTGGTCAGGGTATCGGCCAGGCGCTGCTGGAGAACTGCGCCTATGACGAGAATGGCCAGCTGCTGAGCGCGTCCTTCATGGATTACGCCATGCCGCGTGCCGATGACGTGCCCTTTTACAGTGTTGATCATTCCAGCCAGACGCCCTGTACGCATAACCCGTTGGGTGTGAAGGGCTGCGGTGAGGCCGGGGCGATTGGCTCTCCGCCGGCTGTGGTCAATGCGGTTCTGGATGCGATGAACTCGGGCGGCAAGGCGGTGGATCACATCGACATGCCGGTGAGCCCGTCGCGCGTCTGGGCGGCGATGAACAGCTGAGTTGAGAGGGTGGACCGGGGGCCAGCCCCCGGACCCCCGAGGTATTTATAGCCAGATGAAGAGCGGATCTGCGCTCTTCGGAAAGGAAGACGAAATGTACAGTTTCGAGTTTGAGAAGCCCTCGAGCATTGCGGATGCGGTTGCCGCGCTAGGGACCGAGGATGCGCAGCCGTTGGGCGGGGGTCAGACGCTGATCCCGACGCTGAAGCAGCGCCTGGCAGCCCCTTCGGTGCTGGTCAGCATGGGTGGGATTCCCGAGATGCACGGTGTCTGTGTCGAGGATGACGGATCGGTCGTCATCGGCGGGGCGACAACCCATGCGGTGGTGGCGCGCGAGGCGGCGGGGTCGTATCCGGGGCTGGCGGCGTTGGCGGGTCAGATCGGTGATCCGGCGGTGCGCAATCGCGGCACCATCGGCGGGTCGGTGGCCAACAATGATCCGGCGGCCTGTTATCCGGCGGGTGTTCTAGGTTCGGGCGCGACCATCGTGACCAACGTGCGGCAGATCGCGGCGGATGACTTTTTTCAGGGCATGTTTGCCACCGCGCTGGATGAGGGTGAGATCATCACCACGGTCCGGTTCCCGGTGCCGCAGGCCGCAAGCTATCAGAAGTTCCTGCAGCCCGCGTCCCGGTTTGCCCTGGTCGGTGTCTACTTGGCGCGCTTTGCGGATGGTGTCCGTGTGGCCGTGACCGGCGCCAGCGAAGACGGTGTGTTCCGGTGGGCAGAGGCCGAGGAGGCCTTGAACAAATCCTTCAGCGCCGAGGCGTTGATGGGCCTGAGCGTCAACCCGATGAACATGATCGCCGACCTGCATGGCAGCAAAGACTACCGCGCCCATCTGGTCAGCGTCATGACTAAACGCGCCGTCCAAGACTGCTCGTAAACGCAGAAACAACAAACCCAAAAGCCCCGGGCAAAACCCCGGGGCTTTTGCTATGGTTTTCTAACCTTCGGAAGCTTTGCAGGTTGCCAATAGGCCCCGGTGTCTTCGCGCGTTTTTTCATAGGCTTCCACGCGGCGCAGCGCGTTTTCTCCGCCAGCTGCAAAGAGGTGGCCAAGCAGGCATTCCAGAACGGCCATAGCTCCGGAAAAACTGGAGAAGTGGTGCATCGACCGCGTGCTGATTTGCAGGCTCTGGTCCGGGCGAATACCCGGCGCGATCATGTCGCTATCCGAGATCAGGATGATCTTCAGACCTCGGTCCGCCGCGAAGCGCATGGTTCGGATCGTCTCGGATGAATAGGGGCGTACGGTTATGGCCAGCAGGCAGTCATCTGGCCCCGCATCCAGAAGATCGTCGGTTGCGGATCCCATGTGGCGCGGGACCAGTTGCAAGCCGGGATGGGCCATGCGGCCAGCATAGTGGAAATAGTGAGCGAGCGCATAGCTTGCGCGCGTTGCCGTTATGAAACAGCGATTTGCGCCTAGAATAAGCTGGATCACGGCGCTGGCTTTCGCCGGGTCCATCAAGCGTAGGGACCTTGACACAACGTTCATCTCGTTGCGTGCAAACCCTGCCTGAGCGGTGTCGAACGAAGCGTCAGTTCGCTCGTCGCTCAACCAATCCTGATCCAAGCGGCCCTCACCATCCGTGACGAGGGCATGTCGAAAAGGGCTGCGGAAGGCGTTGTAGCTATCAAAGCCCATCCGCTGGGCGAGGCGGACAAGAACATTCGAGCTGACACCGATTTTCGTCGCGGTCGTGCGGATCGGGTCGAGGCCAAAGTCGCCCGGATGGTCTATCACATATTTGGCCGCCGCCTGTAGTTGCGGAGGCATTTGGTCGATTGTTTGCCGGAGAGCAGAGATCAGAGGGCTGAGCGTATCGGTCATGGAATAGAAGAAAACATATGTTTTGAAGATAGCCAATTGAAAACGATCTGGATGAGCGTAGATCGAACCCATACAGAACGGAGATCTTAATGACGTCCACCGCCACAAAGCCATATGTCCTTGTTGCCCCCAATGGGGCGCGGCGTGGGCATGCGGATCATCCTCAGCTACCAGTGAGCTT
The DNA here is from genome assembly GCF_059609705.1 of Ruegeria sp. YTSC192. NCBI lineage: Bacteria > Pseudomonadati > Pseudomonadota > Alphaproteobacteria > Rhodobacterales > Roseobacteraceae > Ruegeria > Ruegeria sp. YTSC192. The sequence continues at coordinate 275,110 of NZ_JBXWMG010000005.1, forward strand.
GCAGGAGACCCTTCAAACGGCACGTGACTGCCATGCGGCCGGAGCGGATGGGCTGCATCTGCATGTGCGGGATGCCGAGGGGTGGCACTCTTTGGATGCGGGGCTGTATCTTGAAGCCCTAGGTGAGTTGCGCCATCAGATCCCCGGTCTGGAGGTTCAAATCACGACCGAGGCGGCGGGGGTCTATAACGCAGAGGCTCAATTCGAGTGCCTGAAGTTGGTGCGACCCGAATGGGCGTCGATCTCTGTGCGCGAGGTCGCTGAGATGGCGGATCGGGTTTACGGCCTGTGCCACGATCAGGGGACGCGGGTGCAACATATCCTCTATGATGCGCAGGACGCAGCTTTGTTGGGGCGATTGCAGGCAGAAGGCGTTGTGAGGGCCGGGCAGGTGGATCGTCTGTTTGTTTTGGGGCGGTATGCGACGGGGCAGGAATCTGCTCCGGAAGATTTGGATCAGTTTCCGCAGAATGCGGGGCCGTGGATGCTCTGCGCGTTTGGGGCACAGGAGCATGCCTGTTTGCTGAAGGCCGCGCGGCAGGGCGGGGATGTGCGCGTTGGATTTGAAAACAGCCTGACGGATTCCTCGGGCCAGACTTGGCCGAACAACGCAGCGTCGGTTGCAACACTCGTGTCGTTGATCAAAGGAGAACAAGAATGAGCCATGTGTTTCCACGCCACACAAAGGCCGAGCTACCCGTCGCGGCAGGCGGCGACGGGTGTTACCTGATTGATGCCAACGGCAAACGATATCTGGATTGCGGCGATGCGGCAGTGTCTTGTTTGGGGCATTCCAACCGCTCTGTGATAGAAGCTGTTCAGCAGCAGGTTGAGCAGATTGCCTTTGCCCATAGCGGTTTCATGACCTCGGAACCGGCAGAAGAACTGGCCGATCTGCTGATCCAGCATGCTCCGGGCGATCTGGACCGGGTGTATTTCGTGTCCGGCGGCTCGGAAGCGACTGAGGCGGCAATCAAGCTGGCGCGCCAGTATTTCCTGGAGATCAATCAGCCTGAACGTCACCATGTGATCGCGCGTCGCCAAAGCTATCACGGCAATACGCTGGGTGCGTTGTCTGCTGGTGGCAATGCGTGGCGGCGGGCGCAATTCGCGCCGATGCTGATCGAGATGACCCATATTGCGCCGTGTTATGAATACGCGGAAAAGCCCGAAGGCGAGAGCAGCTTTGACTACGGTCAACGCGTCGCGAATGAACTGGAGCAGGAGATCCTGCGCCTTGGGCCAGAAACCGTCATGGCGTTCATGGCGGAACCGGTTGTCGGAGCGACCCTTGGCGCCGTCCCCGCAGTCGAGGGGTATTTTAAACGTATCCGCGAGATTTGTGACCAATACGGGGTTCTGCTGATCCTCGATGAGGTGATGTGTGGGATGGGGCGAACCGGGCATCTGTTTGCTTGCGACCACGATGTCGTCTCACCGGATATTCTATGCATCGCCAAAGGTTTGGGGGCCGGGTATCAACCGATTGGAGCAATGCTCTGCACGGATAAGATCTATGACGCGATCCAGCAGGGCTCGGGCTTTTTCCAGCATGGTCATACCTATATCGGCCATCCGGTGGCGACGGCAGCGGCCTTGGCGGTGGTTCGTGAGTTGACCAGCCGAGACTTGCCCGCGCGGGCCGGAGTGATGGGGGGTAAACTTCAATCAGCGCTGGAAGTGGCTTTTGGGCAGCACGCCCATGTGGGCGATATCCGGGGACGGGGCCTGTTTCGCGGGATTGAGCTGGTCGCGGATCGCGAAAGCAAAACTCCGTTCGATCCGGCGCAGGGGGTGGCTGCAAAGATCAAAAAGGCGGCGATGGTCGAGGGGTTGATCTGCTACCCGATGTCGGGAACACGCGACGGCCAGGCCGGGGATCACATCCTTCTGGCGCCACCCTTCATCATCGAAGACGAGCAGATAGACGAGCTTGTCGCCAAGCTTGGCCGGGCGATCGCCGCCGTGATCTGACAATCCCGTGACGGCTCTTTTCGTCCAGCGCGATTTCGCTAGGTTTGGCGCGAACTGAAAAAGGGTGCGGCTATGGTGCAGGATATTTGGCGGAGTTTCCGAGGATTGCACCTTTGGGTTCAAATCTGGGTGGCCGTGATTTTGGTTCCGGTCAACCTGATGCCGCTGTTCTTTCTGGACCAGCCGCAGGGGCTTTTGATTGCCGGTCTTGCGATCATCGGCATGGCACTGAATCTGCCGATCATGATTGCGGCGCGCGGGATGACCGGGGCGATGGCTCTGCCGCATATCTTGTGCTGGGTGCCATTGGTGATTGTAGCGATGGGGCTTCTGAGCGCCGCGGAAACGCTCAACCCGGCTTACATTCGGTTCCTGTGGCTGCTGTTGATTGTCGATGCAATTTCTTTGGTATTCGACGTGCGTGATGCAGCACATTGGATGCGTAGTCGGAAAGCGGAATGAAAAAAAGCCCCTTCGGAGGCCGAAGGGGCTTGGACAATTGCGGTGATGGGCCGAATTATTTCTGCGGCAGTGGGCCGATCATCATGATCATCTGACGGCCTTCCATCTTGGGCATGTTCTCAACCTTGCCCAGGTCCTTGGTGTCTTCGGCGACTCGTTCCAGCAATTCGCGACCCAGGTTCTGGTGCGCCATTTCACGACCACGAAAGCGCAGAGTGACCTTTACTTTGTCGCCGTTTTCCAGAAACTTGAATACGTTGCGCATCTTGACGTCATAGTCATGCGTGTCGGTGTTGGGTCGGAATTTGACCTCTTTCACCTCGATAATCTTTTGTTTCTTGCGGGCTTCGCTCTCACGTTTCTGCTGTTCGTATTTGAACTTGCCAAAATCCATGATCTTGCAGACAGGCGGGTTCGCATTGGGCGAAATCTCGACCAGGTCAAGGCCGGCATCAGCGGCAAGTTGCATGGCTTTGGCAGGATGAACCACCCCGACATTTTCACCTTCGGCACCAATCAGGCGGATTTCTGGGGCACGTATCTTGTCATTGACGCGCGGGCCGGTGTCTCTCTGCGGCGGCGCGTTGTGGGGTCTGCGAGCTATGGGTTCATTCCTTTGATGATTGCAGAATTTCGAGGTTGGAATTTAGACGGGTGCGCGCAGTGTTTCAAGCAGCATAAAGGCTCAAAGACTGGAATTTCCCATGATTGAACACGGGAAACTGCCGGCCGGGACCCGATGGACCCGGCCAGACAGGTTGATCAGCCGACAAATGCTTTTTCGATGACGAACTCTTTCGGGTCCGAGTTCGCACCTTCGCGCAGGCCGAATTCCTCGAGGATTTCCTTGATGTCCAGGTTGAACGCCAGTGAACCGCAGACCATCGCACGGTCGGTTTCCGGCTTGATACCGCCTTCGATCCCCAGATCGGCAAACACGGTGCCGTCTTTCAGCAGGTTGGTGATGCGACCCATCTTCGGGCTCTCTTCCCGAGTGGTGGTCGGGTAGTAGCGGATCTTGTCGCCGAAACCTTCGCCCATAAGCTCGGCCAGCATTTCATCCTGACGGATGTTTTCGATCAACTGGCGGCCATATTCCAACTCAGCCACTTCGCGGCAGGTGTGGGTGATGATCACTTCGTCATAGTCCTCATAGGTCTGAGGTTCGCGTAGCAGCGAAGCGAAAGGGGCAAAGCCGGTGCCGGTGGCAAAGAACCACAGGCGTTTGCCGGGCAGCAGGGCGTCATGCACCAGTGTGCCCACGGGTTTGGGCCGCAGGATGATCTGATCGCCGGGCTGGATGTGCTGAAGTTTCGAGGTCAGCGGGCCGTCCTGTACCTTGATCGAGTAGAACTCCAGCTCTTCGTCCCAAGACGGAGACGCAATCGAATAGGCGCGCAGCAGCGGTTTCTGCCGACCGGTTTTCGGATCAGGATCGCCCATCAGACCAATCATCACGAACTCACCCGAGCGGAAGCGCAGCGTCGCAGGGCGCGACACCCGGAACGAGAACAGGCTGTCGGTCCAGTGCTTGACCTCGGTCACGGTCTGGGCGTCCGGCAGAACGGGGGCCTTTACGGCGGTTGCTTCACTCACGGGTTTCATCTCTGTCATCGTTTCACTGTCGGTGTGCTAGACCGACATCTCCGTTTAATCTTTGATCCAAGTCAGGAAAAGGGGCGAAACGCCCCTTTGATGTCACAAGCTGGCGATGGCGGGGTCAGCCCCGCAGGCGGGCCTGGTAGTTGTTTTCTTCCCAGTTGGCGCGGGCCAACCACTGATCTTCAGGCTGGCGCGTGGCGAGGGCGTCGTCGATCTCGACCTCGTCAAAGCCACTGCGCCGGGCCATGGCGTATTGATCAGCCAGAATGTGCCCCTTGGCGCGCAAACGGCCCGTGTAGCCTTTCAGGCGCAGCACACGGGCAATGGTGAAACCGCGACCATCCGCCGAGGACGGGAAATCCACCCGCACCATCTGAGCTTGGCCAAGACGGTCGATCAGCTCATCCGGGTCAGTGTCCGAGGCCACATCAAGCGCCACAACATCATTGGCCGCGTCTTCCAGCGTGACAAAGCCGTCGGTCCAGTCATCGGGGGAGAACCCCTCATCCGATACAATTACGTTCATGTTTTCTCTCCGGCGCGCACCATTTTGCCATCGACGAAATGGATGCCGCATTCTTCTTTGTTCTGGTCGCGCCAACGCCCGGCGCGGGGGTCTTCGCCTTCCTTGACCGGCGAGGTGCAGGGCGCACAGCCGATCGAGGGATAGCCTTTGGCCACCAGCGGATGCCGGGGCAGGTTGTTTTCATCCATATAGGTACGCACGTCCTCGGGCGCCCAATGGGCCAGCGGATTGACCTTGATCCGGCCGGTGCCGTCCTCGACCTCAAAGAACTCGAGCGCGGCGCGGGTGCCCGCCTGAAACCGTTTGCGACCGGTGATCCACCCGCAATAGCCGGTCAGGGCCTGTTGTAGCGGGAAGGTTTTGCGCAGGTTACAGCACGCATCGGTATCCCGCATACGCAGCGCGCCGTAAGGGTCTTCGCGTTGTATATCCTCATCCTCGGCGCGGATGATCCTGATGTTTTTCAGGCCAAGGCGTTCGCTGACTTCCTGTTGATATTCAAGCGTTTCCACAAACAACATCATAGTGTCAACAAACAGAACCGGCGTCATCCGGTCGACAACGGCAGCCATGTGCAACAGAACAACCGACTCGGCCCCAAAGCTTGAGACCAAAGCCAGATCGTCGATCTCTGCAATGGCGCCGTGCATCACATCATGCGCGCTGTGATGGCGGAACCGGGCATTCAGCGCGCTGACCTTTTCGGTCAGTTCAGCGCGGTCCTTACCCAGTTCCGTCTGAATCAGGTCAAGCGGCATTCGCCCGAGCCTCGGGGTAGAGGGCCGCCTTGAACGGCGCCATTCCTACGCGGCGATAGGTTTCCAGGAATGTCTCCTCGGCGCTTTCGCGCTGTTCCAGATAGGTGTCGACGATGCGCTCGACCGCCGGAACGATCTCATCATAGGCAAAGCCCGGACCTGTGCGGTCGCCGATGGCTGCCGTTTCGGTGCCGTCACCGCCCAACGTGATCTGATAGTTCTCGACGCCAGCGCGATCCAGGCCCAGAATGCCGATATGGCCCACATGGTGGTGACCACAGGCGTTGATGCAACCCGAGATCTTGATCTTCAGGTGACCAATGTCATGCTCCAGCTTCAGGTCCTCGAACCGGGTCGCAATCTCTTGCGCAACCGGGATCGAGCGGGCCGTCGCCAGCGCGCAGTAATCCATGCCGGGGCAGGCGATGATATCGCTGATCAGACCGATATTGGCGGTGGCCAGTCCGTGCTCTTTCAGCTTGGCATGGATCGCGGGCAGGTCCGATTTGTGAACATGCGGCAGGATCACGTTCTGCTCATGGCTGATGCGCAGTTCATCATAGGCGAACTGCTCGGCCAGATCGGCCATCACGCGCATCTGTTCTGCGGTCGCATCACCCGGCGTCTGACCGTGCTTCTTGATCGAGATCGTGACAATCGCGTGGTCCGCGTTCTTGTGCGGCGCAATGTTGGTGTCGACCCACGAGCGGAAGACCGGATCATTGGTGTAGGCAGATTCAAAGGACGCAACCGAACCTTCGCGGAAGGCAGGAGCCGCAAAATGACCCTTGATCTCGTCCAGCAGAGCCATGTCAGCGCCTTTGAATTGCGGGCGAACCTGCAGGAAGCGTTCGTTGACTTTGGCGCGGATGGCGTCGATCCCATGCTCGTGCACGGTGATCTTAATGCGGGCTTTGTATTTGTTGTCACGGCGACCGATCTGGTTCCAGACGGAAACGGTAGCCTCAAGATAGGCCAGCAGGTCGTCAAAGGCGACGAAGTCTGACAGTTCCTTGCCGATCATCGGGGTGCGGCCCAGACCGCCGCCAACGATGACGCGGGCACCCAGAACGCCGTCACGCTCGACCAGTTGCAGGCCGATATCGTGCGCCTTGATCACGGCGCGGTCGTTTTCTGAACCGGTGATGGCGATCTTGAACTTACGCGGCATGAACTGGAATTCCGGGTGGTCGGTCGACCACTGGCGCAGCAGCTCGGCATATGGGCGCGGGTCGGCGACCTCATCCGCGGCGGCACCGGCGAAATGGTCGGCGGTCACGTTACGGATGGTGTTGCCCGAGGTCTGGATGGCGTGCATGCCAACCTCGGCCAGCGCGTCTAGCATATCCGGCACGTCGTTCAGTTTCGGCCAGTTGTACTGGATGTTCTGGCGGGTGGTGAAATGGCCATAGCCCTTGTCCCACTTTTCGGCCAGCAGGGCCAGCTGGCGCATCTGTGCGCTGTTCAGCGTGCCATAGGGAATGGCAACCCGCAGCATATAGGCGTGCAGCTGCAGATACAGGCCGTTCATCAGGCGCAGCGGCTTGAACTCATCTTCAGTCAGCGAGCCGTCGATGCGGCGTTCGACCTGTGCGCGGAACTGACGGTTACGCTCGGCCAGGAATGCTGTGTCAAACTCGGAGTAGCGATACATGTGTAGCTGTCCTTAAATGCAGCCCCGAAACCTTGGGGCCTAAATGGGGAGATAGGGGCCAGAGGTCAGGCCCGGGGCTGCGACTGTGTTTCCTGCTTGCCATGGGCATAGTTCGAAGGTCCGGTGCGGCGGAACTCCTCTCGGAAATGGGTGGGTTCGGGGCCGTATTCGCCAGCCACGGCATCGGCCAGATACGCGCCGACGATTTTGCTCGCCTGACGCGCGGCGTCCAGCAGACGCACCTGCGCATGGGCCTCATCGGTGATCAGCTCGGCCTCGGACAGTTCACGCGACCAGCGGTCATCTTCGGTCTGATAGATTACGTCACCTTCGAGAAGATCATTGGCGGTGACGACTTTGGGGGTAAAAGTGCGGGCCATCAGGCATGCTCCTTCTTGAATTCTGTAAGGGCCAGGGCCGCCTGACGCGGGGCGAGGCCATAAAACATGAGGGCTGGTCCGTCCATCTCGGCGGCAGCCAAGTCTTTGGGCAATTGGTCCAGATTGGTTTCCAGAATGCGTTGGTCGGGGCGTGAGGCATTCTCGATCAGCGTTACAGGGGTCTGGCGGTCGGCACCGTGCATGATCAGGCGCCCCTGAATGAAGCGTGCTGATTTCTTGCCCATATAGACGGCCGCTACCGATCCATCGCGTGCAAGGGCCGCCCAGTCGTGATCCGCGAACCCTTTCATGTCGTGGCCGGTCAGGAACCGAACCGAGGAGTTGCGACCACGACGCGTCAGGCTTTGACCGATCCCGGCCACGGCGGCAGAGGCTGCAGTGATACCCGGCACGATCTGCCACGAGACACCCGCTGCGGCTACGGCCTCGATCTCTTCATCCAGCCGCCCGAAGACGGTCGGGTCGCCGGATTTCAAACGCACAACATGTTGGCCCTTGAGAGCATGCAAGACGAGCAGCGCGTCGATGTCTTTCTGTTTCCATGACGGGCCGAAGCCAGCTTTGCCAACGTCGACCAGAATGGCAGATTGCCCCGCCAGTTTCAGAACCTCTGCACTGATCAGGCGATCATGCAACACGACATCCGCCCGCTCAAAAGCCTTGACTGCCTTGAGCGTGAGCAAATCCGGATCACCAGGCCCTGCGCCGACGAAATCGACGTGGCCCGGTTTTTTATGTGGCTCCGACTGCGTCATCTTCTGTTCCAGTTGGTTTGACTTGCCTTGATATATAGGAAATATTCCCGGTATCACGCCATATGGCGTGTCAAATAAGAACAATCGTTCTGTCATTTGTTGAAATTGGAACGTTGGTTTCGAAACGTAAGGAAAATTGGAATGTCGGTGCGGATAGACGACACAGATCGGAAAATTCTGGCTGAGCTACAGCGCGATGCCAGCCAATCTTTGGACGAAATAGCAGTGCAGGTCGGCAGTTCCAAGACACCTGTATGGAATCGAATCCGCAAGTTGAAAGGGGCCGGCATTATCGGTCAGCAGACCGTTTTGCTTGATGCCGAGGCGCTGGGTTTCGAGGCCACGTTCTTTGTTTTGATCCGAACTTCCGAGCATGAGGCCGAATGGCAGCACAAGTTCCTGAAGGCCCTGCGTGACCAACCGGAAGTGCAGGAGGCCCATCGGCTGGCAGGAGACATCGACTATATCCTGAAAGTCAGGGTTAAGAATGCGCGCGCCTACGATCAGTTTTACCAACAGCTGATCTCGGAGGTACGTGTACACAACGTGACTGCTCTTTTATCGATGGAAGAGATCAAATCGACCACCATGCTGCCTCTTAACGCTTTGGTGGATGGCTGACACAAGGTTGGGGGCGCCGCCCCCGCCGCCCCTTGAGGGGCGACTCCCCCGAGATATTTTTAGCCAGATGAATGAAGGATCCCATGCTTCATCTGGCCCAAAATACCTCCGCCGGAGGCATCGCGCCTCTGCGCGATTTTCCTGAGTCTTTCGGGGGTCGGTACGCTGATTTGTGTCGTATATGCGGCGAGATGAAATCTGGTAGGAAACGATCTGGAAGTTGTGCGGACTTGCCATGAGACGCGGCCAATGCAAGACCTTAGGACATGCAACGCATTTGGGTTATTGCCGGATTTCTGTTGATGGTCGGAGTTTCGTCTTCGGCCGTGTGGTTCTATGGTTACCGGCAGGCCGTGTTTCAGCTTAGCGAAAAGGCCGAGGCGGACTTGGAACTGGCGGCGGATCGGTTGACCACGCAATTGCAGGTCTATCAGGAGCTGGCTGTGCTGATGGCCAGCCACCCGGTGCTTGAGGATCTGAATTCGCCCTCCCGACGGGCCGCTGCGCAGGCTTTGCTGTTGGAGGTCGCAGATAAAACTGCGGCGGTTGATGTTCTTTATGCTGATCGGTCCGGGGCAGTTCTGGCGTCTGCTCATGAAGGAGTTGCGGGCTCGGTCGAAGAAAGCCCGGCCTTCAGGCGTGCCATGCAAGGTGCGCTGGGAAGCGCGCATGGTATCCTTCAAGGCGCTGGTAGCCGGATATTCACCTACGCCGCCCCGGATTTTGATGCGAGTGGGGCGGTGACCGGGGCATTGATTGTGATTGCCGACGTAGAGGACATCGAGCAAACTTGGCGCGGCAGCACTGAAGCGGTGTATTTTGTCGATCATTCCGGTGTGGTCTTTATTTCGAACCGGCTAGAGTTGCTAATGTGGCAACGTGTGGGCGTAGAGATTGGCTTGACACCTCCGACCGGTCAGGCCGTCTCTTTTCAGGCGCGGCGCTTGGGCCCGTATGAGCTCTGGACGCTGGATTGGGGTCCGTATCTGCCGCGTCGGGCTTTGCATCTTGTCAAGGAACTACCGGTGATCGGAATGACCGGCGAGGTGTTGATGGATGTCGCTCCGGCCCGGCGATTGGCAGGTTTGCAGGCCGCGACAGTTGCAGCCATCTGTTTGGCTTTCGGCGCGTTGCTGTTTCTTGCGACCGAGCGGCGGCGGACTCTGGCGCAGGCAAACTCGGTACTGGAAAGTCGTGTTGCGAAACGCACCAAGGATTTGACAATAGCGAACGCCGCGCTGCGCCGTGAAATCGCCGAGAGGCAAGAGGCCGAAGCCGCCCTGAAACGCGCGCAGGCCGATCTTGTTCAGGCCGGTAAGCTGAGCGCCCTAGGGCAGATGTCCGCCGGAATCAGTCATGAATTGAACCAGCCTTTGATGGCAATTCAACAGTTTGCCGACAATGGCTCGGCCTTCATGGAGCGGGGGAAATCCGAGAAGGCCGCGGAAAATCTGGGTCGCATTTCCCAGATGGCGGCGCGGATGGCGCGGATTATCAAGAACCTGCGCGCATTTGCCCGCAACGAAAGCGAACCGATGGGCCGTGTGGATCTGGTGCAGGTTCTGAACGCTGCTGTCGAGTTGACCGAAGCTCGGCTGCGTTCTGAAAGCGTCTCTCTGGACTGGTCTGCGCCTGAACATCCTGTCTTTGCCTGGGGTGGCGAGGTCCGGTTGGTGCAGGTATTCGTAAATCTGATCAACAACGCGGCTGACGCGATGAGCCAGCAGGCAGAGCGCCGCATTCAGATCGTTATTCATCCCGGCGAAAGGTTGTCGGTCACAGTGCGAGACATCGGGCCGGGGATCGAGAACACGGAAAAGCTGTTCGAGCCGTTTTATTCGACCAAGGCTGTAGGCTCTTCCGAAGGGATGGGACTAGGGCTTTCGATCTCATATGGTCTGGTCCAGAGCTTCGGTGGCAATATCTGTGGAAACAACACGGAAGAGGGGGCAGAGTTCACGGTTGAACTTGAGCCCTGTGAGAAGGAACAGGCAGCATGACGCGGGTCGTTTTGGTGGTGGATGACGACGCTGCGGTGCGCGAGGCGCTGGCGCAGACCCTCGAACTGGCTGACTATCAGCCTGTCGCGGCCGGGTCCTTCGTGGCGGCCAAAGATCACATTCGAGCGGATTTTCCAGGGGTCATCCTATCGGATATCCGGATGCCGGGGCGGGACGGGTTTCATCTGCTCAGCTATACGCAAGCGATCGATCCTGACTTGCCAGTGGTTTTACTGACGGGTGAGGGCGACATTCCGATGGCGGTTCAGGCCATGGGGCAGGGGGCGTTCGACTTTCTGGAGAAACCCTGTGCTGCGGCGGATCTTTTGGCGGTTCTGGACAAGGCGTTTGATGCGCGCACGCATATCATCCAACAGCGCGCGCTGAAATCCGAACTGGAGCGCGGAGACCCGGCGGCGCGGCTTTTGTTTGGGCTTTCCCCACAGGCCGAGGCCTTGCGTGAACGCGTGCGCAGTGTCGCTCCGACCGGGGCCGAGGTACTGGTCACGGGCCCGGCGGGGAGCGGGATTTCCAAAGTTGCCGAGGTTGTACATCTTATGTCGCCCGTTGGACAGGGACCGTTCGTCAAACGCGCGGCGGCCGGGTTGGGCGTTCAGGAATTCACCCGGGCCTGTGAAGATGCCAAGGGTGGGTCTCTGTTTCTGGATGAGATATCCGCGATGCCGCAGGCTACTCAGTATGAAGCTCTGGATGTGATTGAGCGCGGCGCAGGCGCGCGGATCATTGCGGGCACGACTTCGGACCTGTCTGCGATCTCTGCTGAGGGCCGATTCAATGCCGATCTTTACTACCGTCTGGATGTGATGCGCGTGCGCATTCCATCTCTGGCGGAGCGCACCGAGGATATTCCGACGCTTTTTCGTCACTATGTCGCCCAGGCCGCCGAGCAGGCGGGGATCGCTGAACCGGACGTGTCACCCGAGCATCTTGCGGCATTGATGGCCAGTGATTGGCCGGGCAATGCGCGGTCTTTGATGTCGTCGGCCATGCGATTTGTTTTGGGCATGCCCGAGGAGGTTTCAGAGGCGACGGATCTGGGTTTGAACGAGCAGATGGCACGGGTGGAACGTTCGTTGCTCATCGCTGCTTTGGGGCGGCACAACGGCAAGGCTTCGGATGCTGCGAAGGCGCTGAAGCTTCCGCGCAAGACGTTTTACGACAAACTGGCGCGCTATCAGATTCGGCCCGAGGATTATCGGCGATAGGGGCCCCTCCCGCCAGCTTTGCCCGCATTTGCATGCGGTTAAAGCTGTTGGGCGTGGCAGTCCGCCAAGGCGGACTGCGGATGGTGTCTGATCGATTCGGGGGTGATTCGGAATACTGTGCGAGATTCCGCACGATGGGGTCGAGGGATGTGCGGGTTTTCGCACATGTGCGATGGTGGCCTAATTACGTGTTTTAGAGTTAGGTTGTAATGCACTGTTTTAAGGAAAAAAATCCTGACATCACAAGGCCTATTACAAACTGTTGTTTCACCGTGAAGCAGTCGGTTCACTGCCGTCCATACGGTGCCGAGATGGGACCGATGAGACATTTCGAGGAAGTCTGGGAGGAAAACAGATGAAATTCCTGACAACAGCAGCCACAGCGCTGGCTTTGACGGTAACGGCAACGGCGGGCATGGCGGCGTGTGACGACGGTGAGATCGTTGTGAAGTTCGCGCATGTGACGAACACCGACAAGCACCCCAAAGGCATCGCTGCCTCGCTGCTGGAACAGCGCGTCAATGACGAGATGCAGGGTGTCATGTGTGTAGAAGTCTATCCGAACTCGACGCTCTACAATGATGACAAGGTTCTTGAGGCGATGCTTCAGGGTGATGTGCAACTGGCGGCACCGTCGCTGTCCAAATTCGAAAAGTTCACCAAGCAGTTCCGCCTGTTTGACCTGCCGTTCATGTTCAAGAACATTGACGCAGTGGATGCCTTCCAGGCTTCGGATGAAGGTCAGGCAATGAAGGACAGCATGCAGCGCCGCGGTCTGCAGGGGCTGGCGTTCTGGCACAATGGCATGAAGCAGATGTCGGCGAACAAGCCGCTGGAAACCCCGGCTGATGCTGATGGTCTGAAGTTCCGTGTGCAGTCCTCGGACGTGTTGGTTGCGCAGATGGAAGCGATTGGTGGCAGCCCGCAGAAGATGGCGTTTTCGGAAGTCTATGGCGCGCTGCAACAGGGCGTTGTCGACGGGCAAGAGAACACCTGGTCGAACATCTATGGCAAGAAGTTCTTCGAGGTGCAGGACGGCATCACCGAGACCAACCATGGCATCATCGACTATCTGGTCGTGACCTCGGTGGACTGGCTGGACAGCCTCGACCCCGAAGTGCGTGATCAGTTCCTGACCATCCTGGCTGAGGTCACCGAGACACGTAACAAGGAAGCCTTTGCCGTGAACGAAGCCGCCAAGGCCTCGATCACCGATGCGGGTGGTATCATTCGTCAGCTGACGCCCGAACAGCGTCAGACCTGGGTCGACACGATGAAACCGGTTTGGGACCAGTTCGCGGATGACGTAGGTCAGGACAAGATCGACGCCGCTCAGGCGATCAACGCCGGGTTCTGATCCCGGTTCAGGATGCGCGCTGGGGACTGGGGAGTAATCTGCGCGCAGGCCGGGCGGGCCGAAATAGGCCCGCCCCAACACTCTCATCATCACAAAAAATGTGGGGACAGATAGATGTCTGGTGCGAAATCCGGCCCGGCTGGGCTGGTCGACCATATCGAAGAAACCCTGATCGCGGCGCTACTTGGCCTGATGACGGTCGTAACTTTTGCCAACGTGATCGCGCGGTTCTTCTTCAACTCGAATATCCTGTGGGCGCTTGAGCTGACGGTCTTCCTGTTTGGATGGCTTGTGCTTTTGGGCGCATCTTATGCCGTCAAGAAACACGCCCATCTCGGCGTTGATGCAATCCTGAACATGCTGGCCCCTGCGCCGCGTCGGATTCTGGCGCTGATCTCGGTGGCTTGTTGTCTTGCGTTTTCGCTGCTGTTGCTGAAGGGGTCGTATGACTATTGGGCTGTCTTCGCGGATCTGCCGCCAACCTCAGGCCGCTGGTTTCCCACGGGTCTGAACTTTGACGCGCGCAGTCAGAGCTTTTACGAAGTTGATGATATTCCGATGATCGCGCCGCTGCGCTTTCTCGAGGATATGATCAACTACGGCGAATATTACGAAAAGCTGCCCAAAGTTGTTCCCTATTTCGTCCTGCCACTGTCGATGTTGCTGCTGGTGATCCGCTTTGCGCAGGTCGCGGTGCAGATCTGGCGAGGTGAGGCGGACCGTCTGGTCGCCAGCCACGAGGTTGAGGACGAGATCGAAGAGGTTCGTGCGCAGCAAGGAGAGCATGACTGATGGACGTTGTACTTCTATTTTCCATGGTCATCGGCCTGCTGCTGATCGGAGTTCCGATTGCGGTGGCACTTGGCCTCAGCTCGACCCTGTTCCTGCTGATTTACTCAGACAGCTCACTGGCTTCGGTTGCAGGCACGCTGTTTGAGGCGTTCGAGGGGCACTTCACCCTGCTGGCGATCCCGTTCTTCATCCTCGCATCGTCCTTCATGACGACCGGAGGGGTCGCGCGGCGGATCATCCGGTTCTCGATTGCCTGTGTGGGGCACCTTCCGGGTGGTCTGGCGATTGCGGGCGTGTTTGCCTGTATGCTCTTCGCGGCACTTTCGGGGTCTTCCCCTGCGACGGTTGTGGCCATCGGCTCGATCGTTATCGCCGGGATGCGGCAGGTGGGTTATTCCAAGGAATTCGCCGCTGGGGTGATCTGTAACGCTGGTACGCTGGGTATCCTGATCCCGCCGTCCATCGTGATGGTCGTCTATGCAGCCGCCGTTGAGGTTTCGGTCGGGCGCATGTTCCTTGCCGGGGTCATTCCGGGCCTGATGGCCGGTTTGATGCTGATGGTGACGATCTATGTGATGGCCAAGGTCAAGAACCTGCCGAAAGGTGACTGGAAAGGGTGGGGTGAGATATTTACCTCGGCCCGCGAAGCAGGTTGGGGCCTGTTCCTGATCGTGATCATCCTCGGTGGTATCTACGGGGGCATCTTTACCCCGACCGAGGCTGCTGCGGTGGCTGCTGTCTATGCCTTCTTTATCGCGAGCTTTGTCTACAAGGATATGGGGCCTCTCAGCACCGAGGAAGGCACGCAGAACCTGTCGCTGCTTAAAAAGCCCTATGCGTTGCTCACGGCTTTCTTCCACCCTGATACCAAGCACACGCTGTTCGAGGCTGGCAAGCTGACCGTTACGCTGTTGTTCGTGATCGCCAACGCGCTGATCCTCAAGCATGTGCTTACGGATGAGCAAGTGCCGCAACATATCGCCAGCGCCATGCTGTCGGCCGGGCTGGGTCCGGTGACCTTCCTGATCGTGGTGAACGTGATCCTGCTGATCGGTGGTCAGTTCATGGAACCATCGGGTCTGCTGGTGATCGTGGCGCCTCTGGTGTTCCCGATCGCGATCGAGCTGGGTATCGATCCGATCCATCTGGGCATTATCATGGTGGTCAACATGGAGATCGGGATGATCACACCTCCGGTCGGGCTGAACCTGTTCGTGACCTCGGGCGTTGCCGGTATGCCGATGATGGGCGTTGTGAAGGCCGCGCTGCCGTTCCTGGCCGTGCTGTTCGTCTTCCTGATCATGGTGACGTATATCCCGTGGATATCGACCTTCCTGCCCAACACCTTCATGGGGCCGGAAATCATAACGAACTAAAGCGTTTCGGGTTTTACCTGAATCGCCAAGTGACACGAATGTCCCGAGAACGCTGAAAGCGTGACAGGGTATTCGTGTCACAAGATTAACCCGAAACGCTATAGGGGTGGCTAACGAGAGCGAACCGGGCGCGTTTTCTCGCCCGGTTTTTTCGTGCCTTGAATACGGGTGCAGAGTACTTACCTAAAGCGTCAGAGGACGACCTCCCCACAAAGGGCGATCATTCGGGACGACCCGAAAATCCGAAAGGGGTCCTCGATGTCCTGGATTTTTCTTTTATTTGCCGGCCTGTTGGAGATTATCTGGGCCGTTGCCATGAAGCAGTCGGCTGGTTTCACACGGCTTTGGCCGACGGCTGTGATGGGCGTGTCAATGATCGGGTCCTTCGCGTTGCTAGCGCTTGCGATGCGGACCCTGCCTTTGGGAACGGCTTATGTGATCTGGACCGGCATAGGCGCGGTGGGCGCGTTTATGGTTGGCATCCTGTTTCTGGGCGAGGCCGTGACCGCCACGCGCATTTGCGCAGCGGTTCTGATTGTCGCGGGCTTGATCACGATGAAACTGGCCTGATGCTCCTCAGACGCTTTCCAGCGCTTCAACGATGCCCGAGAAATCGGCCGCTTTCAGGCTGGCCCCACCGACCAGCGCGCCATCCACGTTGGACACACCGAAAATCTCGGCTGCGTTTGACGGTTTGACCGAACCGCCATAGAGCAAACGCACCGAGCGCCCCACGCCTTCGCCAAAGCGACGCTCAAGCTGGACGCGGATGAAGTCATGGACCTCGCCGATCTCGTCCAGTGTCGGAACCTTGCCGGTGCCGATGGCCCAGATCGGCTCATAGGCGACAATCAGGTTCTCACCGGTGGCGCGGTCCGGGATCGACCCCGACATCTGACCGCCGATGATGTCCAGTGTATTGGCGGCCTCGCGCTGCTCAAGGCTTTCGCCGACGCAGATGATCGCCTGCAGGCCCGCCTCCATCACGGCGTTGGCCTTGGCGCGTACATCTTCATTCTGTTCGCCATGGTCTTCGCGCCGTTCGGAATGTCCCAGAATGACCGCCGAGGCCCCTGCGTCTTTCAGCATCTCGGCGCTGATATCGCCAGTATGCGCGCCTGAGGTCGCGGCGTGGCAATCCTGCCCACCGACGGCAACGCCCGTGCCCTGGGTGCGTTCCGCGGCCTGGTGCAACAGCGTGGCAGGGGGGCAGATCAACACGTCGACGCTGGGCGAGGGGTGTTTCGCGGCCAAGGCGTCCAATTCGGTCAGCGCCGCGCTGGTTCCGTTCATTTTCCAGTTTCCAGCCGCCAGTTTGCGCCGCATCTCCGCGTCTCCCTTGTCGCTATTCTTTGGGTTTTTCATGCGATATCACCCTTGGTCCGGCCTTACAATTCCGGTTGCAGTTCCGACACCGGAAAGGCAGGGTCCGCCCAGCGATTCCGAGGGTGCCATGATCGAAAAACTCAACCTTGAGAAACTGGACAATCAGGACATAGACGAGCTTGCCAGATTGCTGCGGGCCGTCGGTAATGTGGGGTTTCTGACCGTCGGCAGCACCGGCTTAAGCGCCGAGAGGGTTCGGGACGTGATCGAGGCGTACCGCGCCTTCTTCCATTTGCCAGAGCAGGAAAAGAAATCGGTCGATATGGCGTCGACCGGATCGAACCGGGGTTGGGGGGCGCCAAAATCCGAGCAGGTCGACCCGGACGCAAACCCCGATTTCAAGGAAGTGTTCGATTGCGGTTATGAATTGCCGCTGGAGAACCCATATCGCGCCGAGAATCTCAGCGTCTATGCCCCCAATCTTTGGCCGGCTAAACCGGATGGGTTCCGAGAGGCCGTTCAATCCTATTACACCGACGCCTGTGACGTCGCGATGCGCGTTTTGCGGGCGATTGCGGTGGCTCTGGGGCGCGGCTCGGACAGTTTCGACGACGCTTTTGACACGCCGATGGCCTTGCTGCGTGGGAACTACTACCCGCAGCGCCCGGATTGGGCCGGAGAAAAGGATTTCGGCATCGGCGCGCATACCGATTATGGCTGCGTAACCCTTCTGGCGACCGATGGCACCTCGGGGCTTGAGGTGCGGATGCCCGATGGCAGCTGGGAAAAGGTCGAGGCCGAGCCGGGCGTGTTCATCATCAACTTTGGCGAGATGCTGGAGTTCTGGACCGCCGGTCGCGTCAAAGCGACCGAGCATAGGGTGGTCGGTGGAACAAAGGAACGGATTTCGGTCCCGTTGTTCTTTAATCCGTCCTACCACACGAATGTCGCGCCGCCGAATTCAGAACAGGTGATCACCGCCGGAGATCATCTGACACGGCGTTACAACGAGACCTACATTCACTTGAACGCAAGCTAGGATTGCTGGGCGAGGGTTTCGTCGAACTTGATCGATTCGCCGCAACCGCAGGCGTCGACCACATTGGGGTTCTTGAACTTGAACCCGGATTCCAGCAACGAGACTTCGTAATCGATTTCGGTGCCGAACAGGAACATCTGCGCCATAGGGGCAATCATCACGCGTGCGCCGTCCTGTTCCACGACCTCGTCATGGGGATCAGCCTCATCAACGTAGTCCATGGTGTATTCCATGCCCGCGCAACCGCCCTTTTTTACGCCGATGCGCAGACCGGCATGACCGCCGGACTTCATCAGGCGGGTGATCTGCTCTGCCGCTTTGGGCGTCATGGTCACGGCCTGTTTGCCGGGAATGCCGAACATCTGAGTCTCCGTCGTCGCGCGATAGATGTAATTTAGGGGCGTCTTTCGGCAGGCTCAAGTCAGCGGCCCGTAGAAAGTGACATTCGACGCATAAATAGCGCAGCAGCATGCGTGTTGCTTTCGGATTGCGGATAGGCGTAGCCTGTTTCCAGATCACACCGGCCGCGCGTTAGCGGTCAGGCCTATTTTTGCAGGGGAAATATTTAAAATGAATAAGTTAAAGCGCGAAGTGAATGTAACTTCTTCGGTTTTGTTGGCAGCCACAGTCTTTGCGGCGCTGTCGGTTCCGTCATACGCTGACCAAGATCAGAAACGACACCCTATCAATTGTGCAACAGCCGAGGGCGACCTGCGGGCGATTGCGGCGGAAAAGAAACATGCTGAGGACAAACAGGTGGAAAGCATTGCGGCGATTACGCCTGCGGGTGCTTTGCTGGGGTTGGTGACCGGGACCGAGGGCAAGCGATTGCAGATGCTGTCTGGCGATTACATCAAGCAGCTCGACGCGCGATCCGATGAAATCAAGACCAAGTGCGGTGTAAGCTAAGGTCCAAAAATAAAGAGACCGCCCTCGGGCAAGGGCGGTCCAATTTCCGGGCCGGTTCCACGGGGGGGCGGTGTCTTCCAGTCAGGCCCATTTGCAAGAGCGTTTGGAAATGCAAACACTTGCGCCGCATGTGTCCCGCAGTACTGTGACAGTAGCTCGACACTTTTGTAACAGACGGGTTAACCTTTTGTGACAAAGGCTTAGCTAGGCGTTGATGCTACATGAAGCCCAGCTCAAGCCGCGCTTCGTCCGACATCATCTCCATGCCCCAGGGCGGTTCCCAGGTCAGTTCTACGTCGACTTCTTTCACGCCAGCAACGGGTTCGATGGCTTCCATGATCCAGCCCGGCATTTCTCCGGCGACGGGGCAGCCCGGTGCGGTCAGGGTCATGATCACCTTGACGGCGTTGTCGTCTTTGATGTCGATCGTATAGATCAGGCCCAGATCGTAGATATTGACCGGGATCTCTGGGTCAAAGACCGACCGGCATGCTTCGACCACCTGATCATACAGGGGGTGTTCAATGCTCGATGGCGCAATCAACGGTGTGCCTTCTAACTGTTCGCTCGGGTGAGTCATCTTTGCCTCGGGTCAGTTGCCTGAGTGATTATATAGGGAACAGGTCTGGCAGCGTCCAGTCATGCAATCATTCCTGGGCGCTGCTTGTGCTTAGTCGTTGATATCACGTTCAAACGTCTTTACCTGCCCATGCGGATGCGCAAATGTCTTGCGCAGGGCCAGCCATGCGACCAGCGACAGAACCGCAAAGATCAGCATCAGAACCGGCAGAGAGGGCGCAAGACCCGGGATCAGAAGCAGCAGACCCGTGCCTGCTGCGCCAATGGCGAATCCGAGAAAGATGAACCCGGGCAGGACGATCTCGAGAATGCCAAGCGCCAGAGCGCCCGCCATCCAGATCCACCACGTCATCCAAAACGGGTCAGCCATCATTTACCCCCTTTGAGCATCTTGAACGCATCGCCAAACGCTTCGAGCGCGTTGGCCGGAACAACAATCGTCTGCTTGCCCGTCCCATTACCCAGAGCGTTCAGCGATTCCACCTGTTTCAGAGCGACCTGATACTGCGCGGCCTCGATGCCGTTGTCCTGAATGGCCTTGGCAACAACGCCGGTTGCGTAGGCTTCGGCTTCGGCTTCAATGCGGCGGGCCTTCGCGGTTTGCTCGGCCGCATAGAGTTCGGCGTCCGCCTGCAGCTCAACCGCGCGTTTCTGACCTTCGGCCTCAGTGACCTGAGCGCGACGCGCGCGTTCAGCGTTCAACTGCTGCAGCATTGCGTCGCGGGTGGCCTGATCGAGGTTCACATCCAGAATCTCGGCCCGGGTCACTTCGATACCCCAGTCGTCGACGGCGGTTTCGACGCTGGCCTGAATTTGCGAAATCAACTGCGCGCGGTTCGATTGGACCTCATCCAGGTCCATCTTGCCGATTTCAGCCCGCACGATACCCGCGACCGTGGTCGCAATCGCGCCGTCTACGTCACGGATACGGTAGACGGTCTTTTCCGGTTCAAGAATGCGGTAGAAGACCGAGGTGTCGATCTGCACCAGCACGTTGTCCTTTGTGATCGCGTCCTGCGTTGCGTTGGGCAGCTGACGCTCAAGAATGGATATCTTGTGACGTGCAACATCCAGAAACGGAACGATAAAGTTGATCCCAGGTCCAAGGACCGAATGCAGCCGTCCGAACCGCTCCACCACATATTTCTCAGATTGGGGAACGATTTTGATACCTTTGAAAATGACGACCACCACCAGAATGGCGGCCAACAGGTAAATGATATTCGATGAAAGCAATCCGATGATCTGCTCTTCTGTCATAACTGTCCTCTTTATTGTGTACTATAGTATACATTTGGGGATTGAGTCGCCCGATTTCAACTCTGGTATGGCGGGAACCGGAGTGGTTGCAAATCCGGAATGCTAGAAACTGACTGCCGAAACAAGCGACAGTGACCGCTTTGCATCTGTGAATGCTTGCGCTATCGGGTGAGGATGAAACTGATAATCGACACAGACCCCGGCATCGACGATGCAATGGCGATTGCCTACGCAGCGGCAGCGCCCGAGATTGACCTGATCGGGTTAACCACCGTTTTTGGAAACACCCATGTCCATCAATCCAGCCGCAACGCGCGCTATCTGGTTGATAAGCTTGGACTAGCTGTCCCCGTGGCGCAGGGTGCCCCCTTTGCCCATGGCGAGGACGGCCATAACCCATCCAAGCATGTGCATGGACCGGAAGGGTTCGGTGATCTGACCGAAATCCCCGAGATTGGGCAGAACCACGATCTGAGCGCCGGCTCGTTTCTGGTCGAAATGGCACGCCAACATCCGGGTGAGCTTGTCGTGTGTGCGGTCGGCCCGTTGACCAATATCGCGGATGCCATGGCATTGGATCCCGAATTCGCCTCGAATCTCAAACGTCTGGTGATCATGGGCGGCGCAGTCTATTGCCCCGGCAACATCACGGAACATGCCGAAGCGAATATCTACCACGATGCCAAAGCCGCTGACGCGGTGTTTTCAGCACCGCCCGAGACTGTTTTGGTCGGTTTGGACGTGACACTGAAAACGCTCTACAAGAGCGCGGATTTTGAGGATTTGGCCCTGAGGTCGCCGGACATGGGGGCATTTCTGCGCGATATCTCTCGGTTCTATCTGAAGTTCTACAAAGAGATAGGCGGGTTGGAGGGCTGTGGTCTGCACGACTCGACGGCCGTCATCGCCTGTACCCATGATCATATGTTCGACACCGTTCAGACGGGGTTGAAGGTGACAACCGAGGGCGAGGCAATCGGGGCCACAGTGCCGGATCAGGGGCGGCCCCCGGTTTGGGTCTGCCGGGATGTCGACGGGGCAGGGGTTGTTGATCTGTTCACGGCCCGCGTGGCCTCTCTGCCCTGACGGGTTGCAAAGACCCGGCGGATCGGGCAAATCCTGCCCGGTTCCGCGATCCGAGATGATGACATGACCCAGCAGTTTTCCTTTGACCTCAAAGCAACCGACGGTAAGGCCCGTACCGGTGTGATCAACACGCCGCGTGGCGAGGTTCGCACGCCCGCTTTCATGCCGGTTGGCACCGCAGCGACGGTCAAGGCCATGATGCCCGAAAGCGTGCGCGCCACCGGGGCCGATATCCTGTTGGGCAATACGTATCATCTGATGCTGCGCCCCACGGCCGAACGGATTGACCGTTTGGGCGGGCTGCACAAGTTCATGAATTGGGAACGTCCCATCCTGACCGACTCAGGCGGGTTTCAGGTCATGTCTCTGGCAGGGTTGCGCAAGCTGACCGAAAAGGGCGTGACCTTCAAATCGCATATCGACGGTTCCAAGCATGAGTTGACGCCGGAACGGTCAATGGAAATTCAGCGCCTGTTGGGCTCGGACATCGTGATGTGTTTCGACGAATGCCCCTCATTGCCTGCGGACCGGAAACGTATTGCCGAGTCGATGCAGCTGTCGATGCGATGGGCGCAGCGGTCGCGCGAGGCGTTTGGGGATCGCCCGGGCCACGCGCTGTTCGGGATTATGCAAGGCGGGCTGGAACAGGACCTGCGCGAAGAAAGCGCCGAGGCGTTGAAAGCGATTGGCTTTGAGGGCTACGCTATCGGTGGTTTGGCCGTCGGTGAGGGGCAGGAGGCGATGTTTGACTGCCTCGATTTTGCCCCCGATTTCCTGCCCACCGATAAGCCGCGCTACCTGATGGGCGTGGGGAAACCGGATGATATAGTAGGCGCCGTGGCGCGCGGTGTAGACATGATGGATTGCGTTTTGCCGTCCCGGTCCGGACGCACCGGTCAAGTTTTTACACGCCACGGCGTGGTGAACATCAAGAACGCGCGCCATGCCGATGATCCACGTCCGTTGGATGAAGAGTGCACATGCCCTGCCTGTTCGAACTACTCGCGCGCCTACCTGCACCATGTCTTCCGTTCGAACGAGATGATCTCGGGCATGCTGTTGACCTGGCACAACCTGCATTTCTTCCAAGAAATCATGCAGGGCATGCGCGACGCGATCTCCGCTGGAACATTTGAGGCTTGGCAGGCCAATTTCCATGCGCAGCGGGCGCAGGGTGATATTGAGCCGATTTAGCAGGCACCTGCACAATTTCGGTGGATATCTTCCCGGCGCGCCTTGCGGTCTGCAGAACCTTTGGTCATGCTGCGCATTGAGACACGGTGGTGAGGTTGAAATAGGGCTGTAACAGCCCCACCTTAAACCATCCAAGACAGGAGACGGCCAGCGGTTGCCTCAAGCAGGGACCAGAGCCGTCTTGCCAATGATAAGGATAGAGCATGCAAGAGCCTCTGAATTCCTCATACCCCGTCCTGCCACTGCGCGATATTGTGGTGTTCCCACACATGATCGTGCCGCTTTTCGTGGGCCGAGAAAAATCGGTCCGCGCGCTGGAAGAGGTGATGCAGGATGATAAGCAAATTCTGTTGTCCAGCCAGATCGACCCGAGTGTCGATGATCCGGAAGTGGATGGTATCTATCAGGCCGGCGTTCTGGCCAATGTCCTGCAACTGCTGAAATTGCCCGATGGCACCGTCAAGGTGCTGGTCGAAGGTCAGGCGCGTGTGCAGATCACGGAATTCCTTGAAAACGATCTGTTTTTCGAGGCCCGTGCCGAGTATCTGACCGAAATCCCAGGCGATGTCACCACGACCGAAGCGCTGCTGCGCACCGTCGCGGATGAGTTCGAGCGCTATGCCAAGGTTCGCAAGAACATCCCCGAAGAAGCGCTGGCTGCCGTGGGTGAAACCACCGAGCCTGCCAAATTGGCCGACCTCGTGTCGGGGCATCTGGGCATTGAAGTCGAGCAAAAGCAGGAACTGCTTGAGACGCTCTCGGTTAGCGAGCGGCTCGAGAAGGTCTATGGCCTGATGCAGGGCGAAATGTCGGTTCTGCAGGTCGAGAAAAAGATCAAGACCCGCGTCAAATCCCAGATGGAGAAGACCCAGCGCGAGTACTATCTGAATGAGCAGATGAAGGCCATTCAGAAGGAGCTCGGCGATGGTGAGGACGGCTCGAACGAAGTTGCTGAGCTGGAAGAAAAGATCAACGAGATCAAGCTGTCGAAAGAGGCGCGCGAGAAGGCCGAAGGCGAGCTGAAGAAGCTGCGCAACATGAGCCCGATGTCGGCTGAGGCCACCGTCGTGCGCAACTATCTGGACTGGATCCTGTCACTGCCGTGGGGCACCAAATCCCGCGTCAAAAAGGATCTGGGCCGCGCGCAGGACATTCTGGATGCCGATCACTACGGCCTTGAGAAGGTCAAAGAGCGGATCGTTGAGTATCTGGCGGTTCAGCAGCGCTCGAAAAAGCTGAAAGGCCCGATCCTGTGCCTTGTAGGCCCTCCGGGCGTGGGTAAGACCTCGCTGGGTAAGTCGGTTGCCAAAGCCACGGGGCGCGAGTTCATTCGCATCTCGCTGGGTGGTGTACGCGACGAATCCGAAATCCGGGGTCACCGTCGGACTTACATTGGCTCGATGCCCGGTAAGATCATTCAGGCGCTGAAAAAGGCGAAAACCACGAACCCTCTGATCTTGTTGGATGAAATCGACAAGATGGGGCAGGATTTCCGGGGTGACCCGGCCTCGGCAATGCTTGAGGTGCTAGACCCGGAACAGAACAGCACGTTCATGGACCACTACCTTGAGGTCGAATATGACCTGTCCAACGTGATGTTCCTGACCACGTCGAACAGCTACAACATGCCTGGCCCTCTGCTGGACCGGATGGAGATCATCCCGCTGGCCGGTTACACCGAAGAGGAAAAATCCGAGATCGCCAAGCAGCATCTGATCAGCAAGCAGGTCAAAAACCATGGCCTAAAAGCCAAGGAATTTGAACTGACCGATGAGGCGCTGCAGTCGATCATCCGCACCTATACCCGTGAGGCGGGCGTGCGGAACCTCGAACGTGAAATCGCCAAAGTGGCGCGGAAGTCGCTGACCAAGATCATCAAGAAAGAGGCTGACTCGGTCACCGTGACGCCTGAAAATCTGGATGATTTCCTCGGCGTGCCCAAGTTCCGCTATGGTCTGGCGGAACAGGACGATCAGGTTGGTGTTGTCACCGGTTTGGCCTGGACCTCGGTCGGCGGGGACCTTCTGCATATCGAGGCGCTGAAGCTGCCCGGCAAGGGGCGGATGAAGACCACCGGTAAGCTGGGCGATGTGATGAAGGAATCCATCGACGCGGCCTCGTCCTATGTGCGGTCGATTTCGCCTCAGATCGGGGTGAAGCCGCCTCAGTTCGACAAGATCGACATCCACGTCCACGTGCCGGATGGGGCAACGCCCAAAGATGGCCCAAGTGCGGGTCTGGCCATGGTGACCTCGATCGTTTCGGTTCTGACCGGTATTCCGGTGCGTAAAGATATCGCAATGACGGGCGAGGTTTCGTTGCGTGGCAACGCGATGCCGATCGGTGGGTTGAAGGAAAAACTGCTGGCAGCGCTGCGTGGCGGTATCAAGACGGTTCTGATCCCGGAAGAAAACGAAAAGGATCTGGCCGAGATACCGGACAATGTGAAAGAGGGGCTGGAAATCATCCCGGTCGAGCATGTCTCGGAAGTGCTGAAACAGGCGCTGGTACGCGAACCCGAGTCCATCGAGTGGGACGAGGCCGCGGAAGAGGCCGCAGCAGCGGCGGCGAAAACAGCGGAAAGTTCCAGCGCGTCAGCGACAGCGCACTAAAGTGTTTCGGGTTTTACCTGAATCGCCAAGTGACACGAATGTCCCGAGAACGCTGAAAGCGTGGCAGGGTATTCGTGTCGCAGGTTTAAACTGAAGCGATCTAAGACGGTTCTGGAAGAAGGCGGGGCTTGGCTCCGCCTTTTTTTCAACGAGAAGGTTTCCGACTTGAGGAAGTCTATTTTCCGAGCGCGCAGCTGTTTGGTGTCAACGACACCCGTCCCACAGCTTGGTGTCGCTGGTCAGTCCTATCGTCTTACAAGGATTTGAACGCGCACAGGCAGGGCGCGAAATTGCTTCATAGGTTTTCGGAACCAAGGGGCAATGCGCGAGTGGTGCGAAAAATTTAACAAAAACAATAAGTTAAATGGTGGGTGATAAGAGATTTGAACTCCTGACATCTTCGATGTGAACGAAGCGCTCTACCACTGAGCTAATCACCCATTGCGCGGCGTCTTACCGCAGCTCATTCTCGGCTGCAAGGCCCATAGGGACAGGACCCCGGCCTGTGTGTAGCCGGGGTCGGAAGTTCATTAAAGGCCGGGCAGCTTGTCCAGAACGCCACGGCGTCCGAAGGTTGTGCCGCGCTCGTTGCCCAGATTGATACGGACACCAGCGCCAAGGAAGGGTTCGGTGCTGCTGGCGCTGCCGATGGACAGATGCGCTGCGCCGAATTCGCCATAAACCTGTGCATTGGTGCCTACATTATAGGTCGCGCCAATCGAAAATGCGCTGACGTCCAAAGCACCTTCGATGTCGTTTACGTAGTCGTATTTACCGATCACAGTCCATTTCTCGGTGACGGCCCCTCCGGCCGAAAAGCCCAGGATCACGCCATCTGCGTCAGAGAATTCCTTCAGATCTTGAAAGCCCAGATACCCTTCGATTTGTGCTGGGCCTGCGCCGAAACCGGCCTCAACGCCGTAGAATTGGAACGTCTCGTCTTCGATATGATCCTGCCCGTAGAAGGCGCCGAACGAGGCAGTTTGCGTGTGCAGGTTGGCGTGCAAGGTGACGCTTGTGCCGTTGAAATCCTCGTCCTCGAACCGGTAGCCGCCGGCATCCAGTTGCAGGCTGAACGCACGGGAAAACGCCAGCTCGCCTGCGCCGTTGAGGTTGTAGACATCGCCAAGATCGCTGTCTGTGAAGGTGGAATAACCCAGGTCTACATATCCGCCGGTGACTTCGACGGCATATGCCGCGCCAGTCAGTAAAAGGCTGGTCAATGCACTGGTGGCAAAGGTTTTTTTCATGATGCTGCTCCGGTTTTTGTTTTTTTGGCGCGGATCAGAATGAGACCACGACGCATGAACGCATGGTTAATATTTCTCGCTGCGGATGAGTAGAGGGCCGCTGTGATTTCAATATGTTGTTGCGGGTTGGGCACAAATGTATGGAAACGCGGGCCTCGGCTTGAAAGATGACCGAGGGGGGACTGCAAACAAAAATCAGGCTTCTGACAAAAAACTTCAAAACGCCGCTTGACGATACCCGACCGTAGCCATAATACACCCCAACGTTCAGCAACGAACGGGCAGCGGGCGGTTGTAGCTCAGTTGGTTAGAGTACCGGCCTGTCACGCCGGGGGTCGCGGGTTCGAGCCCCGTCAACCGCGCCA